>JBDHXA010000070.1:0-14769 GCA_039810485.1 Chlorobiota bacterium | reverse complement strand
TTGCTATTGCCGTACAAACAGCATGTTCGCACACTGACTTATGATAACGGCAAAGAGTTTAGCAATCATGAAACCATTGCGAAATCATTATAAGCCGAAGCATATTTTTGCCATCCATATCACTCTTGGGAGCGCGGAACAAACGAGAATGCTAATGGACTAATCAGACAGTATTTCCCTAAAAAGCGAGAGCTTTTATCAGTAGAAGATGATGAGCTTACAGAGGCAATGAGACGGCTAAACAACCGTCCAAGAAAAATACTTGGATGGAAAACTCCAATTCAAGTATTTACTGATAATTACAAAAGTGTTGCACTTCAGTGTTGAATCCGCCCTCTTAGAAGATATGTTTTTTTGAAAAAAAGCGAATCTTTCGTCTACGGTTTTTATAAAATACCTTTTCGGAGTGGGCTCATGAATAGAATACCTAATCATGACGTAGACGATTGAATTATGAAAATCATGGAGAAATGTCAATGCTTGCATCGAATGCCGTAAAAAAATACTTCATAGCAGGCACATCGCAAACTGCTGAATCAGACTCAAGAATTTCTCTTATCGAAAAGCACAATCAAAAGATATTTTGGTTTAATAATCAACAGATTAGTACATGGACAAAAAAACTTTTTTTTTGTTACAGCATATATTGCTAAATATTTTTTATTTTTGTGTTGGACAAGCATCTTGAATGTCTGATTGCAATGATTTCATCCATTGCAACACGAATATTACCAATATTTCAACTATTTTAAAATCAGCGCATTTCAGAGCTATTTGCATTGCTGAGGAGGCAAAAGAAACTTTTTCAAGGTTTCGAGGAAACGGCAGTTGCAACCTAAAAATTACAACTGCTTTTTATTTGTAGTTTTACGTATTTGACGGATACAGCATTAAATTACACGGTTGCCTTCTATCCATACTTCTTTAACGCGATTCCCGCCATAATGATAGACAGTTTCTGTATATTCAGCGCAATCAAGCGTTAAAAAATCTGCTGATTTATTAACTTCTAAACTGCCTGTAATTTCACCAAGACCCAACGCTGCGGCTCCATTAATTGTAGCAGCCGAAATTGCTTCCTCAATTGTCATTCTCATATTTGTGCAAGCGAGTGATAGAACCAATTGCATATTTTCCATAAAGCATGAGCCCGGATTACAATCTGTTGCAAGAGCTATTGCTAAATCATTTTCAAGCATTCTTCTGGCAGGAGCATAGGGTAGCCGCAATGTGTAAGCTGTGCCTGGCAGCAACGTTGCAATTGTACCGGAATTAACCATTGCTTTCATGCCGTTTTCAGAACAGTAAAGCAAATGATCAGCGCTTATTGCTCCAACTCCAGCGGCCATTTCTGCAGCGCCAAAAGTGCTTAATTCATCTGCATGTACTTTAAGGCGGAAACCAAGCTCCGCAGCTTTATTCAAAATCTTTTTAGACTGCTCTATGGTATAATAGTCGGTGTCGGTGAATACATCGCAAAATTCTGCTAAACCGACAGCCGCCGGCAACATTTCATCGCAAATGAGTTGCACATATTTATCCCGATTATTAGAATATTCAGGCGGAAAATCATGAGCGCCCATAAATGTAACCGCAATTCGAAGCGGCAAATCATTATTAAGGCGATTTGCAACGCGTAGCAGTTTCATTTCACTTTCAAAAGACAGTCCGTAGCCGCTTTTAATTTCAATAGTTGTTGTTCCGCTTTGCATAGCGGCAAGCGCTATTTGTTTTCCTGTTTCATACAGTTCGTCTTCCGATGCTTCGCGAACAGCCTTCATAGTACGCAAAATGCCACCGCCTTCAGCGGCAATTCCTTGATAACTAACGCCTCGCAGACGACGCCCAAATTCTTCTGCACGACTGCCGGCAAACACTATATGCGTATGTGAATCTGCAAATCCGGGCATTACCGCTTTGTTATTCGCACTCTTAATCGTGGCAAATATATTATTGTCGGCAAGATGTTGTAGAGCATCGTTTGCTTTGCCAATCCATCGTATTTTATTGTCAAACAACATTGCTGCGTCTGTTACAACGCCAATATCGCTCATTTCCTTTCCAGATTTGCGTCCTCGACCTTTGGTGCTAACAGTAACAAGAGATGAAATATCAGTTAATAATGTAAAGTTCATTTGAAGTAGTTTTTTGATAATTAGATTACAAACTATTTTTAGCTTTCTCAGTTAGATTTGTTATTGCCATTTCTCGTGTTAAACATTTAATTTACATGATATTGCATTATGATTATTCATACAAAAACTGATATTTTTAAGACAAAATTATCGGTTTTTCGCATATTTATCTTTTAATATCTGATCGGCAGATTGGCAATTGTTCCAACAAAATCAATTTTTATTAAACCAACTAGATATTTGCATCTGCCGGTTCATTGCTCTAACATCTCTCATTTATTGAGAAGCTTTTTTTTCAGCGCAAATTAATTTCATGATTAGATCCTAAAATTATGCAGTTAACAACGCTTGTTTTTTCTTTAGCCATACTCGGCACTTCTATTTATTTTGTTATTCGCCGAGCGGATGTGCGCATAGTTTTGTTTTGTGCCGGACTAGCTCTTGCCACATTAGCCGGAAAGCCATGGGCTGTCTTTGATACATTTCTAGCAACAATGGGCGAAGAGAAAATTATTGGGCCTATTTGCTCCGCCATGGGCTTTGCCTTTGTGCTAAAATTTACCGGCAGCGACAAAGAATTAGTTAAGCTGCTCTTGCGCCCAATACAGCATATTCGCTGGCTTTTAGTTCCGGGCGGCTGTTTGGTTGGTTTTTTGACAAATTCTGCCATTACAAGCCAAACTGCCGCAGCTGCTGCGGTAGGACCTATCTTATTGCCAATTATGACTGCTGCCGGCTGGCACCCTCTTGTTGCAGCTGCAACGCTTGTTCTTGGCTGTTCGGGCGGCGGCAATCTTCTGAATCCCGGCGAGCCGGATATTGTGACTATTCAATCGTCGGCAAACGTATCGTTGCAAACAGTGCTTGATGCAGCAATAATGCCTGAACTTTTAGGTTTTGGCATAGCAGTGTTAGTATTTTCTACTCTTTGCTTTCGAAATACACCTATACAAGTTAAGCGTGAGAAATCTATCGCTATTGGTAAAATTAATCTCGTAAAAGCCATCCTTCCACCGCTTCCTGTAATTATCTTGTTGGCTTTTCAACCAAAATATAACCTTGTCCCACAAATTTTTGAAATATATCCAAAAGGGCTTCCTGTATCGCATATTATGATATTCTGTACAATTCTGACATTGATAGCGGAAAGAAAAAACATCTCTGAAATCGGGACCGAGTTCTTCGAAGGGCTTGGGTATGGATTTGCCAAAGTAATTTCTCTGATCATAGCTGCTTCCTGCTTAATTTCCGGAATGGATTATGTCGGTTTAGTTCAAGCTTTTGTTTCGTTAGTATCGGATGCAGGAATTACTGCAAAAATTGCAAGTATATTTGTTACTACTGGACTTGGCGTGTTATCAGGATCAGGCACGGCTCCAAGCGTGGCCTTTTCTAAGGCGGTACTGCCTCATTTTGCAAATTATAATGCAAATGGCGCAGTTGATTTAGGTGTTATTGGTGCTATTGGAGCAACGTTTGGGCGCACTATGTCGCCAGCTGCGGCAGTTGTAGTGTTTGCTTCTGTATTAAGTGAAACACCAGTATTAGCAATTGTAAAACAAACAATATTGCCATTGGCAGCAGGTCTTTTAGCAGTAGTTATTTTTATGATATTTCGATAACTTCTTTGAAATTTTATTATTTAACAGAAAACACAAACACAATATCTCTACTGTTAATTATTGCACACTTTGTTTGTTATTGCTTTTTTATCAATTACAATTGCCATAAACAGAAGTGATATAACTTAATAGGTTTACTTGCCCACAATAACGACCTCTGTTCTTCGATTAAGCCGCCGTCCAAAATCAGTTGAATTGTCAGCAATAGGCCGCGTATCGCCAAATCCTTCGGTTTGGATGCGAACAGCTGAAATTCCTTTGCGAATTAGATAATTTTTTACAGATTCTGCTCTGCGACGCGAAAGAGCCAAATTCATGCTTTTACTTCCACGCGAATCAGTATGCCCCTCTACACGAATAATTACTTTCGACTTATTCGTTAAAAATTCACGAATAACTTCCAACTCAAAAACAGAGTCCGGAAGAGTAGCGCTGGCAGAAGCAAAAAGTAAATTTTCGATGATAAGTTTGCGGCCAATTTCTACAACCGGAATCATTTTTTTAACTAATTCTCGTTTATTCTTATCAAGAATGCCAACATTCAGCGAATCTGGAATGGCAGGTTGATCCGAGCGATAAGTAACTGCGTAGAGATTTGTTAGCTGCGTAGAATACGCATCAAGAATTTTAGAAAATGGTTGAGTAATATCAAAAATTGCGCCTCGAGTTTCATCAGCAATTTTACTATATTCTGGCAGTCCCAACGGCACAATGCAAAACGCCCTGATTTGTTTATCTTTTAAAAAAGTTATGATGCTTGATGTTGTATATTCGGTGCGGCCGTTTCCGCGTTCGCCTTGCTGGTGATAAGGTGCATCAGTAATTACAACCGCTACGCGATTAGCAGAAGGACGAAACTTCATTTTTGCGGATTCAGCCAAAGCTTCAAGTGTATTTTCCCGCTCATCTCCTCCTCCGCTTGCCCAAAGACCTGTAACCCATTGCAAGAATTGTTTTACGTCCTCATTAAGCGGGTAGACCTTTTCGATGACATCGGAATACATAACAAGGCCTAAGCGATAATCAACACCTCTACTTACAAGCGATTGCGTAAATTTTTCTATGTTATTTCTTATCCCGTTAATGCTTGATTGCATTGTGCCAGTAACATCAAGAAGAAACACAAAATCAACAGGCACTCGTTCTTTAACAGAAATTTTTTCGACAGATATCACCTTTTTTGGCTTGCCTGATTCAAGCACAGTTAGATCTTTGACAGCCAAAGTGTCGAAAGGCTCACCGTCCATAGACATTACTTCACAAATTAGCCGCACTTCAGGAAAACGAGTAATATCAACATTCTGAATAGTCATCCGAATATCTTGCTGAGATGTCTGTACTCTGGCTTCTTCTACAATTTTCTCGGATTTATTTAATGAATCTGAGAGGATTTCAGCAGCTTTTGACGGAATGATGCTAAAAGATAGAAGTATTAGAACTGTCATCCGGATTAACGTTCGAAAAAGGCAAGTCATAAAATAGTGGTGTTAAGGCAAGCGCCTGAATAATTTTAGAGATGATATAGATAACATAATATAAAAACAGACCCTCACTTAGAGCATATCAGCTCATGTATGAGGGTCTGTTTATGTTTAGCTATTAGAAATTCAGACGCAATACCGGAGATATCATATATATATTTGTTTCAAATGAACGAGATTCTGTTGATTTACGAAGCGGTATTGAACAGCGTGCATCAATATACAGCCATTGTCCTAGAATTGGCAGATAACTATGACCGAGCAAAATTTGATTTGAATATTGAACACTTAAACCAAAGGGATATGTTCCTTGGCTGCGATATTCAATACGCGCAAAAATCCAATCTAAGAACTGTACTGGGTGAAATAATTCCATGCCCTTTGCATCAGATTCAAGATAGTGCTGGCTAAATCTTGTTTCTTGAATTTCGGCATAATTCATACCGAAATCAAATCTAAAATAATTTTCCGGTTTTTGTGGATCGAGCCACCAATGATAGAAAAAAGCCGCATGACCAGTAGAGCGAAGAATCGGGGCAACTGAAACAATCGTATCTCTCGTATCTCGGTCGTTGCGAACATTTTTGCTGTATTGCGCATAGGTAAAAGGATCAACTTGAGTTCTATTAACTAAAGGTGTGGAAACTTGATCTATAGATTTTAATGGCGATTCAACATGGAAGCTTATGCCAAACTCAGGTTGAAACGGAGCGTGCATATCAAATCCAAAAACTCCTTTTCCACCATAAGCACCATTCAACGTGCGTTTCGTGATAAAACTTAACAAACCATTGTCAACATCAGAAAAACGATAGCCGAATCCGAGATGAAAATCAATTAAATCTGGAATTGCCCTATTTGTAGATGCATCATTATTTGGATAAAGTGGGCGCCGCAAAAGAATTTTTCCTTCGCCTGGGGTAAGAAACATATATCCAACATCTTCGGTTCCAATTATCGAACGAAGCCAAAAACCTGTTTCACCCATTTTTAAAGTTTGTTCGAAAGCTGAAATAGAAATGGAATGAATAACATTGTTCGGCATGTCGAGAAATTGAGTTATAACAGCTATTTGCGATTCAGTTGGCGGCTGGCTGGGAGGAATATCTCGATAGCTGTATGGTCGTTTGGGGTCAGATATTATTCCTGCAAGAGCCCGCATTTTTGTTTGGATTTCTGAAGCAACCATTTTTTCGCGACCGCACTCAATCAATAAAATTGTATATTCAGGATCGTTCTTATCCTTTATAGGCGCAGAAGTTACAAGAATATTTTGCAAATCTAAATTTTCACGCTTGCGACCGTCAAGAATAAATGTTTGCAAAATTTGCAATTGCAAGTTTGGCTCGGTAATCTTCCATCGAGGAAAATACGGAAGCAAAAGCGGATCAATAGTTTTTAGCTGAACTAAAGCGGTTGAGTCCTCGTTTGCAGCTCGAAGTTGAGTTGGCGTCATACATGCGACAATTAAAGCCGCAAGCAAAAAAAAGCGTATCAATGATGTCATACTACGTTTCGTCAGATTAATCCATAAATAATTAGGGCTTGCGAAAATAATCAATATTTGTTAAAATTATCTGCAAGTACTGATAATCAACAGTCATGACGACTAAACTGCATATTTTCGCAAGCCCGATGCCAAATAGAATTCCGCATTACAAGCGGGTCAAAAATTTACAACAAATTGAAGTGATGGAATAAATAATGTTTCTTTTTCCCAATCATGCGGATCACGAGTTACAGTTCGGAATATACGCGCATCACCTCTAACTGCAAATTCTTTACTGACTGGCACTTGCAACCACACATTGCCAAGTATTGATCCGTCAAAAAATTGTGCGCTTACACCCCAAGGAACTGTATTGCTTAATGTCATATACTCAATTTTAGCTGAGATTCCTCCAATGTTTTCCACAGAGTGACCATTAGTATTATCAGTATAAGGTCTGAGTAAAGAAACAGAATCACGTCCTCGCATATCTTTTATCATTGTGTCTTTCCAGCGCTCCATAGAATAATATGTGCCGCCAAACTTGAAGCGGAAAAGATACGATTCATCAATATTAATAGCAAAGGAGTAATATCCCTGCATATATACTCGCGGCAAATAGCTCTGACCGGCTTTGTTCATATCTGGTCCCGGAGTAGGATTAGAAGCAGGATCTCCAAACACGTAAGAAGCAGAAAAATTAAACACACCGCTTTCATTGATAATTTTCATAGGAAAATCAAAAGCTCCATTCACGCCAAACCCCGCATTTGTCAAGCGCCTATCCGTATTAAACACATCATGCGAAAGCTTAGACCAGCCGGCTGTAGGCAAAACTACGCCAAGTTTGTATGATTCCCACATTATATTAGCGTTCATGCGTTCGCTCCATAACGATGGGTAATTAATTTCATCAAGGCCGTATTTGAGTTCAAAACCGTATTTGGGTAAGAACTTATTGTAAATAGTGTCAATTGCCTGACCGTTATCATCTAATCGTAGCTCATAATGACGGAATCGAAGCAAATCTAAGAATCCCAAAGTTAACTCATTGGCAGCATAAAACAACTGCGGCTGACCTTCAGTAATTCGCAGATATTGCTGTACATTATCATCTGCAACTAATTTTGTAACGCCAATTTTCTTTGGCATCCAGTCATCTTCGCCTATGCCTTGAACTGGAGCTGTTACATCTGTACAACTTTGTTGAATTACTAATGTTTTTAAATAATCTAATAAGTTCGCGGAAGGTGATGTTCCTGGAGCAGATATACGCTCTAGTTCTGAAGCCAAACGCACTTCAACAGATTTTCCAAGATTGGCAGATGCCTTTGCCTGATTGCTCTGAGAAGTTACCAAACCATAAACGAGTAAGTTAGTGTCTCCCTGAACGTATCGCGAAGTTACCATATAAGCGGATTTGAAAGTAAGGCAATTACTCTTTGCTAATTTTATATAATAATTTATACAAGAAGTAACCTCGGCAGTAATTTTTCCTTTGCCCTTTAAAGCGCCTTCAACTTCTTTTGGATCTGGGTCGCATCCCTGTTCATCTACACTTTCTTGAACTGCTGCAACAATAGAACGATTGTTCTTTTCCCAATCAGCCAAGCCCGGCGGTTTTGAAGGAGGCACAACTAATACTTCCGTAACTGCTGACAACTCCTCGCCATTTATTTGCCAGCAAGAGACGTTGCTATATCTCCAACTTTTAAAATTTGACAGTATGCTTCTAATTTGTGCAGCGCTTCGTTGAGCATATAATTCATAATTAGAGGATCCAACACTAATGATAACGGCAATTAAAAATAATAACCGTCTTGAAATGTTTGCTTTTATAGTTTTCATGATTGTGTCCTGCAAGAAATTGATTTCTAAATGAGTTTGTTATGTAGGACCTCGTATTAGCAGATGCTTTAACTATAAGCATGTGCTATAATTACATAGTATTTCAAAACAAAATTTACTTATTGCGACGGAACGGATATGCTTATATCACGACTGCTTTCGGCTACTTCGCCATTTTCAGGGTTTGTTAATTTAAGCAACAGCGTTACGACAACTGTTCCGCCGTCAAACCGACCCGGTCGAATGGCTGGACCTTGTATTGGGACAGTTATTGCATAACCGTCACCATCTGTGGAAACCTCTGCAGTGCCAGCTGAATAACCGGTAGGCAGCGAGGTTTGTTTTACATTAATTTTTGGATTAGGTTTAATATCTTTCAAAGTAGCAGTTGCATCGCAGCTAAGAGGTGGCTTGCTCACTTTTATACCAACAGCTCTTACAATCGGATTTTTTCTATCAAAACTAGGATCTGTCGTACCAACATTAGTAATTTTAGCTTTTCTTTGCGATGGTTTGCCTTCAGCTTCAAGAAGCACAACTTTCTCTCCTGTGCGAGGGAATTCCCAAACTACTCTATATGATAATTTCTGAGCTGAAGCAGGAATGCACTTTTTATTTGCATCAGAAATTGAAAATCCGCGTGTATCTGGCAATTGATCGCCAGAGCCTATAACACCGCTAAGTATAAATTCACCCGGCTTTATGCTATTGCCTGATGCAGGTTCAATAGCCATAGGAACGAAATAATCGCCATATTCGAACCCAGAAAGGTTAGATTTTACATCTTCCTCATTTGTAATTTTACTATCGTATACTTTCAGTTTACATTCTTTGCTGTCTGATTGGCCGCGTTCGTTAGAATGTGTAACAGTAATAGTATACTCACCAGCGGACGCAGGCTGATCGAGCACTAATTGATATTTGCGTGTCTTATTAGCATCAGCAGTACTGGATGTACCCGAAGCGGTTGCATTTCCAGAAACACCCATATCAACAACCTTCCATGACAATGGAGGAGTACTTGTTACGGTTGGCAGTTTGTTAGGTTGATACGGACCTGCCTCGAAGCGAATCACCGTCTTTTGCAATTTGTCGAATGTGCGGGTATCTTCATCAGCTATCACAACAATTGGAGGCGGCTGCTTTTGCGGCGGTAGCTTCACTACGCGCAAGCTGAACACCATGCTGCCTTTGTTTTGATCAAAGTTTTCTGATTGATTCGGAGCAAGAAGCTGAGCTATATACCCATACAATTCAATTTTACCTGACTTTTCTCGAATTTTTTCATCAGGATTGCGCTGTGCAGCATCTAAAGCTTCGCTAAGTTTTTCTTTGAAATCATTCAGCGAAATCTTGCCGTCGGCTAAATCATCGGCACTCGGCACACTCATAGTTTCAAGATCGCGGACAAGCTCTTTTTTAACTAATCTCAGGTCTTTTACTTTAAGTTGGACAGTACCGATATTAATCTTTTCATCGTCTCCAATTTCTCGCGTATTTGTACCTTCGGGAGTACGAATGCCCAGAATGCGGCTTGTTTGAGAAGTGAATCGAAGTTTAAACCATCCCGGACGCTGCGGCGGCTTATACATTACAGCGAATGTTCGTTTTTTGTATTTATTGCCATTTAGCATGGCAAGCGTATCTGTCTTGCCCTGTGAATATCTAAAAATACTGTCGAGAGGAATTCCGGGAGGAGAATATTCCTGAATATTTCCCACCATAAAGTCCTTGGAATACGTATTATAGATAGGGCGCTTATACAATTCATCAAGCGGAACACCCGATTTCTCTTTAGTTGATTTTTCATCTAAATTAATCTGGCGCACCATCTCCAATTTCCATCCGCCGCCAATTTCACGCGCTTCCTTGAAGGGCTGCTTCTTTTCCATCTGCCGAAGAGTATCTTCAGATGGGAACAACGGCATCATCACGTCTTGACTTGCATTATAGAAAATTTGATATTGCAAATCTTTTACATTAGCCAAGTCGACTAATTCCTTAAAGCGCTCTGCCTTTTCTTTAGGCTCAAGGCGAGTGTCTGCCTTTACTTTTTCGATCTCGCCGCTTACGTCAACAACGCCAACGTCGACGAGATATTCTCGATCGTCGTCAATCAGCTTAGAAACCTCGGGATCGAGATCAGGAGTTTTTAGAGTAATTTCATCCTGCGGCCTCGTGCCAATGCCTTCGCTGCCGGCGCCGGCCTGCAACTGCGACAAAATGCTTTCTACGATTTTCATAGATTCTTTTTGCCGCTTTACCAAATGCTCTTCCGCTTCATCACGCTCTACAATTATGATTAGCAGTTCAAGAATAACCGCCAAATACAGAACGAAATAGACCTTTCCGGCCCCTCCCTTAGACATGATAATATCTCCCGGAAATAGTGAACAATACTAATTTTGAGCGTAAGAATACGTAACGATGGGTCATAAATGTTTGCTGGATGAACGGTTCTTTGCAGGTTTAAGATTGTATAAATCGTTCATAATAACAATCAATGCATCAAATATTAAGCCAAAATAAGCGGACGACTTTTGAACAAGATGAGAATGGAAAATAAATATAATAATACTTATGTTTATTTATATTTCTACCTATTCCACAGGCAGCAATTTGTACAAAACGGCTGCCTGTGGAAATAAAATATTATTTAGGGTTGGTTTTTTGTCCTGATGCTTCCGACTTTGTAATTGGCGCAGAAGACGTCGTTGTCGAAGTAGAGCTTGCCTTTGCTGCGTCTGAGCATTCTTTTTTCATTGTCATCGAGGCCTTTTTGCCTTTTTTGCTGCAACAAGAAGCAGATGCTTTTTCATCGCAATTTGCCTGAGCAACAATCGGTGCAAGCAAGAAAGCTCCAACTGCAATGGCAGCGAGCAGATTACGAAATGTTTTCATAAACTTTCCTTTAAGGTGTTAGATGAGAAAATACGCCTCATTTTAGAGGCAAAACAATATTGAGTAAGCGTAATTTACGGAATTATCTGTTTTTTACAATAACTTTTCAGATTGTTTATATTTGAATGCGTCAGAAAAACACATTACAGTAAAAATTATGTTTTACTTTACTTACTCGTTGCGACAAACTAACAAAGATATCATTGCAACTAATAGCAACAACAAAACTCAAACATTTATGTTACGCAATATTTTTGATTTGCCGACGCTTTTAAGCTTTATTATTTTTGTTTCCAATCGGCAGATTGATGTAAAACGTTGAGCCAAACCCAGGAGCGCTCTCGCATGAAATTGTGCCATGCATAGCCACAATATAGCGTTTAGCTATCGCCAAACCTAATCCAACTCCGAACACATTTTCAGTTTCCTTGGGGCGATAAAATGGCTCAAAGATTCTATTAACTTCCACCGGTTCAATACCTATGCCCTTATCTTTAATACTTATAATTACCGAATTCGATGCGCGCTCTGCTGATATTGTTATTGCTGTGTCTGCAGGCGAATATCGCACAGCGTTGGACAGCAATTCAACTATAATGCTGCGAAGCATATATTCATCTGCAAAAGCCACGAGAGTTTCAGGGACATTTTGACTGATATTACGGTTGCGGTCGGAGGTTAGTAAAAAGTTATCTACGGTTGTTTGAAGTAAAAACGAGCAATTAATAGGCATCAGCTTCATTGAGCGTATTTTTTCATCTACTTCCTCAATTTTTTGGATGGTGTCAAGCAAATTTTGTATGGAAGTTATAGCGCTGAAAATACGCTGAAATAATTTGTTAAGTTTTTCAGCGCTCAAAGAAAAGCCATAAAGACGCAATATTTCGACACTTGAAAGAATTATAGTCAATGGCGTTCGAAATTGGTGAGCTATGACTCCTGCGAAAGTATCGCGCAAAATATTGAGTTCCCTTTCAGCTGCCAATGAACGCTGCAATTCAATAGTCCGCTCTTTTACGCGATTATCAAGCTCTATTGCAAGCCCTTCTAATTCGGCGTTGATATCGCGTAATTTTCGCTCGGTAATTACTCTATCGGTTATTAATGACGATGTTCCAATAATCCTAAACACAATATTATCTTCATTCATCAGCGGCGTCAGCCGATTAAGCCACCATGCTTCTTGCCCGCCTAAATAGAAGATTTCTTCGTATTCACATTGCTGTTTTGTCTCACAGCATATATTGCAATGTGAAAGTAATTTATTAATAGAATCAGGCGAGAAATAGTCGGTCAATGATTCTATAGTTTTTCCGACTAATTCTGAATTAGAGAAGCCATTATATCGTTCATAAGTAGCATTCCCCGAATTAAACCTAATATTCTTATCATTGAGATCAACATCTAACACAAATACTGCCATATCCATGCCGTTTAGAATTGCATTTAAGAACTTATGTTGATCTTGCAGTTTGTCTTCAGCCAAACGCCGCTTAGTAATATCAGAAAACAATACGATAGCTCCCTCATATTTTTCTGACAAAGGGGCTGCATTCACGCTTAACCAGTGCACTTCTCCGGACGCGGTTTTCACTCCGGATTCTTCTTCAGAAATACTTCGATTCTCCTTAATTGCACGATACAGAGCCATTTCTTCTTTTAGTTTTGGCTTTCCATCTATGTTTATTATAGTTTTACCGTCAAGAAAGCTGCCCTTGTATAATTCCTCTTTAGTCAGTCCTATAACGGATTCACAACTCGCATTTATATCTATTATATTTCCATCTTTATCAGTGAGTGCAATTCCAATGGGAAGAGAGTCAAATATTGCGCGATACCATTGCTCGCTTAAATACATAGATTGCTTCATTGCATCACGCTGACCAGCATTTTGGTTATTCGTTATAATACAGCCCAAAATAGTAGAAAGCGGCTGTAATAATTCAGATATGGAACTATCATATATAGTATTACTGTCAAAGACTCCATAAACACCAACCAATTTATCGCGGTGATAGACAGGAATGCCAAGAAAAGATGATATGCTTTTTAGGGTGAAAGAATCGTTTGAGTCAATATCCGATGCTTGATTTTTGTTCTGTATTACTAATTTGCCGTCATCTAAAATAGTATTGACTATAGAAAATAAAGCAAAATTATTATCATCATATTTGCCTTCGGCGAATGTATAATTGTCGTAACTTTCTTTTCCTTTTATATATAATGAATATATCTTTATTGTTCGCTCATCCGATTCGTTAAGTTTTATTCCCGATATAAAGCCATTTTCGCTTTCTGTTATTTTCAATATTGAATTAAGTGTCATATTCCACATTTTTTGCGAAGGACAATCTTGTGCAACATGCATTTCTAATGCAATATTTAGCGCTTTGGCAAGATTTTCATAGCGATTTAATTGAAGTGAGAGATCTTGTTGATCAAACTTTGTTTCTGATTTTGATTTATTTTCATCCAAAAGCATACTCGTTTTCTAATATTTGGAAAAAATAAATTTAACTGCGCTTGGCTGTCAAATAAAATTAAAGACACTAACATATCATGCAAATTACACAATTTTAACAAGTTGCACACTAAGAGCATAAGCGGTTACCCTAAGTCAATGTTATTAATTTACACAATCATTTTAAACTTCGCAGATTCAACAGTGAAGTGCATTGACTTGTCCTGAAATAGGTTGACAGAATTGTTAACTTTATTTCGCACAAAAATGAGTCAAAAAAGAAAAACAAAAGAAGAAATCGTTACCGAGTATTTATCAGGGAACTACACTTATCGGGAACTTGGATTAAGATATGGTATTCCATTTCGCAGCATTTGTGATTGGGTTTTGGAATACCAGGGACGAAAACCATCATGGCGTGAAAAGATGAAACGCAAACGGGAAAAAGAAACCGGGATGAAAGATCCTGAACTGCCAAACGAGGTAAAGCTCCTGCAAAAAGAACTTAAAAAGCAGCAATTGCATAATAAGTTGCTTGAGGAAATCATCAACATTGCCAATAAAGAAACCGAAACTGACTGGAAAAAAAAGTCTGGCACCAAGCGATAGTGAATATAGGGCAAAGCGAAAGCCGAAGCATACAAGCGCTTTGCTCATTGCTTGGTTATAGTCGGCAAGCCTTTTATAAGTTCGTCAAACAATCAGAAAAAGAAGCATTGCAGCATGATTTAATTCTTCAGGAAGTATTGAGAATCACGCAGATTCAACAGTGAAGTGCAACGGATGAAATAAATAAAGAGTTGGTTTAAGTGTCATAGTGCAACAACCCAAC
>JBDHXA010000069.1:0-15237 GCA_039810485.1 Chlorobiota bacterium | reverse complement strand
GTGAATTAATAAAACAATCGTATAATTGCTTATTTTTCAGTACAGATTTGAAAGGGTTCTGATTTGTGCCTGAAAAATAAAAAAACTAATTTTTAGAACCCACCTTAATCTAATTCCGTAGTTTGCTGCTAATAAAAATTAAATGAAGCGAGATATAATCAAGGAGTTGAAAATGCTGGAAGTAGTTAATATATCAAAAATATACCAAAACAATGTCAGAGCAGTTCAAAACATTTCATTTGTCTTAAGTTCAGGCGAAATATGCGGTGTTTTGGGGCCGAACGGCGCAGGAAAAACCACGACAATCCGAATGATTCTTTCAATTATATCGCCGGATTCTGGCGAAATCCTTTGGAATAATAAGCGAGTTACGCCCAATACATTAGCAGAAATCGGCTATTTGCCGGAAGAAAGAGGTCTTTATAAAAAAAGTAAAATCGGCGATACTCTTGCTTATTTTGCCGCACTCAAAGGCATTGGCATCTCACAATCTCGGCCTTCAATCAAACATTGGCTCGAAAAATTTGGGCTTGGCGGAATGGAAAATCGCAAAATCGAAGAACTCTCCAAAGGAAATCAACAGAAAGTACAGTTTATTGCTTCAGTTGTTCATAAGCCTTCGTTGCTTATTCTTGACGAGCCATTCTCTGGCCTTGATCCAGCAAATCAACAATTGTTTGCTGATATTGTGCATGAACTGGCAAAGAAGGGAACTGCAATAATTTTTTGCACGCATCAGCTTGAATCTGCAGAAACTATTTGCGATCGTTTTGTTATTCTCAACAAGGGAAAAACCGCTCTCAATGGAACATTGGAAGAAATACGCACCGGACATTATAACAAGACGGTGCGCATGGAGTTTGTTACTTCTCCAAATGCAGAATTTGCTGCGAATATCCAAAGTTTATCTTTTGTAAAGCAATTTTCGATGAACGGACAGCTAGCAGAATGCGAACTTGACACAGGAGCAACATTGAATGACTTGGCTACATCAATATTGCCGCTTGCACAAATTATTGCTATCGAGACAGTAAGACCATCTCTGCTGTCAATATTTTTGAATGTAACTGGCAATAAGAAAATTGCGGATACAGAAGGAGAAACAAATGACATCATTTAATTTTCAAGCAATGCTGGCTGTATCACGCTGGGAGTTTATAGAAAAAGTGCGCACAAAAGCGTTTATTATATCGCTTTTGCTTACGCCGTTCATCATGATTCTATTTGCTGTTGTTCCGACAATGCTGGCAAATTTGCAAAGCGATAAAACAATGCAGTTTGGCTTGTGGGATGGAACGCATGGCATAGCGCAACATTTGAACGATTCTTTGTCGGCTCAGTACAAACTTCAAAATAATTCGCCTCGTTATAAATTGGCTCTGCTTAATGGGACAGCAGGGAAACAAGCGGTGGATTCTGCAAAACAAAGAATTTTTTCTGGCGAATTTACCGGAGTATTCGTAATACCGCCAGATATTGAGAAAACTCGCACTATTGAGTATTATAGCGAAAATATTGGTAATGAGCGCGATATCACAGCGATTCAATCCCTTGTTGAAAAGACGCTAACGTATCAACAGCTTGCACATTATGCAATTGATCCCAAAATCTACGATGAGATCAGCCGAAAAACCACTATGCGCAGCTTCAAACTTTCAAAGGACGGATCTGAACAAAGCACCGGATTCTTAGAGCAATTTTTTGGCATGTATGGTTCAATTCTGATTGTTATGATGATGATTTCAATGACAGGTCAAATCATGGTGCGGAGCATGCTCGATGAAAAAAGCAATCGCATTATTGAGATCTTGCTTTCCTCTTGCAGACCATCTGAACTAATGTTAGGAAAATTGATAGGATTAAGCGGTCTTGGCATTGTTCAGGGGCTACTATGGATTCTTCTTTCCGGCGGTCTCTCAATATTTCTGCCTATGGCTGCATCGTTCTTGGGATTTCTTCCACTGGTAATTTGCTTCGCATTATTAGGATATTTCTTCTATGCCGCATTGCTTATTGGATTAGGTTCGACTACGACAACCGAACAAGAAGCTCAAACAATGACTGGCTATACAATAATGATTAGCGCCATGCCATTTGTTTTTATATTTCCTTTGCTGCAAGAGCCAAATGGAGTACTTGCGCGCATTTTAAGTTTTGTGCCATTTCTAACGCCGTCAATTATGAGTGCGCGAATATTTTTACAAACTCCTCCATGGTGGGAAATTATGCTTGCAATTCTTTCAATGTTTTCATGGATTATAATTGTAACCTTTGTTTCGGCTAAAATATTTAGAATCGGAATTCTGACGTATGGTAAAAAAATGACGCTAAAAGAAATAACAGCCGCCATCAGAAGCTAACTCTCACGGAATCTTTATGCAACGCCATGATTCTATTAGAAAAGATGAGTGAAATGACAAGTTGAAAAATGTCAGTTATAGAGGATACAACAAAAATACTGAAGATTAGACAAGTCAAAAAAAAGAGGCATTTGCATAAAGCAAATGCCTCTTTTTTTGCTCTGAGGAGAGTTATTAACCGAAATTATTTTCCATCATTGGCAACAAATGGCAGTAATGCAAGATGACGGGCATATTTTACAGCTTGGCATACTTGACGTTGCTGATAAGCAGATACGCCTGTTATGCGACGTGGCAATACCTTTCCCTGATCATTTATAAAACGAAAAAGTGATTTGGCGTCAAGATAATCAATTGTACGATTGCGACCGAGCGGATTATTCTTCTTTTTGCCAGGGACTTGATTGTTTCGCGGATTACTACCGCCGCGACCATAATTATTAACGGCTTCGCGTGTGTTGCTCCCCGGTCTGCCGCCGGTGCGGGTATTATTATTGCGTTGTGAATTCATTGTGCGCATTATTTGCTCTCCGAAGTTTGTTTCATTGCTTTAGTTTTTTCAAAGCGTTTGTTGAAGCGCTCTACTCGTCCGGCAGTGTCAACAAGCATTTGCTTGCCTGTAAAGAAAGGATGACTTTTGGAGTCAATTTCGAGCACCATACGGTCGCTCTTATACGTTGAGCGAGTTTGATACACAGTGCCGTCGGTCATTACAACGTCTACTTTGTGATAATAAGGATGAATGCCTTTTTTCATAGTTTTTTACCTTTATCGGGTGATATCAAGTTTTTCCATTGCAGCGACATCTTCTACTTTTACGAGGCGCTCAAGATATTTCATTGAGCCGGTGTCAGAACGATATCCTTTGATTACTTTAACGGTAATTCGGGAATCAACTGATTTTTTCTTGACTTTGTCGCCAAATGACTGTTGTTTAGCCATGATATTTCCTCATTTCAAATGTCGTTTAATTAGTAAGAGCGCAAAAATACGGAAACTTATGCTTTCTGCAAAACAGTTTTTCTCTGCAATTACATTCTTCGGAAACAAAAACGGTAGAATTATGCTCGTCAAAAAGGTGTTTATCGTAACGCCAGCGCCATTTCCACAATTTCTCGCGGAATGCGCTCGTGGCTTGTTTGAGCATCGTCGGCAGCTTTTTCAAGCGACAATACTTTTGGCGTTTGTCCAGTGTAATATGCCGTGTAGAAGCCACTGTCGCATTGTTGCAAAGCATCTTTTACCATGCGAAAAGCCAGCCAGCTAGCACGAAGAATGTCAGTTACAGCAGCTTTGCCACCACGTTGAAAGTAGCTCATATCAACAGTTCGAATTTCATGCGTTTGCTTGCGCTGAATAAATATATTTTCGAGAATTTCACGCACTTGGTTGACATTATACGTGTCATATCCTTCGGATATAATTATTCTTGTGTCGCGGTCTCTTTCGTCAATCATTGTTGCCAGTTTGTCAAAGTCCACTTTTTCATCGGGCTGAATTACGTATTCAGAGCCGGTGGCAATGCCGGCAAAAAAAGCTAAATATGCCGATTTTCTCCCCATTGATTTAATCAAATAGACGCGACGATGAGAGCTGGCTGTGTCGCGTATCCATTCCAGCATCTCCAAACTTTTATCAAGAGCGCTGTAAAAGCCAAGTGATGAGCCAAAGTTGTTGCAAACGTCATTGTCTATCGAACCCGGCGCCACAAGAATGCGTGTTAGCAGATTTTCGCGGCGAAGTATTGTGTTTATCACATTTGCTGCCTTAACGCTGCCATTGCCGCCGCATAAAAAAAGATAGTCAAAGTGATTGTCATGCAAATTCCGAGCGATTTTTTCTTGCATCGCTACATTTGAAGCAAGCTCGGGCATGCGCACTGTGCCAAGTATCGTGCCGCCGGTAGATACAATTCCAGCCATGTCGCGCTTGCTTAATGTCCGGTAATTGTTGTTAAGCAAACCTTTCCAGCCGTCTATTGCGCCCCAAACATCAGTTTCTGGGCGAAGATTGAGAGAACAGCGAACAACGGCTCGCAAGAAAGCATTCATTCCGGGGCTGTCGCCGCCGCCGGTTGCTACGGCAAATTTCATTGTAAGTAAGGCGTAAGTTATTGGCAAATATGTTTTAATTTTGATGAGCCTGCGAAAGTATGCGATGATTACGCTCAATATTTCTGCATGCTCTAAGCATTGTAATATACATGAAGCTGAATTGCTTATGCAAGTTTTAAGATTAGAGGAGCCATGGTATTGCAAAAGATTAAAACATCTCAATATTCATCTGTTGAAACGCGCTGAATATCTGATCCAAGCGCGCTAAGTTTCTTTTCTATACGCTCGTAGCCGCGATCTATGTGATAAACACGCAAAATTTCAGATCGCCCCTGTGCAGCCAAAGCAGCTAAAATTAAGCTTGCGCTGGCTCGCAAATCGGCACTCATCACTACTGCGCCCGACAATGGTTTGCCTCCGTGGATAATTGCAGTGTTTTCTGCAACTTCTACATGGGCGCCCAAGCGTAGCAATTCAGGCACATGATGAAACCGAGTGTGATAAATATTGTCAGTTGCGCGGCAGCTCCCTTGCGCTGTGAGCATGAGCGCTATCCATTGCGCTTGAACGTCAGTGGGAAATCCCGGATAGGGGGCAGTCGTAACATCAACGGGTTTTGGCGGCTGATTCAATTCCATAGTAATATTTGGACCGGTTACGTCAAATTCACAACCTGCTTCTTCCATTTTGGCAATTACGGCTGTCAAATGATACGGATTAACGTTTTCGAGCGAGATTTTGCCCTGAGTCATCGCTGCTGCAATCAGAAAAGTTGCGGCTTCAATTCGGTCTGGCAGATTATCGTCTTCCACGGGATGCAATTCTTTTACACCTTCAATTTCTAATGTCGTCGTGCCGATTCCGTTAATTTTTGCGCCCATTTTTACCAACATTTTTGCCAAGGCGCTTACTTCAGGTTCGGCAGCGGCATTAGTCAGAATTGTTGTTCCGTCGGCCAAAACTGCTGCGCTGAGTATATTCTCTGTTGCTCCAACGCTGGAAATGTCAAAATGAACGCGGGCGCCGCGCAACCGCGTAGTTTGGGCAAGAATGTAGCCGTTCTCGATAACTATTTCAGCGCCGAGCTTTTCAAGTCCTTTAAGGTGCAAATCCACAGGCCGCGGGCCGAAAGCACAGCCGCCCGGAAGCGACACCTTTGCCTTGCCAAACCGAGCAATAAGCGGACCCAGCACATTAATTGAAGCCCGCATTTTCTTTACATGCTCGTATGGTGCTTCAAAACTCTCCACGTTGCGAGAATCTATAAAAAGTTCATTGTCATTAAGCTCGCAATGAGCTCCCATGGCACCAAGCAGACGAGAAATAGTCCATATATCGCGGATATTTGGGATGTTGTTTAAGCGGTAAATGCCCGGAGCAAGCAAAACGGAAGGAATCATTGCAAGCGCGGCATTTTTCGAGCCGGAAATACGAACCGAACCCGCGAGTCGCCGCCCGCCTTCGACTATAAATTTATCCATGTTTTATGTTGGAAACAGCAGATCTTTTTCAGAAATTTCTCGTGAAAATACGGTAAAAAAGCCGATTTATCACAGATTGGCTACTGATATTGCCATTCACTTCTAGTTGCTTCCATTGAATATCGATGTGTTTTTAAGTATAGATCTACTCTGTAAATAATATAATCAACAACAAATAATAATACATTCTTTTACCGTAATATTGTTAACAAAGCGCATCTGTACTCTTGCATGTCATCAAGCGAGCGGACCACGACATAATAACAGCCGGCAGGAATGTCTTTTACGGGAATTTCCATTGATAATTCACCTGAATTTGTAAGAGCCGTATTTTGCCAAACCAATAGTCCTACATTATTGTAAAGTGCTGCATCCATAGTTTTGCCAACCACTGCAGAAGCATGCAAAATTACATCTCTATCATCAGCTGGATTAGGAGTCAGTTCGATTAAGAGGTCATTTTTTTTACTGTCGACAGCAACTGCTTGAGGTGCGTAAACGCTGTTTTTTCTGCCCGGTGTTCCAAGATGTACAAGCGATGCTCTCCAATTTATTGGAAGTGCATTATCAGTTTGCGGATCAACAAGCTCCAACGATGCTCCGTTGCCGTCTGCGTCTGCCGGCCATGGCGCAGTGCGGTCGTAGCCAACGCTGTCCATTATTTTGCCGAGTGCATCATAAAGCCGTACTGCATCGGTGCGCCCAAATCCGAAGTCGAATTGCCCTACAATCGAGAATGGATATGGGTACGTTTGGCGCATAACAAGCGAATCTTGAACAACAACCAAGTAGTTGTCGGCGGCTATAAATGTTCCCTGCGGAAAAGTAAATGCATGAGAATCGTCGTCGTCTTTTAGCGTCCATCCAGAAATATCTCGCGGTTTGCTGTCGTTGTTGTAAAGCTCAATCCAATCTTTTGTATCGGCGGCATCTGGCGCTTTATACATTATTTCATTGATTACGATATTGCCGGCTGAAGCAGCTGCAGCTTGATAAACTGCTACAACAGATAGCGAGTCTGTCTCCGAAACAATTTTAATGCTTGGAGCAGTAGAAAATAGCGTGTCTGCATCGGCATATTTCCAGCCGATAAATTCATAATTTAATGTTGGGTTGGCAACAAAGTGCAATGGAATATCTTTGAAATAAATGCCTTCAAACTCTCCTGATGATATATCAATGGAATTGAGACGCAGAGCGCCTCCATCAATATCTGTGGTGCGCACGCTTACGGCGGTAAGCCCCGAAATGCCGAAAGTAGATAAAATATTTTTGCGTAAATTATCAGGGCGATTCAGGAGAAATAATCGAATTTTTTCTACTTCATCGTTCCAATGAGCAGCCGATTCGGGCCAGCGCTGCGAATGAAGCGGAATTTCCGGCGCAATTTCGTTTGCCAAAGTGTCTAAAAGCGGAATAGTGTTTTGAGGTGACCAAACGATGTTGAGAAAATCGGCAATACGCGACAAAAAGCGATTTTTAAATGATTGATTTTGCATAAATCCCCGAAACAATGCTGTTGCAATTGGCTGATTAGACCACGAAGTTTGCATGGGCGACAGCAAATAATCGAACATATTGAAGTCGGGAGGAACGTCGGTATTTGCAAGAAAGCTCAAGTCATTGTCATAGACGATAAACTTCCATTTCGGAAATTGCTTGCCGCATCGCCATGACTTAATATTGCCCCCCGGCCAGTCGGGATTCATTGCAAAAATTTCTAAGCCCCAATAGCGAATATAATTAGGCAAGTCGAAAGGAGCTGATACTATTGCAAACACAGAATCGCTTGTCATTGCCGTGTCGGCAGCAGCCATAATAGAAGCATTCCATTCTTTTGAATTTCCCTGTATGGGACTTCCCAATGCACCCATTAATTCCACTGCCTTTTCATCAATGCCGTGATTGGAGGCAAGAAACGACGCTTCGGATTTTTCTCGAAGCTGGTATAAGCCCCAGTATTCTCCGTTGAGATATGTTCGCGCCGGACGATAGCCCTGCGCATCCAATCCTAATTTTAGGCCAAGCCGAGAACCCAAAGCATCGCGCAGCAAGGATAGCTTCCAGTCCTGACTTGAATTGCGAAGCAATAATTTTTTGATCGCCGATGCTTGTTTTTCAGGGAATACTATATTGGTAATTTCTCCGTCGCCATAAGGAGATGACAATTGAATGTCGAGCGGTTTCTGTGCTAATTGCTGCGCGGCGTTTCCATGATTTTTTGCGCCCATTTCCACAGAAAAAATTTCATTTGATCCGTCACTAAGCTCTATGTGTATAGGAATTTCGCGATTGCTGAACATATTTGCCCAAATTCCCGCCGAATCGCCTAAGAGATCTTCCGGCTTTGCTGTAAGAAATACTGTGGAAATGCCTTGAGGAGGCGTTTCGCCAAAAATAAAAGTTCGGGTAACTATGCGGCTTGGAACAAATCCATTTTTGAACGCTCGAAAGCGAAATGTGCTGGTTTTTGTTATTTGAAGGACGCTTTTTACTTTGTTAGAATTTTCATTTGGCTCAGTAAGATCGGTTGTGTAGCAGATTTTTATGGAAGTGTCTGGCGAAGGGCTGAAATTTAAAGAAAACGGCTGGATGTAATAACCGGAATTTGCCGATGGAATCGGATCTGGCAAAAAACCTTCGGCACCGGCGGACGGATTAGCTTTTCCGGGAGTTGGCTTTGCAAAAAAAGCTTTTCGTCCGTTTCCGTCAATGCCGTAAGATATATTGCGCCGCTGTGCGCCAAATCGCAGAGTGTCTTCTAAGTTTCCCGTCTCATTCCAAAGAAATATTTTCTCGCCTGACTGAGAAAGTGAAAAAGGAGCGTGTATTTCATTCGATTGGTAAATTGTGGCGGGGTTGCATTGAAGAGCAGTATAATTTAATTCATTTGCTTTAATTATTTTACCATTTAATTCAAAATCAGAAAATCCTGCTCGTTCGCTGATATTTCCATTGCTTGAGCTAAAAGCAAATCCCACAAAACCTCGATTGTTTTTTAGAGAGAAAAAATAGCGTTCACCGTATTGCCAAAAGTATTTATCGCGTGAAACGGAAGCAACAATCGAGTCGCCATCGCGTTGTATGCGAAGCCAGACATAAGGAAATTTTGCAGATGCCGGAAAAGGGTTTAAAGAGAAATATCCGTTTTCTGGACTTGGTTGTACAGAAGGATTTAAATGCTGCTTTATGTCTTCGTTTGTTTGAAGCATTATTCCATAGTAGCGTGAGATTGGCGCATTTTCTTCACGCAGAATTAGTCCTGCTTCTGCTCCTTCATTTCCATTTAGGTTATGCAAACGAATCGCTACAGTAAAATTGCCTGAAACCGGCAAAGAAAGAAAATGAAACGAATCTGAATTGCGCCAATGGCCAATGCCTCCGCTCGCGCCGCGAATTATTGTCGGATGAGGCACGGTGTCTGGATATTTTGATGCCCATACAAGCATGCAACCACCGGGCTGCAATACTGTGTCGGGCAGCGTAAAAGCCATAGAAAAATTAGATTTATCCGATATTCGGTAGTTTTTTAGCGAAATGGGTTTGGTTGAAACATTGCGAAGCTCAATCCAGTCGGAAGTGCCGCCTCTTTCATCATAGCCGGAGCTTGCATTTGAGGCAAGTAATTCGGTGATTTTAATATCTTTTGCTGCAGATGCGCAAAAGAAAAATATAAGAAGCAATTTTAAGCTGATAACAAATTTCATAATGTTCTCTGCTTCGAATGCAGCGTATGGTTGTAGAAAGTTGTGTATTGTTTTAAGCATTGCAAAATTTTTGTGTTTTGCTTAAAATAATGCTTTTCTTCGTTTTGTTTTATTCCGCAAAAATAAGAATTTTTTCAATTAATTGGCTATGTTGTTTTCACATAGTAAATTACGATTATTCTTATCTAAATACAACATAATCGGTACCTACATTATTTCTTATTATCCATCAATTCTATATTGACTTATGATTCGATATTTTGGTTTGATTTCTGCTCTGTTTCTATTGTTATTATTCGCAGCCGGCTGCATTGCGCCACAAGCAAAAAAATCAGTGATTATCTTATTTGATTCCACTAAAAATGCAACTATTATGAGAACTCCTCAAGAGGTGGTTGCCGAAGCGCCTTACAATGCAATAATTGGAGCTTCTTTATTGCGGGTTGAAGCATCGTATCAATGCGTGGGACACGATACTTTGTGCCTGCCACTTGGCTTGCAAATTCATTGGACTCTTACAAGTTTCCGAGAGCGCAAACGATTCGGCGAAATGCTGTTAAGAACCGATTTCCAGCGGTTTAGAGCAGGCGATAATATTGCAGTAGCCGGGCGGCAATGGAATATGAGCTTTTTAATTGACAGCGTCAGCTCCGACGAGGTTAGACACATAGCGTTTCCGGGAAATTACGATGGAGACGGTGTGGAATATATCACTCATTTGTTCTCTGCGTCAATGCCTGATCGTCTGTTGACTGTTGCTGAGGCAAAGACATTTGATATTACTATTGCCGGCAAGCTAACATTTCACAAATACGGCGAGCCGTTGAAATCTATAGTAGAATTTTGCCGACGTGCTCAATCAATGATGAGGCAATGAAATGAAGAAAAATAATTATGACTTTATATTTTCCTAACATAATGCTGATAACACGCATTATTCTGTAATTTGTATTAAGCGATATGCTCCTGCGGTATTTTGTTCAAAAATAAAATGTTTGTTTAACTTTTTTGAATAGATCCATATCTCGCGTATTCCTTTCGCTGAGTCAGGATGTTCAATTGCATCAGGCCAGCCATGCAAAATATAAATCTTTCCGCGATCTGAAAGCGCTCCATTACGTTCTGCTAGTGTTGTAAATTGAACTGCCGCCGCGTCTGCTCTTCGAAAATATTCTGCCATTGCCTCGTTATAAACCGTGAATGGCGTTGGGTCTAATTTGCGCCAATAGTCAATTATGGCGCGTCTTTTTTGCGGATTATTGCTTATGTCTTCATATTCTTTGTCCGTAAGAATATATCGCATCAGCACAAGCGCATATCGAACGTCGCTGAATGAAGCTGGTATTGTTTCCCATTGTACACGAAATAAACGGCTTAGTGTGTCGCCGGTTGAAGAAATCACAGTTAAGCGGTATTGACCGGGCAAAATACTGTTTTCGGGCAAACGTATGGTCAAAATTATTGTTTGCGTTTTTTTGTCGGGTGTTGTTTCATATTGTAATCTATGAGGAGGGAATTGAACAGTCGCTGAAGAAATACGCTCTAATCGTATGTCGGAGCGTATGTCTGGAATGCCGGAAATAGCAGGCGGATCGCCCCAATCATTATCGTTGTCAGGTGTGATGGTATAAGTATAAGATAATGTTTTTGAGGCGTTTAAAGCAATAACCGCAGAAATGCCGTCAGATTCAAAAGGCGCATTGTTGTTAGAAATAACCGGTTCTATTCTATCGCGCGCCGGATTTTGCACTACTCGCGCAAAAATAAGATCCGCTCTCGCAAGTGATTGCGCAGGAGCATCAGTCGCTGCTAATTTTATGCGTTTTATAGGACTGCCGTTGGGGTCTTTGATTATGATGTAAGGCGTGTAGCGCCCGGCTGCCACTATGCATTCTGAAGCGCCGGAGAGCCATTTACCGCGAAGATTCGACGCCTCGCTCGATGTTGTATAAATAGTGTCGAGCCATTCTCTTTTACAGCGAATAATGCCTAAAGAATCGTGAATTTCTACATTAATGCGCGCAATAGCAAAATAGTCGCCGCGAGCCACAAACTGCGTAGCACCAAGTCGCTGGAATTGAAGCATATCGAATCTCATGCGATAAAGAACAACAATAGTTGCAGAGTCGGGTGAGGAGCAGCCCAAAGAAAATGACTCAGCAAGAAAAGTTTCGGAATTATCTGTTGGGGGAGAAACCGTCGGATATTGCGCTGTAGCAATTTGAGCGCAAGAGATTATGACCAAAAACAAAAGCAAAGATAATTTCATAACGATTGTAAAAAGTCGCGAAGAATTATAACTGCGGCCGCGCTGTCCGTATTTCCTTTTTGAGCACGCTGTTTCTTTTTTATTCCGCTTGATATCATTGCTTGCATTGCACGTTTCGAAGAAAAAGATTCGTCGAAAGGTATAATTGGCAAACAGGTGATTTCTGCTGCATCTTTGATAAATTGTTCAATTTCTTCAATCAGCGGCGTTGTTTCTTCATCGTGTCGGAATGGAACGCCGACGATAATTGCCGCAACGCGCTCGCGTTGTGCTAAATTGTTGATTTTGCTTATTAGCGGCGAATTGTCATGCTGCTGAAGATCTCTCGAGCTTACAGTGATATGCAGCTCGTCGCAAACTGCAATGCCAATTCTTTTGCGCCCATAATCAATAGCAAGCAGGCGTTTCCCAATAAAATCTGATGCCTTGTTCATTGTAGAATTACTGTTTGTTAGACTGTTTTTGTTCATATTCACGAGGAATAATTAATGAGAAAACAGTGCCTTGTCCTTCTTCCGATTCAATAATAATTTTCCCGTGATGAAGCTCTGCTGTTTTTTGTATTATCATCGTTCCGATGCCAGAGCCGCCTTCGTGATAGGCAGTTGTATAGTATGGCTTTAGTATGTTTTCGCGCACTGTCTGGCTCATGCCTGCTCCTGTATCGCTAACGGAGAAACATATGCCTGCATCAATAGAGCGGCATGAAATACAAACGCTTCCCGATTGATTCTTTAAAGATTTTATGCCATTTTCAACCATATTTCTGAGCGCCCGCGTTAGTTTGCGAGCATCACATTCTAAAGTACAAGGATGCAAATCAAGCAAGATCTTTGCGTGAGGATGCATCGTTTCATCAAATTCCGACATTACTTCGCGGCATAATTCAGAGGCGTCCGACAATGAGATTTGCATGTCATCGCTGCGCCCGACAGTTACAATATCTCGAACTTTTTGAAGGAGAATAGCACTTTGATGAAGAATTTTTTGTCTGCGCTCGTCATTCATATTGTTGCCGTCATTGGTTAGTCGCTCGGCGTTCAATCGAATGACGGAAAGATTAGTTTGCATGTCATGCGCCAATTGCGCCCAATTGACCAACCGTTTCTTTTCTAATTCTTCAGTAATATTTATGCCTGTGATAATTAAGCCGCGAAATTGTGCAAGCGAAGAGCGCAATGGCGTGGCTGAAATAATGAATTCTTGCGGAGTCGCTTGCCGTGTGGAGATTTGCTCTTTCAAAGGCAGGCGTTCAGCATAAGCTTTTTCAATAAATTCTCCTATCGGCTTCAGCGATTCATCTACAAAATAATAGCCGAATGGCCGTCCAAGAGGCACATCTGCCGTGAGGCCAAGCAAAGCTCGTCCGGCTTGATTTGTGCGCTTTAGACGACCTGCCGTATTGAGGATGCATACGATTGCTGTTCCTCCATGCTCAAGAGTAGCATTTAATGCACGACGAATAATGCGATAGCGACGATATAAAAAAAACACTGCCAAAAAAGCAATGCCCAATGCTATGCTTAAGCCGCTGGCTGCGCCAAGTTGTTTCAGAAGATAATATTGCTCTGGAACAATATGAAAAATAAAGCTGCCAGAGCTATGACGTAAGATTAGTGTATCGCCAATAACTTGCGCAGAAGCTCCGACAGTTATTGTTGATCCTGCTTCAAATCTTTCTGTTGCAAGTATTTTGCCGTCGCTTGACGCTGCAATGACTCCATTGCTGAAAAGAATAATATTAGGATGATCCGATAAAATCGCCACAGGTTCTACAAAGCCATCCGGCAAGGAAGTCGCGGTAAAGCCAGCAGCACGAGATTCAACTGAGCGAACTGCAAATTCATATCCATTTTCTGACGCCCGTACAACTGCAATAATTGGCTTGTTGTCGAAAAGTATTGTTGATAATTCAGGACGCACATTTACAATGCCGGTTTCAGAAACACCTTTTCCTTGACGTATAATATAGTAAAATGAAGAATTTCCTGATTGATTGGAGGCAATAATACCTGCAACGCCGCCTTTCAAAGAAAGCGAATATCGCTCATAGCGAGGCAAACGAAAAATAGAATTTTCTTTGCCGGTAGAATCTATAAAATGCAGCTGTGAAGAAGAAGAAGTTTCTGTAATAAAAGCTCCGGTTTTGGATGTGAAATCGGCTGCCATCGCCGCCGTATTCATTTCATCTGCTGAAATTAATGTCAATGAAGAATCGTGAATCTTGATGATTCCAATTTGTAAACCTGTTCTTAGCAATATTACAGTTTGAGAAATTTGAATGAGCTTTGTTGATGTCGGAACGAACGGTATTGAAACTTGATGTAGCATTTGTCCGGATAATCCAAAACGCATCAATACGAGCTGCCCCTGATTTTCAGCGGCCAAAACAGCGCCATTATTGTCGCATAAGCCGCCTAAATATGTTATGTTATTTATGGTTGTGCCGGTTGCCACAGCAGATCCCGACGACTGTATTTCTATGTTGCAAGAAGGTGGTTGCTGCCAAACAGACGACGGCATGAAATTAGCGCGAATACGACCATTTGGCGAGAAAAATATTTGTCGTTGCGGTTGAAACCGAAGTAATTGAAGTTGATATGGAAAATATTTATTTGCATAGCATAATGAGCTAAAGCCATGTATTACCAACGGGATAATCAGCAATAGCATTACAGTTTTAATAGGTGTCGTGTTAGTATGGGCGCAAAATGAGGACATATTTAACAATTTGTTTGCTGAATTTGACACACTGCAAAAGCAGCAACTGCCTCTTCGCGACCAATGCAGCCAACTTGTTCATTTGTTGTTGCTTTTATAGAAATGCGTCGCAAATCCACTTTACAAACTTCAGCAATGGTTTTTCGCATTTCTTCTTTGTATGGCATAATTTTTGGGCGTTCCAAGACGATGGTAATATCAGCATTAGTCAATCGAAAATTATCTTGCTGCAATATATCGAGTGTTCTTTGGAGCAAAACTATGCTAGATGCATTATGAAATGTAGGGTCAGAATCTGGAAAATGCTGACCAATATCGCCCAAACCGGCCGCCCCAAGGATAGCATCGCACAATGCGTGCAAGGCAACATCGCCGTCGCTATGAGCAATCACACCAAAATTATGCGGTATATACACGCCCCCAAGCATAAATCCGCTTCCTTTATCTGAAAAGCGATGAATATCGTAACCAATGCCTACCATGTTATTTAATTCTGAATAAACAATAGATAAATCATTCTAATAGATGAGCCCACTCCGAAAAGTCGGGTAAAAAAAACCATAGATATTCAGCTGTTAAATTGCAATATCGCATTTGTTTTCAAACTAACAGAAAAATATGGTAATACTTGTTGATAAATATAGT
>JBDHXA010000068.1:0-15367 GCA_039810485.1 Chlorobiota bacterium | reverse complement strand
TTGTTGTACAACCTCTAAGATAATTAGAGTTACTTAATTTGCCCTCTTTCTATAAACGTTTAGGACGCTATTGTTCTTTCCGGCATCAATTGCTAAGGTTATTGAAAAAATGAAAAGCTGTGTTTCATTGGGGATGCTTGAAGAACACTTTTAAAAGCGATTATCTTACTTTTTGCAGCAAGAATTTGAAAAATGCCTAAAATACCGATGCATCAGGCAATTTGTCAAAATACGGGGGCGGTTCTTCGAATTGATATGATAGATTTTCAAATCGTGCATAATCTTTCAGATATGCAAGTTTTACACTTCCGGTAGGACCATTTCGTTGCTTGCCTATGATCAGTTCGCCGGTTCCAGCAGTTGTAGTGCCGTCATCGTATGTTTGTATGCCGTATTGCTCGCGACGATTGACAAACATGACCACATCGGCATCTTGCTCTATTGAGCCGGATTCTCGCAAATCCGAAAGCATTGGAGTTTTATCGGTTCGGGATTCAACGCTGCGATTAAGCTGCGCCAAAGCTATAACTGGAATATCGAGTTCTTTGGCAATTTGCTTTAAAGAGCGTGAGATGATAGATATTTCGCGTTCACGACTTTCGGCGCGAGGCGCATGAATTAATTGCAAGTAATCTACGATGACGGCTTGTATATTTTGTTCAGCTTTTAAGCGTCTGGTTTTTGCGCGTATTTCCATGATTGTGAGCGAAGGGCTGTCGTCAATAAATATCGGCGCATCAGAGAGCCGTCCAAGCGCATCCACAAGCTTGAGCATTGAGTCGTGATCTAACCGATTAGTGCGTATGGCGTGAGCATTGATTTTTGCTTCGGCACTCAATAAGCGAAGCATCAATTGCGTGGCGGCCATTTCTATTGAGAATATTGCAACCGGCTGATGATATTCAATTGCCATGTTTCGAGCAATGCTCAACGCCAAAGCAGTTTTTCCCATTGAGGGCCGGGCAGCTACTATAATCAAGTCCGATCGTTGAAAACCACCGAGCATGTCGTCAAGCCGTGCAAATCCCGATGCTATGCCGGTAATACCTTCCTGCTGATGTCCATCGAGCATTGCCGTAATCATGGCAAATGTGTCGTGAGCAAGTTTGTTCATGCCGATAAATCCGCGGCGCAAACGTTTTTCGGCTATGTCGAAAATACGTGTTTCCGCTTTGTCTATTTCTTCGAGAGCATCGGAAGTTTCATCGTAACAGTCATGCAAAACCTGTCCGGCGACTTGTATCAAACAGCGCTTCAAGTAGCGTTCTTGGACTATTCGCGAGTGATGTTCGATATTGGACGCTGTTGGAGTTTGAGCATTTATTTCTGTTAGATAATACGTTCCGCCAACGATTTCCAGAAGACCTCTGCGCCGCAGCTCTTCTGCTAAAGATATGATGTCTACGGCAACTCCACGCTCAAACAATGCAAGCATAGTTTGGTAGATCCGCGTGTGTGCATCTCGATAAAATGCTTCTGCTTCAAGTATTTCGATAGCTTTGGAAATCGCAGATTTATCGAGCATCATTGCGCCCAGAACCGACATTTCGGCTTCGAGCGAATGTGGCGGCACTTTTGCTCCCGCCGTTTCTATTGCGGCTTTTCCAGAAACAAATTTTGGCGCTCCGATGAACTTTTCGACAGGGAATGAACTAAAATAATCTTTGTGCTGCATTTAGATTTTGCGCTTGGAGAATGTAATTGACAAAGGTCAGGCACGTTCTTTTTTCTTGCAATCAAGGATAAGAGAATTTTCTTTAAGAATGAATGCAATTTAGTGTAATCTTATGAATTGACAGCAATGATTTATCCACAATTTTTCCTCACGGCAATCTATGCGGCAAAACTGTCATTGAATGTTTTGCAGGTGTGAGCAAAAGCTAACGAAAGTTAGTTTGCCTGTTATTGAACGATAAGCGGACGTGCCCAAAGCTCTCCTCCGGCCGTCATTCGGCAGAAGTATAAACCCGGTGCAAGATTATCCGTAGGTATGCTTCCTACATAACGTCCGGCAGGGAATCTGCCTTCAACGATAGTGAATAATTCAGAGCCGGAAAAATCAGTAAGCACAATGTTAATAGAGGATTCTTTTGGCACATCAAAAGAAAATCGAACTAATCCATAAGCTGGATTTGGATATCCTTGATCGAGGTAATAATGGGGAGCTACGCTGTTGGCAATAGTATTAACCGGCAAATTGCATCGAGATTCACCCTCGCGGTAAATATCAGAGGGAGTGCCTTTGAGCATAAAACGTTTTGAAAGGCATCGAAAATTAATATTGAAACCGTCAATATCAGGCGTTCCGACTGAATCATAATAGTTAAGTTTGCGAGCAATAACCGGCGAATAGCAGACGGCAAGCCGCCGAGTTTGACCCGGCTGAACTAAAAAAGGAAGCTGTGTTGGCGGTATGGAAAATACTATATTTACATCTAACGGAATATTTTCGAGCGAAAGAGGGTATGAGCCATAATTGTATATTTCTAACGAATCGCAAGCAAATATGCCGGCAGCAGCAACTCCATAATCAATGGTCGGGTTAGGATCATTTGAAGAAGTTGAGTGAAATTGCAAAGTAAAGCCGGGTATTGTATCGCGAATAATGGCCGAATTGCCAGCCGAATCTCGCGCATTGACAGCAAAAAATGCATCTTGATACGGATCCTTAACGTAAATTTTATATAAACGCGAGCCGGAGCCGGATTTTATCAGTTGTACGCTGCAATTTGTAGAGTCAACGACTTCGGCAAACTCAAGTCCGGAGTCGAAAGCAAGAGAATCGCTTACTTGAATATCGAATGAAGTAAGGCATGAATCGCCGGTTTTTGTGATGTTAGGCGGATTCTTGTCAGTTTGCGATTGAATGTCCAAAGCTAAAGCATTGCGTGAACCGCATGAAGTGATGATGCTTAGAGTGTCTGTATAGTTGCCGTCGTCCAAAGCAGTTAAGCATAGGCGCAAAGGTTTACGACTGTTTCCTTTTAGCGTTAATGGACCGCTGGGAATTGATGAAGGGTCTATGATGCTTTTGCCGCCGGACAACACTTTTATTTCGTTAATTAATATATTGCATTTACCATAGTTAACTAAATCAACATCTATGCATGTTGTACGTCCGGTCGTCAGTTTTTTTTGAATTAAAAAATAGTCGGACAGATACCCAGGATTATTATTTTTCGCATCTGTTATTCCAATAGTAAAGCCGCATACATCAATTTTCGTTTTTCCTTGAAAACCGAGAGTATCAGTAAGCACTATGCCACATGATCCATCTTTGTATTTATCTTGTAAAGCAATGGAAAAATGCGCGGAATCTCGAGTGGGAGGCAGCAAAGGAAGCGAAATATTAAGATTTTCTACTAGTATGTTGGAATCTAAAACTATTGATGCAATTCGATTGCCTCCATCATACACGCCGGGGGCGATAATTTTTCTGCTAAAACAGTCATTAGACAGAATAAGATCCGGCATTTTTTTGTTGATTTGACGATAGCTCATGCCGCCAACATATCCATAAGAATTGGCTTTACCATAGCCATAGACCAATAATCCGATTGCGCTGTCGCATTCAACAGTGTGAGTGCCAACGGTGGTTTTAATAAAAATGTAGGAGAATCTTGATGAACCGATAGGAGAGAAACTATTTTGAGAAGTCTGTTTTCCATCAAACTTTACGCTAGTTTTGGCTGAATTTGGGACGATAAGTGTGGCGTATTCATAGTTTTTATATACTCCGCCTGGATTGTCGTCATCATAAGCTTCAGCACTGATGAATCTATAAAAGCGAAGAAATTGCTCGGTCGGAGGCAGTATCATCATAAATGGATCGCTGTACTGCGTTGAGTTGCCCGCAGATGTTTCTGTGCTTGTCTTTTTAAACTGTGCTACTAGTATTGGCTTGGAACCGGTAATTTCGCCTGCTGTTGTTAGATTCCCTTGATAAACGCCTCCGCGTTGCAAAGTCGTTAATTTCACGCCGTTAATAAAAATGTCGGTATTATCTTGCGCTGCTAATACACGGTAAATATCACTACCTAATGCGGTAATGGATGGCGGCTGTGGATATGGAGTAAGCAAATATGATTTTCCCCACGTAGAAAGAGGCGGAATTTGTTCAATTATGCAGTCGCGAGAGGATAGTTTGGATTCTTCGACAGGCAATTTAGTTCGCTGCTGTCCGCCAAATACAGCTATTGGCTTGGTTGATTGAACAAACGAACCAGTAAGATCATTTTGCAATCCTGCTTTTAAAGATATTTCGGCTTGGACTAAGTAAACATCACCTTTTTTTAGAGTAATTTGCTGTTGCATTGAGCCGTATCGTCGAGTGGGAACTTTGGGCGTGATTGTTATTTCGGTATTATCCTCAGATGCGACAATTACAAATTGTGAAGGAGTACTGCTGCCGTCAATTGAATTAATTCCGCCTGATCTGCCATCGCTATTATAAGCTACAACAAAATATTCTTTGCCGAGAACGTCGGTAGGCAATGCCAAAAATGCTTCGCTTGTTGTTATTGCTTGTTCAAGCGCATACACGCCGATATCTTTTTGAGAAGTAATATGAAATGATTGAGGAGCAATAACTTCGTTTTGTGACGTTTTATCGTTATTATCGAGGATGAATCCATTGTCATTAAATCCTTTTAACTCAAAATATCTTGATTGGATTCCGAAAGTATATATATTGCTTATATCTGAAATAACAAATGATTTTACATAACTTTTGCCATTTACGTCACTATATCTGATTTCACCCGAAGTGGGCTCTTCGGCTACAATATAGATATAAAGAGAGTCGCTAGCGCCTATTCCATCATTATGATAATTTGGAGGAAAGGCAATCCAAAAATCAGTCCCTTTGCTGTCAAAATTTTGGGCATTTACATTTGACGTACATGCTATGAAATAAAATAAGAATAGCAAAACAGATTGTTTCAGGGAAGCGTTGGCAGTTTTCATAAGGAATATATTTGATAAACAAAGAGTTGTGTGCAGGATAATGATTAGAACACAATAAATTTCTTTGTTACTATAAAATCTCTGGTTCGGAAAACAATACAATATAAACCTGCATGAAGGTTTTTAGTTACAAATGAAGCATTGTATTCTCCTCGCTCTACATATCCGTCAACTATAACAATTTGCTGAATACCTTGAGAATTGAATGCAGAAATTGATATATTATCTGATTCTGACAAACCGAATTTTATTGTCATTTCATTGTTTTTCTGCAAGGGATTTGGGAAAATATCATCTAAATAAAAAGATGTGGGAACTGATGTTGATCGTAAAACAATGGGAACGTCGCATTGTGATGATCCGCTGCGCATGATTGGAAGAGCGTTTCCTTGAAGAAGAATATCTCGCGATAGACAGCGCAGACCAATTCGGAGCGTGTCGTTGTCTGAAATATCTTTTACTTGCGACGGCGAATAGCATAGCGCCAAGAGATGCCGTTCTCCGGGAGCAAGCGATATTGGAAATTGAGTTTGAGGACTTGAAAAAATTGTGTTAATAACGGGAGATAATTGTTGAAATTTGAGCGGATATTTTCCGTAGTTTATAATAAAAACTGTGTCGCAAATAATATGTCTTAGCTCGGTGGAATCGAAGCGGATTACACCTAATATAGTTGAATCTGAGCGCGATTCTACTGCTATGGTAAGTCCGGGAATTGTATCGGAATACATACGAGAATTGCCGGCTGAGTCAGAGATTCGCAATAAGTAAAATGCGTCTTCATAGATATTTGCAACCTTTACGATAATATGCGCTTGCCTATTATTATTGAGGCGCTCAACCGTAAGCGCGCAATTTTTTGTGGCAGAGTCAATAATCTCCACATTGGCAATACCCAAATCAATTGGCGATGTTTCGAAAGCATCAAATGTGACGGTTACACCGCAGGAATCCTCTATGCGAGTTACTTCGGGCGGCAATGTATCGCGCTGTGCATTATAGTTAAAAATTGCGACAGTTCGCTCGGCGCAATTGTTGGCAATTTCAAGAGTATCTAAAAATAGTCCTTGAATATTGGTGAGAAAGCAAATATCTATGTCGGCAGTATTGCCGGGAGCTATTGTAATAGGAAAATTAGAGGATACACTAAACGGCGTTCCGGAAGTTTTAAACGAACTTTTAGTAAGTGTCTGAGAAAATTTTCCATAATTTGTCAAGCTGACTGATTGGCAGTAATATTTGCCGACTGGAGCATCGGAAACAATACGCTGTATAGTGTCAGGCATAACGGCTTTTGCTGCGCGAAGCGTAAATCCAGGAATATCAATGTTAGCATAAGTAGTTTGACCTACTGAGTCAGTTGCATGAACTGCAAAATATCCGTCATTGTATTGATCTTGTAAAAAAGCTGTAAAATGTACTGAGTCGGCAAATGGCTGAAATGGCTGTATGAAAACGGAAACATTTTTCTGAGAATCTGGCGGAGCGAACACAGAGCGCAAACCGGAATCGCCGCGTGTGGAGTCATAGCAAGCACCTTGCGCTTCATAACAAGAGATAAGCGATGCAATCTGCGGCGGGCGATAATCAAATGGTCTGAAATTCATGTCGCCTACATATCCATAGGAATTTGCAAGCCCATAGCCATAGACATAAATGCCAATTGGCTCGTCTGCCTCTACTGTATGAGCGCCATCAGCAACCGGCTCCCAAGCATAAGAATATGAAACGCCAGGGATTGGAACAAATTGTGAAGTGAGTGCTCTACCGTCAATTCTTACTGTGGAAAGTGTTGTGTTGGGAGCGACAACTGTTATATATTGATTTTCATAAACCGGTGAAGTTCTATTGATGCCTGAGGCAGGCAATTCCCAAGCTTGAGCATTGATGCAGCGATAAAAATTGAGAAATTGTTCGGCAGGCGGTATCAACATCATAAATGGATCGCCAAGCCGCAATGAGCTGCCGGAGCCATTGCCAATATCTCCAGAAGTTTTTTTGAATTGCGCAACTAATATTGGTTTTGAAGATGTAACTGTTCCAGCGGATATAAGTTTGTCTTCATAGAATTGCCCGGCATTAAGCAATGTAACTTGATTGCCGTTTATAAAAACGGGTGTGCTGTCCAATGCGGCCATAACTCTGTAAATATCAGTGCCGATTAGCGTTGCGCCTTTTGGCGGCGGATACGGTGCTAAAAAGGCGCTTTTTCCCCATACTTCAACAGATGGAATCTGCTCTATGAGGCAATCGCGCGAACTGAGTTGGTCGCGATATTCAAGAGGAAGCGTAGCGCGCTGATGACCGCCAAAAACAGCAACTGGCTTTGAGGATGTAATGTGCGTGCCGGTAAGGTCTCCGCGCAAATTATTTTGTGTTATTTGTGCTTGCACTAAATATGCTTGACCGGTATTGAGCGTTATGTTTTTCACCGATTTTCCCGAACGTGAAGTCGGCGCTGTCGGCACAATTTGCAATTGTGTATTATCTTGAACTGCAACAATGATAAATTGCGACGGAGTAATTGCAGAGGATAAATTATTGTAAGTATCAAAAAATCCGTCGCTGTTATACGACATTACATAGTGATCGACTCCAAGCACAGGTGTGGGCAAAACTAAAAAAGCGTCGCTTGTTGTGCGGGCCTGATTAAGCGCATAAACACTAATATCTTTCTCGCTGACTACGTGAAAAGTTTGTCGAGCAGGAGTTTCATTCTGGTTTTGTGCACCGTCAATGAGTTGTCCGCTATGGTTGAAACCCTCGAGTTCATAACCTTCCCAAGGAACGCTGAACGAGTAAACTATTGAAGTATTGGTAATATTTATTACTGTGTCGCGATAGCCGGGCGCTCTGAGATTGGGATAAGAAATTGTGACACGAGTAGGTGCGGTGGCGGCTATAAATATAGAAAGAGAATCCTCAAGCCGCAAAGCTGGATTGTTGGAGAGACCATTTGGATGAAAATTTGGCATAAATGCAAGCCAAAAATCACGTCCCCGGCTTCCGGTTGGCTGTGCTGTCAAAGTGAGGATTGAAGTTAGCATTACAATAAATATTGAAATAATGCCTATCAATTTATTTTTGGAGAAACGCAACATTATGCCGCCCTCAAGGATGTTGTAAGTTCAGGCCATATATTTATGGCGTTAGAATGCCTTTGTTTAGCGCGTTTTGTGCCTATTTCAAGCTTTCTTTAAGATTGTTAAAATTATCTGCATTGCTGCCGCCGGACCACAATAGTTTTGCGCGTAAAAGGTCAAAATAGGTTGTTGATGTATGTTTTACAAGCTTAAATTTCAAATCCGAATTTCGTATGATAACAGAGAAATGTTCTTCAATAATTTTTTCTACAAAGCCATCGGCAGTCAACCGAGCTGTTCCGCCGGATACAAGAGTTTCTATGTGCACTTCAAGCGTGTCGGGAATAACCAGCGGGCGCATCGTAAGCGAATGAGCAGAAATCGGAGTTAGGCATATCACCGGCGCTGAAGGGGCTATTACAGGTCCTCCGCATGAAAGCGAATAGGCGGTGGAGCCAGTTGGCGTGGCAACTATTACGCCGTCAGAACGATAATCGGCTACCGGATGGTCATTCACCAATATTCTAATATCGAGCGTTCTTGGCGTATCGTTTCTTTCGATGGTAAATTCATTCAGCGCATAAATAATCCGGCCGTTTAGCTTGGTCTGCAATAGCGAGCGGTCTACAATTCTAAAGCTGCCTTTCATTACTGAATTTAAGGCGTCATGCAGTTCGTTTGTTGAAAATTCAGCAAGAAATCCTAACTTCCCAGCATTAAATCCCATCAAAGGAATATCTGTTCCGGCCAATTTTCTTGCGGCAGAAAGCATAGTGCCATCTCCGCCGAATGCTATTACAAAATCAACAATATTATTGAAATGGTCTGCAGTTACGGATGTAATCTGCGATGATATGTCGCTTCTAAATAATTCCTTGACAGAAGGTTCTGCATAACACACAGCACCTAAATCATGGAGTATCTGAGCGGCTTTTTCCGCCCAAAGCACTGCTTCTCTTTTTGAAGTATTAGCAAACAGAGCAATATTATTCATGTGAATCTTTTTGAATTTCCTGAGATGATTCTATGATTGTTTTTGATGACTTTGAGCCAAAATACTCAATGTCTAACGCTACCTTTTCTGAAGCATCAGCACCATATAATAAGCGAATTACTGCAAGGGCAAATTCAATTGCTGTCCCTGCTCCGCGAGATGTAACTATTCCGGCGCTGCAGACTACTTTGTCATAGCAATAATTTGCCGCTGTTGTATGGCGCAAAATAGTTTCTACTGATGGATGCGAAGTAATTTTTACACTTGGAATATCTTGCAATATGCCAAATTGTCCGAGAAGAAGCGGAGCTGCGCAAATAGCGCCAATTACAGCGCCTCTTTCAAAATTTGCACGCAATAATTTTTCTGCTTGCGGATTGCCCGATAAGCTTTCAACGCCGCGACCTCCGCCTGGAATTACTACTGCATCATACGCATCTTCTTCTAAAACATCATCAAGAAGTGCGTCAGGTATGATCTTTACACCTTGCGAACACGTTACTATTTGAGATTCTCCTGCTATGGTTAGCGATAATCCAGCGCGCCTTATTATATCTGCAATTGTAACTGCTTCCATTTCTTCTGTGCCATAAGCGATAAGCATCAGTACATTCTTCGTTCTATCTTGCATAGTAATAATTATCTATTTTATAGTGATTTTGCATAATATAAATCAAACTGCTATTGACAACGGCTAATATGAAGTCAAATTGTTACTTTCCTTAAAAATAACATGAAAGTGATATTGACGTAAAATGTTGCATAAAGAACACAAATTACGATTCATCAGACCAAAATAAATAAAAGCACCATTATTAAATATATCAAGCCATTTCTTGAGTGAGGTATTTATTTCGTTGCACTTCACTATTGAAGCTGCAAACCTCAAAATTAATAATTTTTGATGGCATTACGAGAGCGATTCCAATAACAGATAGGTTATAGATACGCACATTGTTCATCAAAAATGAAACGGTTGCTTGTATTTTTATATTTTTGCGTTTGTATTATATCTTCTTGCTAAGTTTCATATTATTGTTTGATTGTGATTTATTAAGGTAACGCAGTTTACCTTACCGTACATACGTTTATGCGTTACACCGAACAACTTATAGAGGAAGTCCGCCGTCAATCTGACATAGTTGAGATAATTGGCGAAGCGGTTCGGCTAAAGAAGCAAGGGCGAAGTTTTGTTGGATTGTGTCCTTTCCATCCAGATAGAAATCCTTCCATGCACGTTAATTCCGATATTGGATTGTTCAAATGCTTTGCTTGCGGAAAAGGCGGAAATGTCATTACATTTATGATTGAGTATCACCGATTAAATTTTCAGGAAGCGATAAAATCTTTAGCTGATAGAGCGCATATATCTCTTCCAGATGATATAGAATCGAGCGATCAAATAGAAAAACGAAACAGACACGAAGCGGCATTCCGCGCTCTTGAATCTGCTGCATCACATTATAAGCAACAATTAAATCTGCCGTCCGGAAAAATTGCAAAAAAATATTTCGCTAATCGCCAATTCGATGACAAGCTTATTGATGAGTTTTCTCTTGGCTATTCACCCGATGCATGGAATTTGTTAAGCAGTTTCTTGCTCAAGCAAGGGTTCTCTGAACAAACACTCGAAGATGCAGGTCTTATTATTCGACGCGAAGATGATAAATTCTACGATCGCTTTCGCGGACGCGCTATGTTTTCAGTTCAAGACGCTGTCGGTCGCATCGTAGGATTTGGAGCCAGAATTTTAAACGATGCAAAAGATCAGCCCAAATATATAAATTCACCTCAATCTTTACTTTATGATAAAAGTCGAATATTGTATGGACTGTTTCAAGCAAAACAACAAATTCGTTCTGATGGATTTGCAATATTGGTGGAAGGGTATGCCGATGCTCTTACATTGCATCAATCGGGTTTCAAAAATACGATAGCATCGAGCGGCACTGCGTTAACTAAAGAACAATTGCAATTGCTTAGCCGTTATTGCAAACATTTGCTTATTGTCTATGATGCTGACGCTGCCGGCATAAAAGCTGCATTTAGAGCTATTGAACATTCAGTAGAAGAAGGTTTTGATGTGCGTCTTGTTCGATTGCCAATCAATGAAGATCCTGATAGTTTTTTGAGAAAAAGCGGCGCAGACGCATTTCGCACTCGATTACACGACGCTCAAACGTTTTTAGAATTCATGATTTCTGCTTTGCGTGATGAAGGAGGATTTGCATCACCTCACGAACAAGCCGAATCGCTTCGCAAGCTTATAAGCGTGATAGCTAAAGTTCCAGACGTGTTGCAGCATGATGCTTTAATGCTCAAAATTGCGGATACTCTGCATTTAAGCACAAGAGATTTGCATAGAATTTATGATGAACTCAATAAAGCTCGACGAGAAATTTATCGCCGTAGCGAAGAAAATCCCAGAAATGCAATTTCTCAATCATCAGATTCTAACAATAACAAGAGCGAAGTTACAAAAACTGATGCGGTCGCCGAAAAAGAAATACAACCAATGTCAATCGAAGAACGTGAGGTTTTTCGCATTGCTCTCACCGTTAATAATGCTTTGCAATTTCTTTTTGAAAAGGTAAATCTGCAACCGGATGCTATGCTTACCGAGCAAGGAAGGAAAATGTTCGAACTTTGCCGTCTTGCTTTGTCTCATGTAGATTCCAATCCTGTTAATTGGCTTATAAATGAAGCAAATATCTCAGAAGTGGACAGTAATGCAATTGCAGGATTGGTGATGAATCGCGAAAGTCCAAGCGAAAAATGGAGTAATTATGATGTTGAAATTCCAGTAGAAAATGCTCGGCGTGTTATGACAGACGCGCTTTCCATGCTGCGTCTGCGCAAAGTTGAAAACCAACTTGCAAATGCTAAAATATCACTTCGTTCAAAAATGGCAGAAAATGATGAAAAAGAAATATTAACCATGGTAAAACAACTAACCGAAGAGCGCAGCCAATTGATTCAATCGTTAGAAATTACAAAGAGAGCAGCGTGCAATCAATAATACTTATATTTTTAAGGTTGAATCAGCCAACCAATTAATAATGCAGATAATATATTGTTTTAATTGATTTTTCTATTATATAGAAGCAATGTGATTTCATTGAGAATATTATCAGCATCATTAGCGGAAATATCGGATATTGAGGTATCACGTAAAGAGGTGTTTGTAGCAGTGTCTATGATTAATGTGGCAAGTCTGAGTCGTCTTTGCAGAAAAGTGCTTCGCACCGACATAGATTGAATTTTTTTTGTCGGAATTATTGAAATACGATTATTAATCCATCCGCTTCGCAATATAATATTACCATAGCTGTCAAGCGCATAACCTCGCCATTTATAACGCAATATAGAGCCAAGCCAAGAAATAGGCAATAAAGCAATAATTGCAAAATATGCCCATGAAGAAATAAAATATCCACAAGAAATAGTTAATAAAATACAGATAATTGCATAGTGAACAGCAGCGCGGCTGACGGCATAAGGGGAGAGAGGATTGAATATGTCTGGCAATTCAAATTGAAATCCATTTTGAGCAAGTTTGGCTGCGCTTCCGAAATTAGCCATCGGCACAGCTATCTCAGAGCTGGATTTATCAGTTCCAAAACCGGCAGTTTGAATTTCAAGTCGTGCAAATGCAAAAACTCTCATTAACGGATTTGCAGACAAAGTCATCATTTGAATTTTTTTTAGAGGTATTGTTCCTTTCCACCGTGCAAACAAGCCATGCTCTTTGAACAATTTATTATCGCGCAAAGTTAAAGTAAATCCATAAAATCTACTGAAATTTAATAAAATGCCGCCTATCCAAGATAATAATAATGCTCCCGCAAATATTCCAACAAGAGCTGTCAGCAAAAATTTTCCATCAAGCGTTTTTATATGCGATGTAAATTGTTCAATGATATTATTTTCAGTAATTGCCTGCCAGTATTGTGAAATTGATGTAGCTATAATAAATAAAATGGGTGAAAACTGCATCATACCGCTAATTAATACATTTCGCACAGACATGGAGAATATAGGCAAAACAGTTTTATCTTCCACAATTTCAAGAGTGTCTTGCTGTTTGTATGATCTAATAATAGTGCGAATCAGCTCCGCATCTTCTATACTCACGAATTGCAAATTCCCTTCACTCTCGCGACTTCCCGATGCTGTTTCAATCGAAACATGGGCAATTCTTAGCAGTCGTTGTAAAAAATTCTGCCGTATCTCAATATTCTGAATTTTTTCTATTGGAATACTTCGCTGCTGCTTTGATATAATGCCGCTATAAATATTAACAGCAGAAGGGTTTATTTGAAATTGAAAAAAAAACCAACGAAGAAAAACCGATGGCATTGCAAGCAATCCGGTGATTGCCACAAGTAAAATATAAATGGTTTCACCAGGGTTTTTCGATGCTAAATACAATGAAAACAACAGCCCGGGCAAACTAGTAATGAAGCCATAAATCATCGTCAAAGGATGGAGCCGACGGAATTTATAGGTTGAAAAATCTATACTCAAACTTCGTCTCCTTCAACTGCATAAAGCCGCAAATGATTACGCAGATCCTCTGCATAAATCAAAGATAATCCAGGTATGATCGTTGCGGCTGTGCGTGTGCCGGCTGTGTAAACTATTAGCCGGGCTAATCCAAAAAAACGTTCGACAACTCCTTGAACAACATCTGTGTGCTGTATTCTTCTATAGGGAATTACCGTGCGAACTCGAGTTAAAATGCCATGCTCAATCACTAAATCATCATTTTGCACATCGAATCGTGTAGTGCGATAGCGCAAAGAAGGCACAATAAAAGTATATATCAGTCCAATAAAGAACATTGCGCCGGAAATGCTGCCGATAGGGAAGGGAAGCAAGTCAAAAGAGCGAAGTATTATTTCTGCAAAAAATAATAGAATAGAAAAAATCGTTTGATTAATAAATGAAGATATTCCCCATGCTGATTTTACTGTTGGTTCGAGTGTGAGCAATGTTTATAACCCTAAATATATTATCGAAAATATTGAACATTTAAACGATATGGAATTTATCTGTAAAATGTTGTTTTATAAGTTTATATTCTAATTATTTAATGCTTGGCTCAATAATATCTTTTTGCGATGCAGTCCAGTTTGTAGTAGCAAATTTCTGCTTTATGATTTGTTTGAATTGCGATTGTTCATAAAAATATTCGAGCAGAGACTTGGCAGATCCGGCAAGCCGTGTATTAGGATTAATCATTGCGTCGAATAGATTTTCTGCAACAGTTTCATCGCAGTAATTAACTTTTTTAAGAGAATTAAATGCGAGTTGTCGAGTGCGAAACTCATAAGCATTTCCGGATAAATCAGCTAAAATGCTGAATGATTGCTTTTCGCCACGCAATGCGCTGATTTCTCGCCACTTAAGAAGTACTTGTGCAAACATTCCGACTTCGTCTGCTGTCTGGCTGAGATATCGCGGAGCATCAGCGGGAAACGTTTCGCAAAGTTTATCTAATGCAGTTGTTATAATTTGATAGGAAGAGTCGCGCAATAGTTTTTCAACTTCCAATTTAAATTCTACCGGTACTCCTTTCATTGAATTCAAGGCAGATTTGCGGATATCGGCATCTGCGTCTGAAAGGGCTCTTTTAATGATTGAGCGTGAAATGTCAGTTGTTTTTCCGGCTAATTGCTGTATGATTTCACTTTTTATTGCTTGAAATTTCTCTTTGTTAAATATTTGTTCAAAAACTCGCTCTTTGTCAGTTATATTGGTTGAATCATCTTTCATTGCCACTACTGCGTCATAGCGATCAATCATAAGTGGCGCGCCAAGAGCTTGCGCTTTTAATTCTTCATAAGGTTTTTTAAATGTCATTTTTTTTATTATCCAGCTTCCAGGGTCGAACAGAACAAAAGTTGGTTTGCCATGCTTTGGAATTTTTATTTCAGTTGTCTGCTGTTCAATCCAAGCGCGCTCGCTATTCTGCAATCCGTCAGCGCCGTACACCTCAATCACTATGGGCATTTTAAAGAGTCCTGTCATATCGTCTCTAAGATGAATTTGTTCAACTTTTACAGAAACATATTCTTTATCGCTCTCAGAAATTTCTCTCCAGCTTACCTGATAATGCGGCTCGCCACCGCGATAGAGCCACTCATCGAAAAACCAGCCGGGAGTTACGCCTAAAGTATCTTGAAAAGCTTGATACAAATCATTGGTCTCAACGTTTGCATAAGCATGCTTTTTCAAATAATAATTAATGAGCCCCCTCTTAAAAGGGTGTTTATTTTATTGAAGGAAGTTAAAATAAAGATAATAAAATTCTTTATTTTAT
>JBDHXA010000067.1:0-15471 GCA_039810485.1 Chlorobiota bacterium | reverse complement strand
ATGCGCAAAAGATCGTGTGAAATCTGTTCTGGACTCAAGTCGAAACATAGTTAATCCTCTACAATAGAGAGCAGCTCGCCTTTGAATTTGAGGGCTTTGCCTTGTCGCCTGTTGCGCTCTTGATATTTCGATTGTGCTTGCTTATGCCTATAGCCTCTTTCGCCTTTATTGCGGCGCAATTCACGACTGAGAGTAGAAGCTGAAACGCCAATATTTGCTGCAATGGTTCGTAATGAAACTTTATTCCTATGCATGATTTCTATTTCGTATCTTTGCTCTTGGGTTAGGTGTTTATAGCCGCTGGGCATATTGTGCTCCGTTTGTGATAAACTCGTCGTTGGGTTGTTGAACTATGACACTTAAACCAACTCTTTATTTATTTCATCCGTTGCACTTCACTGTTGAATCTGCGAAGAACCAAAAAAAAATTAAAAGTTAAGGTAGCAAATCGGGGCGTCTTAATTTAGTTTTTTTGAGCGATTCTTCGTCGCGCCATACAGCAATGCGCGAGTGATTTCCGCTAAGTAAAACTTCAGGTATTTTCAGTCCTCTAAATTCGGCAGGTCGAGTATAATGAGGTGCGTCGAGCAATTCATTCTGAAAAGAATCGCCGAAAGCAGATTCAACATCGCCGAGAACGCCGGGCAATAATCGGACAATTGCATCTGCAAGTATAAGCGCAGGCAATTCGCCGCCAGTTAAAATATAGTCGCCGATAGAGATTTCACGAGTAATAAGCGTATCTCGTATGCGCTGATCTATGCCCTTGAAGTGACCGGCAAGCACAATAATATTGCGTTTGAGGGATAATTCTGTTACGATGTTTTGATTGAGAGTTGTGCCGTCTGGCGTCATAAAAATTACTTCGTCATACTGTCGTTCGTTCTGCAAATACTCTATGCAAGCAAATACAGGAAAGCATTTAATTATCATGCCGGCACCGCCACCGAATGGCGCATCGTCAATATGTCTGAACTTATCTTCGGCAAAATCGTGCAAGTTATGAACTGCAATTGTGGCAATACCCTTTCTTTGAGCGCGTCCTAAAATTGAAACTCCAAGCAGCGGTTCTACAAGCAATGGTGTGCTGCAAACAATGTCAATCCGTATTTTTTCATTTTCAGGCATGCCAGCTCAGATTATTAAATTTATATGTTAAAAATACAGGTCATGCAGTATGAGATACTAAACGGAATAAAAGACTTAAGAGAGTTTACCAGCTAATGCGAGGGCTGCCGCGCCGATTGATGCTGAAACATCTGAATAACAATATATAGTGCAGTCGGCATTGATTGTTTCATCTAAATATGGGCTTCCAAAAAGAGCTGCTATGAAAGGACGATTTTTTATTATTTGCCGCAGTTTTGGCATAATATGTTCGCCAAGGTTAACATTCCCGCGATAAGCGCGAGAGCGAACAAAAAAACCCACAACTATAATATCTGCTTCAGCGAGTTCTGTTTCTATGGTTATTGCTTCTTCATTCGTTAGCGAGTCGTCAATATAACCGAAATCGCAATCGTTTTCGAGGGTTTGAGCCAAATAGCGAAAAAACTCTGTACCGACATCCATGTCTTCATCGGGGCAGTATGCTAATGCAGCAAATGAATTATACTGATTTAAAGGTAGAATAGTTTGCGGGTCTGTTATAGAAATTGCAGATTTAGCAATTGTAAGCGCTAGCTCGGCATGTTGTTGTGTTTGTGCATTAGAACTTGACCGAACGCTTGATTTTGTCCATTCACGGTTGATAGAAATTCGTTTTGAAGCATTTTTGAGCATTTCTGTAAAATTTTCGTCACGCTCTGCTTCTTCGGCAAGAGCATTAAGCGCATACATTGTATTTTCAGGAATTAACACTGCATCTGCGCCGGCGCGGATTGCTGCCAAAGCAGCTTCAGCAGATGAGTAAGAGCGTGTAATTGCCTGCATTTCAAGCGCATCGGTAACAATAATGCCATTGAACCCCAACTTGCAGCGCAGTAAATCGGCAGTTATGTGTGATGAAAGAGAAGCCGGAATATGAGCATAATCAAAAGCTTCGACTGCAAGATGAGCCACCATTACAGAACGAACTCCTGCTGTGATGGCAGCGCGAAAAGGCGCTAATTCAACATTGTCAAGACGCGAAAGATTGTGCGGCAATATCGGCATTGTCAAATGCGAGTCGAAGGCAGTGTCGCCATGACCGGGAAAATGCTTGGCGCAAGCAATAACGCCTTCGCTTTGCAAGCCGCTGATATATGCTTCGGCATGTCGTGCAACGATTTTTGGCGTTTCGCCAAAAGATCGAATATTGATGATAGGATTCAAACGATTTGAATTTACATCGCAAACTGGAGCAAAATTCCACGCAACGCCAAGAGCTTTCATCTCTTGAGCAATAGCGCGAGCCGAATTTTTTGTCAGTTCAATATTGTCAGCATGTCCTAATGCCATTGCATGAGGAAAAGGTGTTCCGCCATCAAGCCGCATGGGAAGCCCATGCTCAAAGTCGGCGCAGAATAATAAATTATTACTGCTGCGCTGCTGAAGAGACGCTATAATCTTAGCTGTTTCCTGAAGTTCTCCTTGAAAAATACAAAAGCCGCCAACTCCTTCGTCTGCAAGCTTAAGAATAGTTTCTTGATAATTGTTGTCCACGCGAAATTGTGTTTGTCGCAAAGCCGGAAAAAGGCAGGCAGCGGCGAGATGGCGAAAGTCGGTTGCTGACATTGTAATTGAAAATATTTAAAAATGCTGAATTAGAAAATGAACTGCTTAGCTTTGGAGTTATGTACAGCAAAAAACTTTGCTTCGAGATAAGAAACAAAATTATGTCAGTCAGGCAAAAAATTTGCATATAATCAAACTTCGTTGTATTTTCGCACTCTCATTTGTTCCGCAGTAGCTCAGCCGGTTAGAGCATCTGACTGTTAATCAGAGGGTCGCTGGTTCAAGTCCGGCCTGCGGAGCATCATTCAAGCCCTTTGCGTGTCAAAGACATTCAAAGGGCTTTGTTATTTGGATGATGATGTGTGAAACATTTATTCACATTATTCAACGCAGTTGTTTGTAGAATATCAGATTTAATGTCGTGCTTATTCCCCTGAAAAATTGGGAGCTCGCTTTTCGATGAACGCTTTTACTCCTTCAGTATAATCTTTGGATTCGCCAGCTCTTTGCTGATAATCAACCTCCATTTCGAGCATGTTATTAAGCGGCATATTCGCTCCTTGCTGAAGCAAATATTTCACATAACCGTAAGTTTGCGTTGGGCCTTTGGCGTATTGCAATGCAATGGCAAGAAGCGATTCGACAAATGCACTCGGATGGAAAACATAATTAACCAAGCCCAATTGCAAAGCGTCGGCAGCAAGAATTGGTTTGTTGAGCGTGGCAAATTCAAATGCCTTGGAATAGCCAAGCATTCTTGAATAGAAAAATGTCGCGCCGGAGTCGGGCACAAGTGCAATGCCGATAAATGCCTCAACAAGGCGAGCAGAAGCACTCATTATGCGCATGTCGCATGCCAAAGCAAGAGAGAGTCCTGCGCCGGCAGCAACACCATTGATGCCTGCAATTACCGGTTTAGGAATTTCGCGAATGGCGCGTATAATCGGATTGTATCGCCTTTGCAATGAATCGGCAAGCGAGCGTTTGCTGCTGCCCGAAGGCGCATCTTTTAAATCTTGACCTGAACAGAATGCCTTGCCTGCGCCTGTCAAAATAATTGTCCGCACAGTATCATCTGATGAAGCGGCGGCAAATGCCTGCTGTAATTCATTAGTTAATTCTTCATTGCATGCGTTATATGCGTCAGGACGATTCAGAGTAATGGTAAGAACTTGGCTGTCAATGCTATAAAGAAGAGAATTAAATGTCATGTTACCGATGAATAATTTTGAAAAATGAGTAAAGAAAGCATTATTTGCCTGACCACTGCGGCTTTCGTTTTTCGACAAATGCCGACATTCCTTCTTTTTGATCATCGGAGGCAAAGAGCATATAAAAATTCTTTCTTTCAAACTCAAGACCGCCTTCTAGCGTTGAGCTAAACGCCTTCAATACGGATTCTTTAGCTAATTTTAAAGCAATAGGAGCTTTTGAGGCGACTTCGCGTGCCAGCGCGATTGATTCGTACAAATACCCCTCAACTGGCACCACACTATTGACAAGATTTACTCGCTTTGCTTCAGCGGCAGAGATCATTCTGCCTGTCAGCACAATTTCCATTGCCAATGCTTTGCCTACTGCACGTGTGAGGCGCTGTGTTCCGCCGGCGCCGGGCATTACGCCTATATTTATTTCCGGCTGCCCAAACTGTGCTGTTTCGCTTGCAACTATCATGTCGCATAGCATAGCCAATTCACAACCGCCGCCCAGAGCAAATCCGCTTACAGCGGCAATAATCGGCTTTTTGATTTGTCGAATGCGCTCCCATCGAGCAAATTGATCTCGTTCTAACATTTCAATTGCGTTGGCGCCTGACATTTCTTTAATATCAGCACCTGCGGCAAACGCTTTTTCATTGCCATGAATCACAAGGCACCGGATTTCCGGATCCGAGTCATATGCAGAAAAGGCATCAACAATTTCAATCATTGTTTGCAGATTAAGCGCGTTCATTGCAGCAGGTCTGTTGATTTGCACAACTCCCACGCCTTGCGCAGGCGAATATGTGCGAATGCATGTAAATTCCATAATCAGCAGTCAGACAATTAAGAATGAAAAAATTTAGAACGGCACTTCGTCTATGTCGTCGTAATTCGGATTGGCTGTTGCCGGCTGCGGAGGTACAGCGGCGTCAGATTGTCCGGCATTTTCTAAACGCCATGCCTGTAAGGACGTAATATAGCCGATATTGCCGTCGCGACCGGTATACTGGCGACCGCGAACGTCAAAGAAAACTTTGACAGAATCGCCTATTTTGAAGGAATCGAGTATGGCGCATCGTTCTTGCACCATTTGAAATTTTGGATATTCATTATACATTCCGCTTGCAAGCTCAACCACAAATTCGCGAACTTTGAATTTTTCGCTTACTTGTTTTTCGGGAAAGATAACATGAACTTTTCCAGTAAGATCGTAGGACATAATTTCTCCTTGATAAATATAATTCTTATGATGTAGGATGTGGATATTGTCGCTTTCTCCAAATAGGGATATACAAATTATTGCGAGTTTTCCATGAAGTTAACACTAAAATAAATGCTTCTGTGAAAGCGGCCGAAATTGCCATGCCTAAATATGATAATTTGGGTATGATAATCATCATCATTGTTACGCCGGCAAGTCCGCTAAGCGCATAGATAAAAGTAAATGTCTTATATTGTCCGGCTGCAATTAAATAGTATATGCGGAAAGCGTTTGCAAGAGCAAAGAAGACAGCAATCAAAAGTACTCGAAATGATAAAACCGACTCCGAAAATGTATGACCGGAAACTAAATAGATGATTTCGTTTGCAAACAAAGCAAAAATTGGGAAAACAACAAGAAGATAAACAAGTGTAATGCGCTGAAACTTACAAAACATTTCCCATGCGCGTTCCGGATTCTGTGAATACATAAAGGTCAGTCGAGGCAATACGGCGGCAAGCAAGGTGCTCATTGGAAATAATTGTACTATGCCGGCAGTTTTGTCGGCAAAAGCATAATAGCCAAGCATGGTGTTTGTAGCGAAAAAACTAAAAATAAAGAGACGCGACTGTGTGTAGGAGCTAATTGAAATTGCCGTAAGGAAAGGGAGCCAGCCCTCGCGTAATTGCTCTTTGATATTGCTAAAATTAGGAAATAAAAATTGAATGCCAATGCGTTTTACTGTTATTAAACTGGCAATTCCAAGTATTATTTGCACGCCCGATAACGATGCAGCGTAGAGAAGGTAATCATTTGGCTGAGTTATGAGTATAATCACTAAGATAAATGTTAGTGCCTTGCCTATTGCATTTAGAATAGACAATAATTTCATGCGTTCCAATCCTTGAAACAACCATTGTGGATAAAGTATTTCACCAAGAACGGTGCCGAACATCAACAAATAGAGAGTCGACTCGCTTCGCAAACTTGGCACAAGCATAATAATGCTAAGAAACAGTCCAAATCCCAGAAATAAAAAAACTGACTTAATCAATAGCACGGCTCCAACTATGCGAGATATTTGGTTCAAATCCTGACGATATACAGCAACTTGGCGCGTTGCAGTTATGGTAAAACCATAGTTGGTCAGATAAAGAAATAATCCGACAAATGAAGCTGCGCTCGACACAAGCCCAAATCGTTCAGGACCGAGAGTGCGAGTTAAATACGGCGTAATAACAAGGGGAAATAGATATGACAATACCTGTACAGCTGAGAGAGAAGCATAATTTTCAAGTAAAAGCCGCACACCTGGACGCGAAGTCAGCGCTCGAAGCCGTTGGCTATGCTTGCTCCATACGTCTTTTAACGCCATGTAAAAAACCTTTGATGAGTGCGAGACGCTCTTGATTCGATTGTGCTGCAAGCGTCAATTTAATGACATATAATATCGGTCGAAGCAGACGAACAGCAAAAGAACCATAACGTTTATCGAGAATTATGATATTGCGAAGTTCATAGTATCGCTTCCAAGGAGCAATATTTTTATTGAAACAAGGAAGCAAACGATGCAGTTTTGCTGTTGGCAATAATTCGGCTTCAAATCCGGCTCTGTTTGCCCTTATGAAGAAATCGGAATCGTCGGCAAAAATAAAAAAATTTTTATCAGGCAGTCCAATAGATTTAACAACACTGCGATGAGTTAATGGCCCTTCGAACGACGGACCTTCAAGGAAAATATGCTTCAAATCAAGATGCTCTTTGCTGAACATTTCCTTCCAAAGTCCTGCAAAAGGAGCAGTAAAATTAAATCGTATTGTATCAGTGCCAAACTGCAATTCGCCGCTGGGAGCAACGCGAATTGGTACGCGTATGGGAGAAGCACTGCTTGCAAGCAGATTTTCAAGGCAATCATTGGACGGAACAACATCATCATCCATGCACCAAATCCAGTCAGCTCCTGACTCGAAGCTGGTTTTAAATCCAGTGTAGAAACCGCCTGAGCCGCCGGTATTCGGCTGCGTTATTGTGATTACATCATTGCGATTGCGAAGCCATTCTTCTGTCCCGTCAGTTGATGAATTATTAACTACTATGATGAAATCTGGCGGATATGTTTGCGAGCAAACTGCCTCGACAGTTTTTTGTAGCATCGAAAGTCGGTTGTAGGTAACAATGACGACCGCAACCTTATCAGTCGAAGAGTTTTGCATTATTTTTCGCAAATAGTATGTTCGAAGACCGATAATGCGCTGCCAATTACTTGATCCATATTGTAATAGCGATAATTTGCCAAGCGGCCGACAAAAAGCGCGCTATTGCCTGACTTTTTTGCTTCATTTTCGTATTTGCGATAAATTTCAGCGTTTTCTGACCGAGGAATTGGATAGTACGGCTCATTGATGCCGCGTTGGTAGGTCTGTGGATATTCGGCCGCAACAGCTGTCTTTTTATGCTGCTGTCCGGTCAGATGTTTAAATTCTGTGCTGCGCGTTAAATTATAATCATTTGGATAATTTATTGTTCCGCACTTCTGTGCAAGTTCGGTATTGCTTGTTTCTAATTCAAATCGCAAACTTCGATAAGGCAATTCTCCATGAAGAAAATCAAAATACTCGTCAATAGGACCTGTGAAAATCAGTTTATTGAAAGGTATGCAGCCAATAATTGAATGATAATCGGCGTTGAGCATCACATGTATTTTAGGACTTTCTATCATTTTCTCAAACATTGTAGAATATCCAAAACGCGGAATTCCCTGCCATTTATCTTGAAAATAACGATTGTCGCGGCTAACAAAAATTGGAACTCGAGCAGTAACTGAAGCATCTAATTGATCTGGTTCAAGACCCCATTGCTTGAGCGTATAACCGTAAAATACGTTGTCGTAGATAAAGTCAGACAGAAATTTCAGGTCTCCAGAAGCATGCTGTCGCAAGGATAAGATAGGAATTTTAGCGCCGTATCCATATTGTTCGATTAATACATCTTCAAATTTTGCGGCAAGCCGCTGAGAGAATGTTGAATATAAAGAATTTAGATTAAACGGAATAGGCGTTTCTTTGCCATCAATTATGGCGGCAACATGATGCTGATAGTGCCGCCATTCTGTAAATTTCCCAATGTAATCCCATATACGCTGGGAGTTTGTATGGAAAATATGCGGTCCGTATTTATGAACGAGAATCCCATCGTGATTGTAATAGTCGTAAGCGTTGCCGCCGATGTGATTACGGCGATCTACGAGCAGTATGCGTTTTCCAAGTTCTGTGGCAATTCGTTCTGCCAATACACAACCTGCAAAGCCGGCGCCTACAATGAGATAATCGTACATGTTTTATGCAGTAACGCAGTGAAAAATATTAACGAATTTATTGAGAGGATAAACTACATTTATTTGCTTGCAGTATGAAGCAAAGCGCGGAACCATTGCTGAATAATAAGAAAAAGCGATGCAAGCGCCAGAGATCCGATTGCTGCGCCCGCAATTATTAAACCTCGTTTTGGATATGCCTTCCTTGTTGGAATAACAGCATCGTCAACCACAAACATTGTTTGAGCTTGTCTGACTTCATCGAGCCGCGCTTGTTCGAGCATCGGCATCAGAAAACCCTTAACTTTCGACAAAGCTTCAAATTCTGTATAGAATTTCAAATAGCGAACACCAACACTCATAGCATCCTTCATGGAAAAGTTGCCTGCGAATCCTGGTTCATTCTCTGCTTTTGCAATTTGCGTTTCAAGCTGCTGCTGTATGGAACGCTGCTTGCGCGTTTCCGGGTCGTTTTCGCCTAAGCTTTGCCTTACAATATCAGTTTGAATTTGTTGTTTGATTGCAGATGCTTTTAGCTCTGCCAATGACGTTGCAAGTGCTTTTGCTTGATCAAGCGGCGAAAACACCATACTTTCTCGAGAAAACTTGTGAAGCGAGTCGCCAATAGAAGCTAGTGTGGAATCGGTGGAGCGCAATCGTGCTTCCATGTAAATGCGATTGGCTGATGCTTCGGCATGTTGCAATCTTATCGCGATACTATTGGCGATCTGCACAGATGCATTGGCTATGTCTGCCGATTTTTGCGGGGATTTAGCGGCAAAAGTTAGCAAATAATTACCCTCGGCAGTAAAATTTATTTCGAAATTATTCTTGAACTCTTTTCTCACCAATTCTGGCAAAGAGTCAGGTATGTCATATTCTTTTGCCAAATCGAAACGCCGAATAAGAGAGTCCTGAAAGCTTCTAGATGTAAGAATTACCATATAGGTATAACCGTTGTTGCTGCTGCCAGAAAGCTTGTTTAGACCAATGTCCTTTAAAGCAGAAGAAACATTGCCCAATAAACCGCTAAGTCCAGAACCTTGACTGTTAGGCGGCACAATATTTACGGTTGCTTCATACCACTGAGGCAGTAAAAAAGCAATAATGGCAGAAGCGCCGGTGATAACAACACAAGTAATTATAATAAAAATCTTATGGTGCCAAAGAAGAGGCAACACCTCTTTTGCGCCAATCTGACGCAGCGAATTATATGAAATTGTTTCTTGTTCAAGCGGCATGAATTAGACAACTGTTCAAAAAGAAGAAAGATGTGAAAAGTTTATAATCTAACGAATAGAGGCGCACTCGCTTTAAAACTAAGCGCAAAACTACGAAAAAGCAGGTTAATCCATTGTGTTTTGAACTTTTGAGCAATGTAAATCGCAGACGAATACAATACGCTTTGATGGCGAGATATCTTAGTGTTTTTTTCAATGTTTCCATTCTATCTCTTGCTGTTTTTTAATTTTACATTTATTTGCTAGCATTAGATATATTTTATTGTTACCGGCAACCTTTGAGAGACAGTGCAACCTTGATAGTTTCTGCACCAAACAAACTGACTAACCACGAAAAAAATTTATCTTTGACGAAATGAATAATGATAAATATAAAATGAAATTTCCTGACGACTTTATAAACAAAATCATCTGTGGCGACAGCTTAACCGTAATGAAACAGATGCCGGACAACTGTATTGACCTTGCTGTTACTTCACCGCCATATAACTTAAAAAACTCAACCGGAAACGGAATGAGTGCAAATACAAAATCAGGTAAGTGGGCAGGCAATCCTTTGCAAAACGGTTACAGCCATTACAGCGACAACATTCCAGCTGATGAATATGCGGATTGGCAACACAACTGCCTAAAAGAAATGTATCGCTTAATCAAAGACGATGGAGCAATTTTCTATAATCACAAATGGCGTGTGCAAGACGGGCTTATTCAAGACCGCAAAGACATCATAAGAGATTTGCCTGTAAGACAAATTATTATTTGGAGGCGTAAAGGCGGTATCAACTTCAATCCCGGATATTTTCTTCCGACATACGAAGTGATATATATGATACCAAAACCAAACTTCAAACTTGCACCAAAAGCTAACGCTTTTGGTGATGTTTGGGAGTTTACTCAAGAGATGAACAACGAACATCCTGCACCGTTTCCGGTTGCGCTTATTGACAGAATTATTTGCTCAACGACAGCACAAATTATTCTTGACCCTTTTTCGGGTAGTGGAACGACCGCTATTACAGCATTAGGACTTAAACGCAATTATATTGGTATTGAACTTTCTCCGGACTACTGCAAAAATTCTGAAGCGAGAATTGAACGCAACAAAAGACAAAGTGAACTTTTGAAATTTAAAACCGCCACCCTTTTTCAAGAAACAGAATGAAAATTTATACTAAAGACGGACTAATCGCAGAGCTAAAAAAGATTGCAGAAAAAGGATGGATACCAAATGCACGACACGGAAATCATGGAGGCATTGGTAACACACTTGAAGATTTATTAGGTATTAGCGAAAACAACTTGCCAATTCCAAATGCAGCAGAGTGGGAGTTAAAATCACAACGATTAAACACAAGTTCATTGACAACTTTGTTTCACATTGAGCCATCACCAAGAGCTGTAAAATTTGTTCCGCAAGTTGGACTTTTAAAGTATGGTTGGAAACATCAACAAGCAGGGAAAAAATATCCTGACAATGAAATGAGCTTCCGCTTGACCATTCACGGAAACGCAGCAAGCGACAGAGGCTTTATGGTAAAGATTGATAGAGAAGCACAAAAAGTTCTCATTTCTTTTGACAGCAGCAAAGCTGCTGAAAAGCATAGTGCGTGGCTTAAATCTGTAAACAAGCGAATTGGATTAGGAGAACTGAATCCACAACCATATTGGGGTTTTGACGACCTTTCAAATAAAGCTGGAACAAAACTGCTGAACTGTTTTTATGTGCAAGCAGAAGTTAAGAAAGAAGGCGATAAAGAATTTTATCGTTACAGCAAAGTTCAGATGTTGCAGAAGTTCAATTTTGACGGCTTCTTAACTCAAATGGAGAAGGGAAATATTCTTGTTGACTTTGATGCACGAACGGGGCATAATCACGGAACAAAGTTTCGTATGCGACAAAACTGTTTACCAGAATTATATAAAAAAGTGACAAACATTTTATGACGAGAGTAAGTAAGGCAGCCGGTAACAAAAAAATTGGCAATAGAGCCGGTGAAGTGCTTCTATTGAGCTTTTGTGCAAGATTGAACGGTAGTAATTCTATTCAACTTTTGTGCTAAAAGTCGGCTCCATCGCCAATTTTCCAAACGTTAGCAGACACCCCACCAACGACCGTGCAAAAATCAACAGTCTGACAAAATTCCACATCGGGCTGACTTCAAACCGAAATAAAAATCGTAAATTTGAAACGTAGATTTAATAAGGATTGTAATGACAGAATTTAAAATAGCAAAACCGTTTTTGAAGTGGGCAGGTGGAAAATCGCAACTCATTTCTGAGATTGAAAAGGCTTTGCTGACAGATATAAGACAAACGAATTTTACATACATTGAACCATTTGTTGGTAGTGGTGCAGTTTTGTTTTGGGTACTTAACAACTTTCCAAAACTCAAAAAAGCCGTAATTAACGACATTAACGAAGACCTGATAAACACTTATAAAACTATTGCAAGCAAACCAAAAGAGTTGATTTCAATTTTGCAAATTCTGCAAAACGAATATCACGCTTTGGAGGGAAGTGAGAACAACAAAAAACTCTACTATTACCAAAAAAGAGAATTGTACAATATAAGAGAAGAAGAAAAAATAGTACAAGCCGCTTTATTCATATTTTTGAACCGTACTTGCTTTAACGGTCTTTATAGAGTGAATCGCAAGAATGAATATAATGTTCCAATGGGCGGTTACAAAAAGCCGACAATTTGTGATAGAGAGAATATAATAGCCGTAAGCGAAGCCTTGCAAAAAGTGGAAATCTTGTGTTGTGATTTTGAACAAACTTTAGAACACGCAGATAAAAATTCGCTATTTTATTTCGACCCACCATACAAGCCATTAAGCGAAACATCAAGTTTCAATTCGTATGCAAAAGACGAGTTTAACGATAGCGAACAAATCCGCCTAAAAGATTTTTGCAACAAATTGGACATCTTAAATCACACTTGGATTTTAAGTAATTCAGATGTAAAAGGGAAAGATAAAAATGATAATTTCTTTGATGAGCTGTATTCCGATTTTAATATTCAACGAGTTGAGGCAAAGAGAAATATTAACGCAAATCCTGAAAATTATTATTTGGGCGTTCCTCTATCGGGTCGGGTTTTTCGTTCCAATCTTTTTGCTCGTTCCTCACAAAAAGGATTTCCACTGCAATCCCTAACGCAATCAGCCGCATAATATGAATTTGGCTTTCAATACAAATTTAGCTCACGGATATACAAGTAATTCCCAAATTGCAAGACTTCTAACTGAAAATTGGGTTTTGAATAATTCTTATTGCCCAAGTTGCGGAGATTTGCCATTGAATGAATTTGAGAACAATCGCCCGGGTGCAGATTTCTATTGTAAAAAATGTAGTGAAGAATTTGAATTAAAAAGTAAAAGCGGGAAACTCTCAAACACAATTACAGACGGAGCGTATTCCACAATGATTGAGCGGATTAATTCAGAGAATAATCCCAATTTTTTCTTTTTGACTTATACGAAAAATTGGACAGTAAATAATTTTCTAATCATTCCAAAGCAGTTTTTCACACCTGAAATAATCATCAAAAGGCCACCATTGGCAGAAACGGCAAGAAGAGCAGGTTGGGTAGGTTGCAACATTGATATTTCAAAAGTTGCAGATGCAGGAAAAGTATTTTTGGTAAGAAACACTCAAATTATCAATCAAGATTTGGTCAAAGAAACCTTTAATAAAACTTTGTTTTTACGGGCAAAAAGCAAAGATGCGAAAGGTTGGATTTTGGATATAATGAATTGTGTGGACTTAATCAAAAAAGAAACTTTTACGCTTGATGAAATTTACAAGTTTGAAGAAAAATTAAAGCTAAAATATCCAAGTAATAATTTTATCAAAGACAAAATACGGCAACAATTACAAGTCTTGCGAGATAAAGGTATAATTGAATTTGTTGGTCGTGGTAATTATAAAAAAGTGAGTTATGGAAACATTTAAAATTGAAATTCAGGAATTTTTATCCAAAATAATTGAAGTAGAAGCCTCAAACGTAGAAGAGGCAGTTTCAAAAGTGAAAGAGATGTATAGAAAAGAGGAAATTATTTTAGATAGCGAAAATTATGTAACTACTGAAATTGAAGAATATTCGGAATAGATTTCTATCTTCTTCACGGAGATACAATGAATCTTTTACCTCAATTTGAACATAAGTTTGATATGGTTTTTGCTGACCCACCCTATTTTCTTTCTAATAACGGTTTATCCATTCAAAATGGACAAATAGTAAGCGTAAATAAGGGTAATTGGGACAAATCAGAAGGTTTTGAATTTATCAACAATTTTAATAGGCAATGGCTTTCGTTGGTTCGTGATAAAATGAAAGATGATGCCACGATTTGGATTAGCGGAACAATGCACAATATTTTTTCGGTTGGACAAATTTTGACTGAATTAGGCTTTAAAATCTTGAATATTGTAACTTGGGAAAAAACCAATGCACCGCCAAATTTTTCGTGTAGATACTTCACATACTCGACCGAACAAATTATTTGGGCAAGGAAAAGCGAGAAAGTTCCACATTATTTCAACTATGAATTAATGAAGCAACTCAACGGTGACAAACAAATGAAAGATGTTTGAAAATTACCGGCAATTGCACCTTGGGAAAAATCGTGTGGAAAGCACCCGACACAAAAGCCATTATCGGTTTTGACACGGTTAATTTTGGCTTCGACAAAACCAAATGCTTGGATTTTAGACCCTTTTGCAGGTAGTTCAACAACAGGAATAGCAGCTAATTTAGCCAACAGGCGATTTTTAGGAATTGACCAAGAAGAAGAATTTTTAACTATCAGTAAAAAACGAAAATTAGAAATCGAAAACCCTAAAACATCTGCGACATACAGACAAAAAATTGGAGGTTTTAACGACAAAAAAGAACTTGAATTATTCCTTGTAGAAGAACCTAAAACTGAATATAAAACAGAACTAAACTTTGACCGAAAACGGGGCGACCTGCTAACGGGCAGTTTGGCAAAATGGCGGGTTTAGTGCTAAATTCAACGGTAGTTCTTCGATTGAACTTTAGTGCAAAACTGAACATTTGTGCTTCGATTTCCGCCACTTCGCCAAGCTGCCGAACGTTATCGGCAAGTTTTACGAGCAGCGAGCCGAATGGACAACTTAATAAATAAATAAGCAATGGACGAAAAGATTAAAGTCAGACTGACATTTACAAAGTGGATATTATTCACAACACTCGGATGGGTTGTTGGATTTATTTTAGCATTAATGATTGCTGAACCTCTTGATAAAATTAACTTAGGTTTTTTCGGACTTGGGCTTGGAATCGTAACAGGTATCGGATTAATGCAATGGATAATTTTAAGAAGGCATACGAGTATTGATAGCAGATGGATGTGGCTTGCGATTGCAGGAATGGGGAGTTCATTTCTTCTGTTCGATGTTATTATTGTTATTTCGCAGATTCAACACTGAAGTGCAACGGATGAAATAAATAAAGAGTTGGGTTAACTGTCATAGTTCAACAACCCAACGACGAGTTTATCACAAACGGAGCACAATATGCCCAGCGGCTATACACACCTAACGCAAGAGCAAAGATACGAAATAGAAATCATGCATAGAAATAAAGTTTCATTACGAACCATTGCAGCAAATATTGGCGTTTCAGCTTCTACTCTCAGTCGTGAATTGCGCCGCAATAAAGGCGAAAGAGGCTACAGGCATAAGCAAGCACAATCGAAATATCAAGAGCGCAACAGGCGACAAGGCAAAGCCCTCAAATTCAAAGGTGAGCTGCTCTCTATTGTAGAGGATTAACTATGTTTCGACTTGAGTCCAGAACAGATTTCACACGATCTTTTGCGCATCGGCTA
>JBDHXA010000066.1:0-15829 GCA_039810485.1 Chlorobiota bacterium | reverse complement strand
ATCTTGTTGTACAACCTCTAAGATAATTAGAGTTACTTAATTTGCCCTCTTTCTATAAACGTTTAGGACGCTATTGACTTTCCAATAGATTTTTCTTTTGTTGGCATACAAAAATACAAATGACCTAAAGTATCGTCGTAACATTGTCGGCAGAGAGCAATTATCGCAGTTATATCACTTTCGGAAGGATTGTTTCCTGCAGATTTCAGAAACAGCTCGTCAAACGGTATTGGTCGTGGACGTTGGCTGGACATATATGATAATGCTCGCGCAAGAACAAGATTTGCGCTTCCGATAGTTAACCCGTTAGGTGATACAAATTGAGGAGATTTATCTGTAGAATCCGGCAATCGTACAAGTAAAGAACTGATAGATAATTTCTGAAAATATGAATTATCTAATTCTTTTGGAGAATTACTTGCCGTCTTGCATAATAGGGTTTTACGGAATTGACGTCCAATAAAAAAATCTAACCATTGCTCACGCTCAATCCTATTATTTGACAGCAGAGAAATTTCATGCAACAATTCCTCTGATGCATTATGCAAGTTTGTGCCAGATGAAGATGCTTCGCTCACATAATCCAGTCCGAATTTTTGTAAATATTCAATAAATTGATGAAAATATACAGGTTCATTATCATCTTCAAAGTATTCATGTCCAATATATGAATCGTTGCTGCGACGAAATGAATCGAGGGTTGATGAAACAACAGAGCCGTATGCTGGATTAAACGTCGCTGCTGACGCTTCAATATTCTCTAAGAATTTTCTCGCTTGAGCTATCTTAGCATGAACATCCAATACCGGTGGCAAACCAATTTCTAATACTTCTCTTATCATGCGATAGCAATGCCATCCCGGAAAAGTATTATAGCTGATATAGCCAATGCCATGCGGAGTAAGCATATTAGCAAACAGATTTATCATTGATTGCTGAACAGATGGCGGTACCCATGAATAAACTCCATGAGAAATTATATAATCGAAACGACCTATATCATCGGAAAACTGAGCAATATCAGCTGTTATAAAATGACAATTTGTCAAGCCGAGAGTTTCTACTGTTTGTTGAGCTTTTGCTATATGACTCGGTGCATAGTCAATTCCGATACATTCGGAATTGGGAAGAGTGTAGGCAATATTAATAAGGTTCCCACCGTCAGAGCAGCCAATTTCTAAAACACGAGAATTTTCGGGAAAAGGAGCATCAATTCCATGTAGTATTGCAGTCGCTGCAAGGCGTGTTGGATGTGTTTGAGAAAATGCGGCGCTAGGATATGGGAGAGTTTCGTAAGATTGTGCCGAACTCATTTTAAATATTGAATAATGTTAATAAATAGCATTACTAAGTGAATATTATCTAAGATTATTATTTGTCGTTAATTTTACATTGTCAGGCGATATCCATTAAGTTGTCGCCTGATAAATTTCTGCGGCGATATTCGTTTCGTATGATTATATGTTCTTCCAAGCGAAGATGCGGATCATGCTCTACAAGCGCAAATGCCTCTTTTCGCGCATAAGAAATAACTTCAGCATCTACAGTTAAATCGCTGTATTGAAATTCAGGCAATCCGCTTTGCTGCGTTCCAAGTATATTGCCGGCGCCGCGCAGCTTCATGTCAATCTCTGCAATTTCAAAACCGTCAGAAGTGTCTTGCATTGCACGAAGACGGATTACACTTGATTTGCGTTCGGCAAATTCTTCGCTTCGTTTATTAATATTGTATCGAAAATGGTCTTTCGTTGCTAAAAAGCAATATGACTGCTCGGATCCTCGACCAACTCTTCCACGAAGCTGATGCAGTTGAGAAAGTCCGAATCGCTCTGCATTTTCAATCAGCATAATCGTTGCATTCGACACGTCAATCCCAACTTCTACAACGGTTGTGGCAATCATTATATCAAACACGCGATCATTAAATGCTTTCATTGTATCTTCTTTCTCGTACCATAGCATTTGACCGTGCAGCAAACCTAATTTCATCTCTGGAAAAATTTCAGACGATAAATATTCAAAGTGTTCTACTGCCGATTTTGCTTCTATTTTATCGGAAACTTCCACTAATGGATATACAATATATGCTTGCCTTCCTTTGCGTATTTCCTTGCGGATAAAATCATATATATCAATAAGTTGACTTTCAAACACTATTCGCGTTTGAATCGGTTTGCGACCAGAAGGCATTTCATCAATAACCGAGACATCCAAATCGCCATAAAGCGTCATTGCAAGTGTACGAGGAATTGGAGTGGCGCTCATAACCAAGATATGCGATGAAAGTGTCTCATGCATTTCTTCAGTATTAAGAGATCGAATTGCCAACGATTTAAGCTTTGCTCGCTGCAATACTCCAAATCTATGCTGCTCGTCAATAATTATCAAGCCAACTTTATGATATTGCAGCAATTCTGATTCTTTCGTCGAAGATTTACCACCTCCAAAAAGCGCATGTGTTCCTATTACGATATTTGCTTTGCCGGATGAAATTTTATCAAGAATTTCCATACGCGCTTTCTTTTTTTGTCCGCCTACGAGCTGCACAATTTCAAGTCCGCTATCAGCAAGCAATTTCTTCAAAGTGTGGTAATGCTGCTCGGCAAGAATTTCAGTCGGCGCCATCATCAACGACTGGAAGCCGGAATCAGCAGCCATAAGCATTGCAAAAACCGAAACTATGGTTTTTCCGGATCCGACATCACCCTGCAAAAGTCGATTCATCGGTTGTCCGCTTTGAAGATCGCGCGCTATTTCTTGCAAAGTTCTTTTTTGAGCTCGAGTAAGATCAAAATGCAAACTATCAAGCAATTGGCGCGCTCTTTTACTTTTAGGATCGATTACCAATCCTTTCTCAGTTATTTTTATTCCTCTTTGACGCATTGCAAGCAATAATTCAAAATAAAAAAGCTCTTCGAATTTCATTCGCCACATTGCTCGATTTAATATTTCAGCTGACTCCGGAAAATGAAGAGCTATAATTGCTTCGCTAATGTTCGGAAGTTTATATTTTAATAGAATAGTATGAGATAGCGTTTCATTTAAAAATGGGATTTCATCTTGTAATGCTGATTCTATAATATTTCGAAGCATTTTCAATCCGATTCCGGCTTTGCGCATTTCTTGACTGAGTGAATAAACAGGGAGAATTTTCCCCGATTGATACAATGCCTGCTCTTCATCGTCAATCCGAGTAATTTCGGGATGATAAAATGCGATTTTGCGATATTTTTCATCATATTCTGGAGTGCCGCTTATTGCTAATAATTCGCCTTCACGCAATATAACCTTGTAATAACTCACTTGGTTAAAAAATATTAGCTCTGCAATATCTCCGCTGCCGTCGGCTATTAAAGCTGTTAGCATTTTTCGGTTCGCGCCATAGCCATGCTCTCGCACTTTGGTAATTCTTGCAACTATTGTTGTTTGGCTTTTAAAAGAAATAGAAGCTGATGCCATAGCAGAATCATGCGAGAGGAAATTATTACAGTCTAAGTTACGTCGAATTTCAGATATGGAAACAGCAGCGTTTCTATCTATATAAGCGCGTGGAATATAATGTATTAAATCGGCTGCCGTATGTAAGCCGGATGCAATTAACGCTTGAGCGCGATGAGTACCTATGCCTCGAATAGATTGCACTGGTGCTGATTTGTGAGTACTTTCAAATTGCTGCATTAAGAATCAGCAGATTATTTATATGCATAATGTGCAAAAATACACGTCTCGCAAAATACCGTTATTATTTTACGAGATATTTTCAAAATATAGAGAAATTGGCTACTTTTGATGTTAAACTTGCGATCTAAAACACAATACTTTTCTTATGATTCTTATTGCCGGACCTTGCGTGATTGAATCTCTTGATTTGCTCGAAGAAGTTGCAGAAACAGTGCTTCCGCTTGCTCAAAAATATAATTTCACACTTTATTTCAAATCATCTTACAAGAAAGCCAATCGCACAAATATTTCATCTTTTACCGGAATAGGCGACGAAAAAGCTCTCGGCTTTTTGCATGACATTGGCAAAAAATATAGCATTCCTGTTCTTACCGATGTGCATTCAGTTGAAGAAATATATTTTGCCAATAATTATGTGGACGTATTGCAAATACCGGCTTTTCTTTGTCGCCAAACGGAGATTTTAATTGCTGCCGGACAAACTGGAAAAACAGTTAACATCAAAAAAGGTCAATTTTTAGCGCCGCAAGATATGGCTGACGCAGCCGAGAAAGTACGTTCGACCGGAAACTCGCAAATTTGGCTGACAGAACGCGGAACATTCTTTGGTTATCGCGATTTAACAGTTGATTTTCGTTCTCTTGGCATTATGAGTCAAACAGGATGTCCGGTAATTTATGATGCCACTCACTCAGTTCAACAACCCGGAGCATCATTAGGCACATCAGGAGGATTGCCACAATTCATACTTCCTTTGGCACGTGCTGCTACTGCCTATGGTATTGACGGCATATTTGTTGAAACTCACCCAAATCCGCCTTTTGCAAAAAGCGACGCCGCCACTCAACTGCCATTAAAAGAGATTGAAAATTTCTTGGCAGAAATAGCTGTAATTCGTGATGCTGTACAGTTATTTAGATAGCATGAAGAGAAATTTATCTCAATTTGTATATTTGGCTGCAGTTGCAATAATATGTATGTGCATAGCGAGTTGCACAGAAGATAAATCTATAAGAAAAATCGAAAATATTGAAGATGACATTCCAATTCACACTATTTGGGATTTTTCAATGATAATTATGGATTCATCGCATACTAAAGCACAGGTGCGCTCTGCAATGGCTATAGTCCATGAAAAGCAACAAGAAACCATTCTTGATTCGGCAGTCGTTGTTGATTTTATGAATGTAAATTCTCAGCGTGTTGGCAATCTGATTGCCGACAGCGCCAGAATTGACGACCGCACTCGCAATATGTTCGCTTATGGAAAAGTAAAAGTTACGTCAGACAGCACTCGCACTTCTTTAGTAACTTCCGCGCTTATGTGGGACAATGCAAAACAAACTCTTTTTACAACAGAAAAAGTCCATATTGTTACACCAACAGAAATAATTGACGGCACTGGATTAGAATCTGACCAATATCTTAAAAATTATAAAATATTCCGCGTTAGCGGGATAAAGCAACTTCACTAAGTAATTTATTATCAATGCTATGAAAAAAACGTATACCATCGCCGGAAACTGGAAAATGAACACGCTTTCCAACGAAGCAACAGATCTTGCTCAATCCATAAGACAACAGTCCGCCAATTCGAATAGCAATATTATACTCATTCCACCTTTCATTCATATTCCTGAGATTGTTCGTATTGCAGAAAAAAGCAGAGTTCATGTAGGCGCTCAAAACTGTCATTATGAGAAAAAAGGCGCTTACACAGGCGAAATATCAGCAGAAATGATAGCAGAATCTGGCTGTGCTTACGTGCTTGCAGGACATTCTGAACGACGACAGTATTTTGGAGAAACTGATGAAATTGTTGCGCTAAAGACAGCAGCCATTCTCGAATCGGGAATGAAGCCAATAGTTTGTATTGGCGAAACATTGAATGAAAGGCAGGAGGGAAGCACTCTCGACGTTATCGCTCGTCAGTTCCGCGCTTTTGCTTCTCATATAGAAAACAGTTTATTTTATAAAATAATAATTGCTTATGAACCAGTTTGGGCAATCGGCACTGGTTTGGCGGCCACCCATCAGCAGGCGCAGGAAGTTCATGGTTTTATAAGAAATTTAATTATTTCAGCAAATCCAATTGCTTATATTCCTATTCTCTACGGCGGCAGCGTAACCGATGCAAATGCGGCAGAGCTTTTTGCACAGCCCGATATTGATGGCGCTTTAATTGGAGGAGCGTCGTTAAAATCAGATGTTTTTTGTCGAATAATATCCATCGCAGACAATATCAATAAAGAACTATCTTAGATATAATGTTTCACAACAGCATTCACTCTAACATGAAGTACTATCTGATTATTTTCACCATACTATTTGTTTTTCAAAGCTTTAATGTTGCTGCCCAAAAAAATCAAAATGACACGACTAAAACATACAAATTATCACCAGTTACGGTAGAAGCAGAGCGCTTCGTGCGCGACATTCAGCGCGTTTCGCCAATTGAGGGAACATATATTTTTTCAGGAATTAAAAACGAAGTTATTTCTCTGAAAGAAAAAGATATAACCACTGCTGAAAAATATGGCCGCGAAATATTTGCCAAAGTCCCCGGCGCGTTTATCTATGATATGGACGGAACCGGAAATCAAATAAACGTATCAACACGCGGTCTCGACCCGCATCGCGGCTGGGAGTTTAATATTCGTAAAGATGGCATATTAACAAATTCAGATATGTACGGCTATCCTGCAAGCCATTACAATATTCCAATTGAGGCGGTTGATAAAATTGAACTTATACGCGGTGTTGGTGCTTTGCAATATGGCGCGCAATTTGGCGGATTGTTGAATTATATTTCTAAACAACCTGATACAACACGAAATTTGGCATTTGAAAGTATTAACTCTGTCGGTTCTTATGGATTGCTGTCTGTCTATGCAGCTGCATCAGGCAAATTTGGTGATTTTAGATATTCAATATGGGGAGCACGAAAATGGAACGAGGGCTATCGTCAAAATGGCAATAGTGATTATGATGCTGAAAATATTACGCTTTTTTACGATGGAATTACTGATTTTACGTTGAAAGTAGAATATACTCGTTCATATTTTTTAGTTCACTTGCCCGGTCAGTTGAACGACAGCATGTTTCATTACAACCCGTGCATGTCGACACGCTCACGCAATTATTACTCGCCTATTATAAACATTCCTTCGCTTAGCGCTAATTGGAAACTCGATAAAAACACGCGAATTCAAGCAACAATATCATATTTATTTGGTGACAGAAACAGTGTAATGTACGATAGATTGGCTAATATTTCAGACACAATCGTTCCAACTACTTTGCAATACAATAATCGTCAGGTAGATATTGATAATTTCAGCAGCGTAACGGCAGAATTGAGAGCATTGCATTCTTATTCGTTTTTTAACATTGCATCTGATTTTGCTATCGGGGTTCAATATATGAACAATAATTTGCATCGCCGGCAATTAGGCATTGGCACAACCGGAACAGATTACGACTTAACGCTCGTTAAGCCGGGCTGGGGCAGAGATATGTACTACAAAACTTCAAACTTTGCATTTTTTGCAGAAAATCGCTGGCTACTCACAAAGGATTTTTCGTTGAATTTTGGAGCGCGTTTAGAGTCAGGCGCCACTGATTTTTCAGGTGTAATAACAAATTATCCGGTAGAAAACATTCCGAATACGATTAATCATAAATTTCCTTTATTTGCCGCTTCCACACAATATAATTTCAACGATTTTATCAATATGTACGCAGGTTGGGGGCAGGCATATCGTCCTGTAATTTTGAAAGACATTATACCGGGTTCAGTATATGAAGTGGCTGATAAAAATCTAAAAGATGCTTATGGATATACAGTCGAAGCCGGTATAAGAGGTGCTTGGAATGTATTGTCTTGGGATCTTTCTGTTTTCGGCTTGGAGTATAACAATCGCCTTGGGACATTAGCTCAAACCGATCAAAACGGCAATACTATAATTTTTCGCACTAATATTGGCAACTCTTTTACAAAAGGGATTGAAACTTTTGTTCAGGCAGATTTTGAGATTAGTAGCCACACAATGCTTTCTTTGTTTACTTCAAGTTCGTATATGGATGGACGCTATCGTGATGCGACAATTCGTTCAGGAAATGTAAATATTTCAATAAACGGCAATTATATTGAAACTGTTCCTAAAATAACAAGCCGAAACGGAGCAACGCTTCATTTCTCAAATTTGAACGTATCGCTATTACTTAGCTACGTAGGCGAAAGCTATGCCGATCCTTTGAATACAGAAAAGCCCTCGGCAAATGGTGCTGTCGGGCTTGTCCCTTCATATACATTATTGGATGCGAATATATCCTATCGCTTTACAAACAATCTAAAATTGCAATTTAACGCTTCGAATATTACTGACGAGCAGTATTTTACTAAGCGTCCTCAATTCTATCCTGGACCTGGAATTTGGCCATCAGATGGACGCTCATTCTCTGCAACTGCGTTAATTTCTTTGTAAAATATAAAATTGCCGCCTAAGTTTTTGCAATGAAGAATTATAGGCGGCTTTTACTGATTTATTCTTCCAAATTATATCTCTGCCAATCGTTCGCCGCAGGCAAACCCCTTTGCTGTTCGTTCAACTTTTCCCGCAACGGTAAATCTGTCGTGCTCAAATACCACAAGCCATCCTTCATCTGCCATGCGCGGCAGATACATTTTCTTTTCTTCTAGCGTTGTGAGCGGAAAATTGTCATAGCCCATAATATAGGGAAGAGGAATATGTGCTGAGGTTGGAAGCAAGTCGGCAGGAAAAACGAGCGTCGTTGAGTTGTCCGATATTGTAACCATTTGCATTGCCGCAGTATGGCCATGCACAGGCACAACCTTGATTCCGTCGAAAATACTGCCTTCGCCGTCAGTAAATTCCATCATACCAGCATTTACAATAGGCATCCAATTTTCAGTCATAAATGAAGCGCGGTCTTTTTCGGATGGCGAATTTGCCCAATCATAATGTTTCTTTTGCACGTAATAACGCGCATTGGGAAATGTTGGAATAGATTCGTTATTTTTCATTACGGTTGCTCCGCCGGCATGGTCGAAATGCAGATGCGTGAGTATGACGTCAGTAATATCTTCGGGTGATAGATCAAATTGTTTGAGTGAGAACTCAATACTCTTTATGGAATTGTCAAGAGCGTAAATTGAACATAATTTTGGCGACATTTTATTGCCACAGCCACTGTCAACCAATATTGTGCGATCGTCTGAGCGAACCAGCAAACAACGGGCTGTCATTGCAATGCGGTTTGCTTCATCACCTTCATGGTATGCCTTAGACCACAAAGGCTTAGGCGCCACGCCAAACATTGCGCCGCCATCAAGAGCAAAATCACCCGTTTCAAAAACATCTACAGTATATTTTCCTATTTTCATATTGCAAGATTTATAGAATAATGATAAAAAATGAAAAATATTCAAAAATGTAAAAATCGGCGCGAATTATTATTGCTCGCGCCGAAATAAAGAATAAATCATATTTGGCCGCTCTACGCTTATTCACGAATCAGCTTGAGGCGATGCACAACGCCATCTGGAGTTGAAATAGAATATATGTATACGCCGGAAGCAAGGTTAAGCACATCAAATTTGTGAGTGAATGATCCGGCTGCGGCTTCAAATCGCATGGTTGAAATTAGGAGTCCTGCTGCATCATAAATTTCAATAATAATACTGCCGGAATTAGCAGTATATCCTGATAAAGTTACAGAACCCGAAGCTGGATTCGGCGATAGCTCCCATTGTTCTGCTAGCTTAGGAAATTCTTTTACGCCAACTGTCTCGATAACAATGCTTTCTGAAGAGCCAACACAGCCATTATCATCAGTAATAACAACTTTAAATGATGCTCCTATATCATCTTGAGTCAATAATATAAATGATTTACTTGCGCCTACTATCTGTTTGCCATTTCTATACCATTGATATGTTTTTCCGCCATACGTGCTAATTGTATCTCGATATTTGTAGAGTGGCGGTTTAAAAGCAGGTGGAAATTCCGCGAGAGTAACAGGAGCGCTGACGGCTTTGCATCCAAAAGCATTGCCGACTGTAACAATGTAGATTCCGGGTTTCATTACAGTAATTCTTCGTGTTGAGTCGCCTGTTGACCATAAATAAGTGGCAAAACCAAGACCAGCATCAAGCACTATAGAATCGCTCGGACAAATTCCAAATGGCTTATTGGATGTAATCATTGGTGTGCGAATCTGATTGACTGTAACTACAATCGGTATTGAACCGCCCTTGCAACCATTTGCATTAGTTACAACTACTTGATACGAACCGCTTTTTGTTACGGTTATTTTCTGCGATGTTTCGCCGCTTGACCATTGGTACTCAGAATATCCGTCGCTTGCTTGCAAAACAACACTGTCGCCTTCACAAATTGATGTAGGACCCAATGCAATTGCGCTTATAGGAACTGCCCCGCATTCGGAGAGCTTTACCTCCCACATGCCGCGCCCAAACGTGCCAGCGCGCAATTTTTTTTCGGCTTTGTAAATATCTAACCAATTAACTATGACATTTGGCAAACCTTCGCCATATTGAATCCATGTTTTAGATATTGAATCGCGAGTAAAAACGCCAAGATCTGTACCAACATATAGCCGGTTGGGAGAATCTGGTTGATAGACAATGCAATTTATTGGAATTGAAGGCAATCCGCTTGAAATATTAGTCCAGTCAGAGCCACCATTATTTGTTTCAAAAACTTTTTGCGACGAGTAACCCGAATAAACTATCCAAAATATGTCGGCATTCTGAGAATGAAATGCGACGTGTTTAATGGCAGAGCTTGCAGGTGTAGTTAATGTGTTCCAGCTGATGCCGCCGTCAGTAGTTTTGTAAATTCTTGAAGCATTTCCAGCAATGATAACATCTGGGTTGGAGGGAGCAATAGCAAGATAGCTCAATGTGGCGCCGCTACCAGGAAGCGCGCCTAATTTTGACCAAGATGAGCCGCCATTTGTCGTTTTCCAAACATTTTGAAATCCTGCATAGAGAATTTGCGGATTGGTCGGATGTAGAATGAATGGAGTAACCCAACCTCCATTTTCGCCTGTAGTGGTTTCGTTTATCGTGCCTGAAAAACTTAGCCCTCCATCATTCGATCGCCTAACAGCGCCGTTTTGCATAGAGATATACATATTATTGCTATTCTTATAGTCAATCAGGCAATTCATGCCGTCGCCGCCTCCGACTTCTCGCCAGCTTATATTTGACAGCAAACTTGTGCCATTGTCTTGAGCACCACCTAAAATAAGCTTTTCATTCTGCTGCGACCCAGAAATGCGATAAAACTGCATAATTCCCATGCCGTCGCTTAGGTTTTCCCATGTTTTTTGATTGATAGATTTAAAAACTCCGCCATCGCATCCTACATACATTTCATCAATGTCATATCCAGCCGTTATGCCATGAATATCAGCATGGACATAAGGAGTGCCGTCTGCTCCGTACCAATGAGTAGCAATTGTCCAGCTATTGCCGCCATTTGTCGACTTCCAGATATTGATGCCGCCTACATATACTGTATTTGCTTTGCTGTTCGATGCAGCAACGCATAGATCATACCACCCTTGCTGGCTTTCATGGTCGTTCCCATCCAAATCGCGTCCGATGATATTGGGGGTTGTTGCTGTTAGCGTCCATGAATTTCCGCCATCAGTCGAACGGTAGAAACCGCCAAAATCCCATGAGCCGCTACGCGCTGTAACAGCATAGATATATTCTGAATGAGCATAGGTAACTGCAATAGAGATTCGACCAATAGAGCTTGGAATTTTTGAATCTAATCGCTCCCAATTTTCGCCGCCGTCTTTTGAGCGATATATTTGATTGTTATTACAAGCATACATAATAGATGGATTTTCGGGTTTAAATTCCATGTCGCGAAAGTTACCGCTAATTTTTGAAGTCCAAGTGGCGCCTGCATCAGTTGTCTTGAATATGCCGTTGTCAGTGCCTGCAAAGAGAATATTTGCATTGTCTGGATGCTGAAGCAAACGATAAATTCGCCGCTGAGAAGTTGTGTTGTATTGCAAACCTGTTTGCTGCCAAGTTTCTCCGCCATCAGTAGATTTTAAGACCCCTGCACTGTAAGCAATCGGCTGGTCATAACCGCCTGGGCCGTCGCCATCGCCTGTTGCAATATACACAATGTCGGGATTGCCCGGTGCAATAGCAATATCGGTAACGCCAAGAGTAGGAAGGCGATCAGTAGTGCATCTCCAATTTTTTCCGGCATCGGTTGACTGCCATGCACCGCCTCCGGCGGTAGCAGCCCAGATAATATCGGGATAATCCGGCAGCAAACATATATTATTGACTCGGCCTGATCCGCCACCGCTGCTTGTAGGCACAGTTGTTGGTCCTAATTCATTCCACTGAACAGTGGCAGCAATACCTAAAAGAGATTCATTTTTCCTGCGCATTGCTTCCATTTTTTTAGTTTCACGCAAGAGTATATCCGGTTGCTGCAACACGCCCGATGGATAAAGCCTATCTTCCCAAAAGTATTCCCAACGTTTATACTGATTATATCCGCCTTCGATTTTACCGCCTTCGCGATTCTCTAACGATTCAATTTTTTCTTTCCAATAATCTTTGAATTTTCTTTGTATTTCAAAGAAATTCGGCTGATTTTCCTTTTCAGACGTTTGAGCCGATATAAATGTCGGTGCTATTGCGAATATCAGTAAAAAAGAAAATAGAGAATTGCGCTTCATATATATGCTCCTAATAAGATGCTGATGACAGTTAATCAACTTTAAATTCTAACAGGTAATATAACCACCGGAATACCGTCGAAATAAAGTTTACGTTGCACGGCAAAAACGGTAAAATTATGAAGCCAGCGAGTAAGTATTGATTCTTTGGGAAAAACTACTTGCCCGCCGAAGAAGATAGAATGTGGATATTTCTCAACGATTTTGGGCGCCAGATCTCCAACAACTTCTACAACATCAGTTCCATAATCAAAAAACGCTTCTGCGCTATATCCATTATTATGCATAAAGTTGACATATTTGGCAGATTCGCTTTCCGTAAAATTCCTCAATGATTCGACTTCTTCGGATCCTTTAAAATTGCCAGCGTCGAGAATGCCGACTTGAACAAAAACAAAGTTTTTAAAAGTGCCTTCAAATGTTCGCATCACAGTAAATAATGTGTGCAAACCAAGTCCGCTGAAGCTGTTTACAAGGAAAACGGCAGTTTTTGCCTTAGTGTCGGTTGGCGGAATAATTTCAGATTTTTCCGTCATAGATGAATCAACTGCTGTGAGCACTAAATCATCCAATCGTCGCAACATTTTTCCTGTATGAATATAGTGTCGCTTAAACGTCACAACCAAAGTCACCAATCCGCCTGTAAGAATTAAAGTTACCCAGCCGCCTTCAGTAAATTTGATGATAATGACTGAAACTAAAATAAATGATGTTAGCAGCAATCCGATGCCATTGATGGCAATTTTTCGCTTCCACTTAGGGAATGACTCGCGAACTTGCAGCCAATGGCGCACCATGCCTAATTGCGATAAACTGAAAGTAATAAACACATTGATAGAATACAAAACCGCCAAAATGCTGATGTTTCCGCCGGTCAACAGTAAAATTAATACGGCCGCAACCCCGATGATGACTATGCCATTTTGAGTTACAAGCCGATCGCTTAGAGTAGCAAATCTGGTGGGAAACCACCGGTCGACAGCCATGTTGGAGAGAATTTGAGGGCCACCCAGAAAACCTGTCTGAACAGCAACAAAAAGGATGACTGCCTCTGAAATTAGAATTATCGTTAGAAAAATATACGCAGTAGTGTTTCCAAGACCTGAAAAGAGATTTTCAAAGAGCACAGCATTGAACGTTTTGCCTTCTTCATGATGGACTTTCATCAATGAATATGATATCATCAGCCCCATTGCGACAAATGCCAAAGACCAAGCCATATATCGCATGGTAGTTTTAGCAGTTTGAATGCGCGGCTCGCGCAGAATAGGCATGGCATTGCTTACCGCTTCAATTCCTGTATACGTTCCTGCACCCATGCTATAAGCACGAAGAATGAGGATAAACACGCCAAAACTTCCCAATGCAGACGATGCTGACGAAAGCTCTTTGCTTGTGGTTGAAATTACTTCCGGGAGCTCAAACAAATGGACGCCGAAAATATAAAGTATTGCAACAACGTGGGTTACAACAAATAGCATAAAAATTGGCAACAAAGCAGCAACAGATTCTTTAACCCCGCGCATATTTAAGATGACCATCACACCAATACCGACTGTGGCAACCACCAATTTATATCCGCCCCATTCTACAGGCAAAAAACTGAATATAGCCGCAACGCCGCTTGCAATAGATATGGCAATGGTAAGAACATAGTCAATTATCAAAGCACAGCCGGAAACCATGCCAATATTAGGCGAAAGAAGCTTGCTAGCCACTAAGTAGCCGCCGCCGCCATTTGGAAATAGTTCAATGATTTGCGAATAGCTGGCACTGACAATGAAAATTGTTATGGCTGTGCCGAGAGCTACGAAAATTGCTAAATAAGGATATTCATGCAATACCCGGAATGCTTCTTCAGGACCGTAGCATGATGAAGATAAACCGTCGGCTCCCAAGCCAACCCATGCAAAAAATGCGACAAGTGTTAGCTGGTGAAAAATAGATTTATCTGATAAACTTCGGCCTTTGCCGATGACAATATTTTTCAGACCTTTTAAAAATGTTATCATATCTGAGAAACCGTTGTAAAAATTAATTTATGAATATCAAAGGTAAGGAATTGTTGTAAAATAGGTAGTAATGTGACTTAAAACATAAAACTTGTGCCGAATGAAAATACAAAAGGATAAAAGAGACGGAATCGTGTTTCTTTGCCAAATTCAATGGCAGGAGCCGGAAATTTAAAGTAGTTGAACGATTGTTTAAGCCAATTCAAGAAATTTCCTCCATCCGGCAGCAATTCAACTATATTATAGTCGAGGCCTATCACAAATCGAGGACTGCCATGATAAGCACCATCAAAATGTAAATCGCGCACAGCATATCCTGCAGCCAAATCCAGCCATCTTGGCCATTTCCACGATGCTGGCGTTAAATTACACATTTTAGCCGACATCCAAAACGTCCAGCTGCTGTAATCATCAATAAACATGCTTGATTCTTTACGCGGCTTTTCGTTATACCATTGAGCTGGAAAATATGTCATTTTCGGAGTGAAATTCTGCAAGTACGGCATGTAATACTGAGCGAGATAATAAATAAATCCGGCGCCGTCGGCAATGAAATCAGAAGGGGAGAAGCCCCAATTCTTGCCAAAACCATCCATAATTTCCACATATGTTTGATAGGCAAAACCCATAGAACCGCCGATAATAGTTGCCATTTCAAGATTAAAACCTGCTCCAATTAATATTTCAGTGGAACAATATCCTGTGAAGTATCCGCCAAAAAAATGACCAAACTTATCTGCAAAAAAATCTTGATCTATATCCTCTATAATGCGGAAATTCGTCTTTTCATTCCACAAAGTTTGCGACTGGTAAATGTGCAGACCGGTTAGAACTCCAAAGTAAGCACAACCCACCGCCACAGTCGCCCAAGGTTTAATCTTAGTTGTTTGCCTTGGTTGTGAATTGTCTATAGTATAGCGTTTTGTGCCTGCAATTGTATATTCTGAAAATGGAATATACATTGAAGAATCATTATCTATTAGCTCTTTTTCTCCAGATTTAATTTGCTTTTTGCTGCTTATATATGAATATTTTGGTTTTGCATCAGATATAACATCTTCATCAATAATCGCTATAATGCAATCACTTTCGCAATTTTCAAAATTACTCATCACTATATGTTTCGATGGAAATGCAGTTGAATCGATGTAATGATCTATATTCTCAATCTCTTGTAATGATTTAGCCTTAATTCTAACAATATCGGAAGAAATACCTGGAAGAGCTTCTTGGGCAAACAAATTTGACGCGCTTAACGCCAAGATGAGAAAAGTAATGCTATTCTGGAACATTGAATTTATGAGCCCCCTCTTAAAAGGGGTTTATTTTATTGAAGGAAGTTAAAATAAAGATAATAAAATTCGCATATATAT
>JBDHXA010000065.1:0-16416 GCA_039810485.1 Chlorobiota bacterium | reverse complement strand
TAGCAGTTTTACCTCTTGAAAGCTAATATCTACAAGATAGGGGAGCAACTATAAAAATCGTTTAGGACAGGATTGTTCGATGATATTCAAAACAGCGATTTTTTTTACTAGTATATCATGTATGTACCCTATTTTTGCGAAAATCATTAGCATCTTGATTTTTAGGCGGTGCATTTTATAATTTATAGGAGCAGGCAGCATGGCAGATTTGGGATTATGGATACGAAAGCCAATAGAGAAAATTTTGGGGGAAGCGCATGAAGAAGGCGAACATACTTTAAAACGCACTCTGGGACCTACAAGTTTGGTTGCGCTCGGCATAGGCGCAATTATTGGCGCTGGATTGTTTTCTATTACCGGATTAGCGGCTGCGCATAATGCAGGTCCTGCTGTAACAATTTCTTTTGTAATAGCCGCCATCGGCTGTGCATTTGCAGGATTATGCTATGCTGAATTTGCCTCTGTTATTCCTGTTGCCGGCAGCGCCTATACCTATTCTTATGTTACAATGGGCGAATTAATGGCATGGATAATCGGGTGGGATTTGGTGCTTGAATATGCAGTCGGCGCAGCAACAGTCGCCATCAGCTGGTCACGTTATCTGAATAAATTTCTGATGTATTTCAATATACATTTGCCTGACATTGTTGCTTCTGGCCCATTCGAGGGCGGCATAATTAATTTGCCGGCAGTATTTATTGTAGTTGCCATGTCGTTACTTTTAATAAAAGGAACAAGCGAGTCGGCACGGGCAAATGCAGTCATTGTTTTGATAAAAGTTGTTATCGTGCTTATATTTATCGTCTTGGGCTGGAATTTTATCCGCGAAGGAAATCATACTCCGTATATTCCGGAAAATACCGGAGTATTTGGCGAATTTGGCTGGAGCGGTATTATTCGAGCGGCAGGCGTTATCTTTTTTGCTTACATCGGATTCGATGCAGTCTCAACCGCTGCGCAAGAGGCGAAAAACCCAAAGCGAGACATGCCAATCGGAATTTTGGTTTCATTAGTTATCTGCACCATTCTTTACATACTCTTTGCTCATGTAATGACTGGCGTGGCAAACTATCATGATTTTGCCGGCAAAGACGGAATTGCCCCCGTTGCAGTAGCGGTTGATTTCATGGGAAACCCAGGCCCTGACGGAAAAATCATACCCGCTTTCCCGTGGCTAAACAATGCCATTATTCTTGCGATTTTAGGCGGCTATTCATCGGTAATTCTTGTAATGCTTTTAGGACAGTCTAGAGTATTTTATTCGATGTCGCATGACGGACTTCTGCCTAAAGTTTTTTCGGAAGTTCATCCTTTGTTAAAAACTCCATATAAATCAAACTTGCTTTTTATGATTTTTGTCGGCGCATTTGCTGCATTTGTACCGGCGCGAGTGGTAGGTGAAATGACTAGCATTGGCACTCTGTTAGCTTTTGTCCTTGTGTGTTTTGGCATTATAGTTATGAGAAGAAAGCTTCCAGATCTTCCGCGCGCATTTCGCACGCCTTTAGTTCCGCTTGTGCCAATTCTTGGCATTCTAGTATGCCTTTCAATGATGCTTGGACTGCCATGGGACACATGGGCTCGACTGATTATATGGATGGGAATCGGCTTTATAATCTATTTTGCTTATGGGAAAAAACATAGCAAATTGCGCAATCCAACCTAAATATGCAGTATTATCTTGCTTCTTCTACTGCCCGACTATCATCAATCATAGTCGGGCAATTTTTTTATGAGCAAACTGATTTTTCTAATAGAATGAAATAGAAAAGAAATAGCATAAGACTGATAGCAATGCCTGCTTTCTGAAGCATTCACACAATATTTCATAAAAAATTCCTGCAATAAGGCAAAAAATACGTATTCCTACGTAGTACCTTTTGAACAACTTCCATTTATTTTTGCATCATGCTCATAATCATATTCTAAATTTAGGAATAATAACACAATGTTCTTGATTTCTTTTAATGTGAGAATGAAGCAATCAAAACTTCAGCGCTCATTGCTTGTGTGTAACGAATGTCTTGAAAACTAACTCCGCATACAAAATCAGCTTTGAATGTGTTCTTGCAGATTCAGCAGTAAAATATTTTAACTCGGCATAATTTCCAACCGACTAATCTATTGTTATCAAACATTTAGAGATGTGGAAAATACTATGCAAATTAAGATGTATTCATCTATTAACCGTTGCTTTTTATGATAAGGAACATTGATATGGCAAAACTGCCTTCGGAATATTCTGTTTCTTTGCCTATTAGAAGGGGCATGAAGGGCAAAAGTGTAAAACTGGTTCAAGAATGGCTTTCCTTGCATGGATTTTCAGTAAAACTTGACTCTGATTTTGGCCCTGCCACACAAGGCGCTGTTCGAGTATTTCAAACCAAATACGGCTTGCCGAAAACCGGCGATATTGACGCTTCAACATTCGGCATGTTAACATCGCCTCTTTTGCGTGCGCTTGCTGTGCAGCTGCCAGAACAAAACTATCATCAAACTGTCGTAAAAATTGCCAAACAGCATTTGGCGGAGCATCCGCGAGAAATAGGCGGTCAGAATTGCGGACCATGGGTGCGCTTCTATACGCGCGGTTACGAAGGAGCGGCATATCCGTGGTGCGCTGCTTTTGCAAGCTCAATTTTGAGACAGGCTGCCGATATTCATGGAATTACACCACCTATTCCCTTCACACTGTCCTGCGACGTGCTTGCGGCAAATGCAAAATCAGCAAAAATATTTATACCAAAAGCAGGTGCAAATTTGCTTGTGAAGCCGGGCGATATTTTTCTTGCCATTCGGAAAGAAGGTGCTGACTGGACGCATACTGGATTGGTCATCGTTTCGGACGCCGAGCAGTTCGAAACAATAGAAGGAAATACTAACGACGCTGGCGACCGCGAGGGCTATGAAGTATGCAGCCGTCATCGGCGCTGGGGAAAATATGATTTTATACGAGTTTGAGAAGTGAGTAGTAATTGTATTTATATCCCTTTAAATTATCATTAAAATATAATAAGAAATTATTAAGTGAATACTTATAGTGATATTAGTAAGCTAAGTATCAACAATACAATTTGCTTTATTCAACCAAATCAAAAATCTAAAAGAATTATGTACCTTTCATGGCAAATTTGCCCATTCCAGAAACTATCGGTCGAAGAATTGTATGAAGCAATGGAACTGCGTCAATCAGTTTTCATTGTCGAGCAGAAATGCGCTTTTCTTGATGCGGACGGCAAAGATGCATCAGCTTGGCATGTATTCGGACGCGGAAAAAAAGGTCAGCTCATTGCATATTCGCGGCTTCTTTCGCCTGAAAATTCTTGGGAAGCTGCCTCAATCGGAAGAGTTGTTACGCATTCATCAGTGCGTGGAATGGGATATGGGCGACAACTAATTTTAAGAAGTATTGCAACTGCTGCCTTACTTTTTCCAGAAAACCCCATTAATATTAGCGCACAATTTCACTTGCTTGAATATTATCGTTCATTAGGTTTCGAGCCGTTTAGCGAAATATATTATGAAGATGGAATTGCGCATATTTCCATGCAGCTAAAACGATACTCTTGGGACATATCTAGTATTATCAACGGATAGGCGCACTGTCAAGTAGTTTTTTTACGGAATTTCTATCCTTCAAAGCGTCCGATGCTTTTTACGCCCTGAATCTTTCTTAAACGGTCAAAAAGACGTGAAAGATGCTCTGTATTGTGAACAAATACTGTAACAATGCCTTCGAAAATTGACTCCGAAGCAGAAATATTCAGATTGCGAATATTTGTGTTGTTATAGGAAACAATTGCCGTAGTAATGTCATTTAGCATTCCGGGGCGATCGTCGCCGGCAATGCGAATTGCCGCAATAAACTCGCCCTGTTCATCCGACACCCAAGCCAGAGGCATAATGCGATCATCGGCAGCAGCAAGACGCGGTTGCATATTTTTGCATAATTTACGATGTATTTTAATGCCGCTTCCCGTTGTAACAACACCAACTATATCATCGCCCGGAATAGGATTGCAGCACTTTGCATACGAATAGAGCATATCGGCTGTATCGTCGCGATTTCCAACAACATACACGCCATTGGAGGTATGCCGCGCCGCGCGCAAAATAACGTTAAAATCAACATCTTGCTGCGATTGCTGCGGAGTTTCCGGTTTTAAGCGAGCTTTTACAATATCAAGCGCCACCTCGATATTAGCTGCGCCAGTACCTATTGCATAATAAAAGTCGCTTTTATTATCATACTTCAAAGATACTGCTATGCGTTCCAGATCATCTTCTTCGATAGTAATTTTGGCTTTTTTGGCTTTTCTATCCCATAAAGCGCGACCTTCCGCCGTTTTTTGCCTTTTTTCATCATTAAGAAATCTGCGAATCTGTGATTTAGCTTTGTGAGTTACAACAAATCTTTCCCAATTTCTCGTAGCAGTAGGATTTTTGGATGTAATAATCTCTATTTCATCGCCATTTTGCAGTTTTTCATTGAGCGGCACAATTCTACCGTTGATTTTTGCACCAATGGTATGAATGCCAACTTTAGTGTGAATATCAAAAGCAAAATCAACGGGAGTCGAATCGGCAGGAAGTTTGCGAATATCTCCTTTCGGCGTAAATACATGAATTTCATCAGGAAAGAGATTAAGTTTGAAACTTTCCATGAGTTGAGGCAGCATTTCATCGCCTTCGTACTCGCGTATATTGCGCATCCACTCAGCCCAATATTCGAGGTCTGTGTCTGCAAGAGCAGGCTCAACGCCAAGCGACTCAGCTTTATAGAGAAAGTGTGCCGCAACGCCTTTTTCGGCAACTTCGTGCATAGATCTGGTGCGTATTTGCACTTCTACGCGCCTTCCAACTGTTCCAATAACTGTAGTATGAAGTGATTGGTAGCCGTTTTTCTTAGGAACAGAGATATAATCTTTGAATCGTTCTGGAACAGGCGTGTAAATTTCCGTAACTATTCCATATACTAAAAAGCACTCATTTTTATCGTTAGTATCGAGAATAATGCGCACCGCAAAAAGATCGTACAATTCATCAAAACGCTTGCTTTGGGCTTGCATTTTATTGTAGATTGAGTAAATATGCTTCGGGCGACCGCTAATTTCGTACCGAAGCCCGGATTGGTCAAGTCGCTGGCTAATCGGATTGGCAAATTGTCGAATATATTCTTCTCGATTCTGCCTCGTTTCCTTTAAGCTCCTTTTTATCTCTGTATATTCCTGACGATGAAGGAATTTGAATGCTAAATCTTCTAATTCCCATTTTACTTGTCCTAAGCCGAAACGATGGGCAAACGGCGCATAAATATCGAGTGTTTCTTGTGCAATACGTTGTTGTTTTTCTGGAGCCAAATGCTCAAGAGTACGCATATTGTGCAAACGGTCGGCAAATTTTATAAGGATAACTCGCAAATCCTTCGCCAATGACAACAGCAGTTTTCTGTAGCTTTCTGCCTGTGTAATTTCGCGGCTCTGAGAAATATCCGTAATTTTAGTAACACCATCAACAAGTTGTGCAATAGTAGTTCCAAACTGTGCTGAAATGTCTTTGATTGTATAGTGTTTATTATCTTCTACAACATCATGGAGCAATGCGGCGGCAACTGAGACATCGTCGAGTATTAGTTCTCGAACTACAATCAACGCTACTTCAAACAGGTGAACATAGTATGGCTGACCGGACGCGCGTTTGTTTTCGCTGTGCGCCTCTATGCAAAAGCGAAAAGCTCGCGCAATTATATTCAGATCGGGATTATTGAGATGCTCTTTGCATTCAGCAAGTAAATGAGCCAAATCGGCATCCGGATCTTTTCCCGGACGATAGCGCGACATGCGACCTTTGCTTTCGGGAGTTAGTATTTTTCTTTCGCCTCTCTCAGAATTCATAGTATTTTAGCATCTGTCAATGAATTACCATCAAATGAATGCGCAAATGTTTTCGCGGAATTATATATCTTGAACTACAGAATATTGTGCCATTATTGTTAAAATATTCTTTTTTATTTTTCTATAATGCAAAAGCAGTGTTAAGATAATTTCGATTTTACCGAAAATGATTGATTATGAACGAACAAGAAACGCCAAAACCAAATATAAAATCGGAAGAAACAACACTTCTGCCTAAGACCTATTATGAAGAATTGGCTGAGGAAGGTGCTTTGTTAGATTTTATGGAAAATTATATGCCCCAACAATTTGCCGATGACGCACTTTTTCGCGAGCGTATTTTTTCCATTGCTCTTCAATATAACTCAAATGTAGAAAATGCCATAGCAGAACGCATTATAATTGATATTAAAAATGCTTTGTATTACTTTCTTGAATATACGCAAGAATGGAGAACCCACAATCTTTAACACCCGAAGTTATCGAGATTCTCTCGGAAATTCGAGATCAAGCGCACCAATATAATCAGGCGTTTGAAACTTTTTACGCCCTCGTAAAAAAAACTGAGGAGGCGCAATATAATTCCGAAGAACACTTAAAAGACATAAAGAGCGAAATAAATCGAATAACTTCCGAATTTCAACAAGCATCTCTGGAATCCACTAGCAAAATAGACGCTAAAATAGCATCTATAGATTATATGTTTCAAGAGCTTAGCGCCATTCAGAAAGTTAAGTCCTCATTAGCAGGGCTCGAGGAAACTTTTAAGAAAAATACATCAGCGCTTTCTGTAGTCGTTGATAATATCAAAAGCTTGGTTGTTCGTCAGGTACAGAAAGAATCAGAGCAAATTGATAGAAAAACGACTGCCATTCATGAAGAATTTACAGAGAGATTTGCAATCATTGAACAGCGAATTGAGGAAATTCAAGAACAAGAACGTCGCAATTTTATTATGCTCGACGAGGAAATAGGTCAATTTAAAAGCAAAGTTCAAGAAACAAAATATATTGTTGACGAGGCGGTAAAATTAGTAAATCTATTAGTAGAAAAGGCAGAAAGAGAATTGTATTCAAAGTTTAGTGAAGCAAGGGACAATATGACAGAATTATTGACGCATCTCGAAAGATCTGCCAAGAAATCCGAAGAACGTGTTTCCCATATTATTCGCGATGCAGATTTGGCGAATCTGCCCTTAAAAGTTGTTGCTAACACCTCTCGAATCAATGACATGCAAATTCGTCTGGGCATGGCGTTTTGGGTGTCTCTTATCTCGTTGATTATCAATGTGTGCTTAATAGCGGCTTTTCTATTTGTAAAATCTTAATCAAGACCAAACTGCTTTTGTTTAAGCAATATATTCCGCACTATTTATTGCATCTGTTTTTTATAATTATGAAATTTAATTTTCCGATATTCGGCAAATTTCTTTAACAGCGCATGCTGGCTGCAGGCGCTTTAAAAGTCAATTTCAAAAAAATGGGCAAAACTTTTTCGCTTTGCCCATTTTTTCATAAAACTCATTTATTGTGATTTACTCTTTTACAAATGTCCGCAGCCAATTCTGATTGCCTGCCCGCACAGAAATAATGTACGATCCAGCGGCAAAATTGTCGAGAGAAATACGGCGCGAATACTCTCCTGATTGCATGCCGTCGCTGAACGATGCAACAATCTTTCCAATTGAATTTGTAATGACAATATTTACCGGAGCAGCAGCATTTAGCATCGCTCGGAAATTTATATCATTATCAGCCGGTATTGGATAGAGAGCAAATCCTGACACTGCGTAATCTTCTACAACTCCTGTAAGAGTTACAACCAAAGTGTTAGAGAAAACGCGGCAGCCATTTTCATCGGTTGTTTCTAATTTGTAGATTTTTGTGCCGGGCGTCTTATTGAAGACATATTTAGCTCCTGTTGCTCCAGTAATTGGCTGATTATCAACATACCATTGATATTTTACGGCCGGCACAAGCGATACTAATGTATCGCCTGAGCGAGTGATTGCCGCAGGTGTTGGCTCCGGATGAACCCGAATGACAACAGAATCGCGAGCATAACATCCATTGCGATCAGTTACAGTAACTATGTATGACATAGTTTTAACCGGCTTGGAAATAGGATTGGGTATGTTTGGATCGTTAAGGAAACTGGCCGGTGACCATTCATATTTGAAGCTTGGAGTTCCTCCGGAAACGCTTGCTGATAAAAATGCTGTGTCGCCCGGGCAAAGAGAAACGTCGTTGCTGGCAATGATTGCAACGCTTGGCAATACCGTAACAACGATTGTATCTCTACTAAGACACGAATTCGCATCTAAAGCTGAAACAATGTAGGTTGTAGTTGAATCCGGACTGGCAAAAGGTGTCGGAACATTAGTTGCGCTCAATCCTTTGGCAGGTGACCACGAGTAAGTAATATTGCCAACTGCTCCGGCGGCAGGTTTGCCAATTGCTGTTCCATAACCTCTACAAATGCTTACATCAACGCCGGCAATGGCTTGTATAGTGCATACTAAACCTGTTCGGAAATCAGCTTCTGTGTGAGAATTATAATTCAGAGAGAGCCAGCGCGAATAGCGTTGCACCGCGCCTTTGTTTAAGCGATTATTCAGACGTCCGCGCCATTTATAGGAGATATTATTATTGAGTCCGCTAACTCGCTGCGTTAGCTGCGAACCTGCGGTGCCTATATCTGCCCATTTTGAAGCCGACACTAATCCGCTTCCATTAAATGGCACTGAAAGAGGTTTAGTTTCAAATTCAGCTTTAACATCAGCGCGTCCTATTAAAGTACGCCCCCAAAGACCTAAATCAACACTCAGATCGCTTTGCGAGCGCAATGATGGCACAATTGGCGTTTTGGTGCCGGGACGCCATTGGCGAGTCATAACCGATTTGCCAGCAGCATTATTACCATAGAAAATACCGACTGAGCCGCGATCTATCATCCCGGCATCGAATCCACGAGCGCCAACGGCTATGTCAGGATAGCCGTCGCCATTGATATCGCCCAAACCAGCGACACATCCACCTGCATAAGCATAATTCTGATCAGGTTCGAAAGACCAATTTGGTGAATTTGACAAATTCGTGTCGCTACCAAAGAATACAATAGCACGTCCTTCATCAATGCTGCCATTGTCATACATATCAGCCCCGATAATGACATCTCCATATCCATCACTATTAAGATCGCCAGCAGCGGCTGCGCTAATTCCAAAATTGCCAGCTATTTGATTGCCGTCCGTATGCCATGATGAAACTGCAGATACTCCCTCGGAAGAACCGTTGTAGAGCCAAACACGACCGCTGTTGACAACGCTATTGCCATACCAAAGCGAAGTGATCAAAACATCTGAATAACCGTCGCCGTTAACATCGCCTGCTCCTGCCACAGTATACCCAAGCAATTCGCCATTGTGAGTACCGCTGATAACTTTTGCAGGATTTAAGGAAAGACCGCCTGTAGCTCCAAGATAGATATATGCTCTTCCATTTTTATCTAAAGGACGCTCTGTATGATATGCTGCTCCAATGATTACATCATTAATGCCGTCGCGATTTACATCGCCTGCGCCAGAAATGCTTCCGCCAAATCCTGCACCAAGCTGTCCGCCTATTTTAATCCATGGCTCGGTAATTGTAGTTCCTTGCGCTGAACCGTAATAGATAATTACTTTTCCTTCGCCATATAAAGATCCTGTGTATTTCGGCGCGCCGGCGGCAATATCTGAATATCCGTCGTTATTAACATCGCCCACTCCTGCCACTACCATTCCAATTTGCTCTTGCGATTTGGTTCCATTGATAATTTGCGCAGGCGTTGGGTTAATGCCTGTAGGCGAGCCATGGAAAACATATACTCTACCTTGGTCATAATCTTGACCGACCTTGATATCATAGCCGGGCGCGCCAACCACAATATCTGCATAGCCGTCGTTATTAACATCGCCGGCTGATGCTGCCGACCATCCGAAATATGATTTCTCTTGATTGGTAGGCGACAAAACTGTCGGTGAAATTGTGCCAATACCATTGCTACTTCCATAATAGATCCATACTCGACCGTCGTTGAAGACCGAACTGTTAAAATAAGGAGAGCTGACAATTACGTCGGCATATCCGTCGCCGTTAACATCGCCGGCCGGCGATACTACAACTCCAAATTGACCGTATTCAATAGGACCTTGTAACGTTTCTGTTGGCGATGATGAAAGTCCGTTAAAATGCCCTGCATAGACATAGGCGCGTCCTTCATCAACATTGCCATTGTCAAACAACGGAGCACCAACGCCGATATCGCTGTATCCATCGCCGTTTATATCGCCCAAATTTGCTACGCAGGCTCCATATGATGCAGACACTTGATCGCTTTCGGCAGTAAAGCTGCTATTGACCGAAGGTCCGGATGCAGTTCCAAGGTATACAAACATACCACCTTCATTTACTTGTCCATTAGTATAAAGAGGGGCACCTATGATAATATCGGCATAGCCGTCGCCATTAAAGTCGCCTCCTCCGGCGACCGACGCGCCGAAATGAGCACCTGCCTGATTAATCTCCGCAATCCACACATTTGCCGATTGCATACCTAAAGATCCACCATAATAGACAATTACTCGTCCCTCATCTGTCTGACCATTGTCAAAAAGTGGCGCTCCGACAATAATATCGCAGTATCCGTCGCCATTAATATCGCCGGCAGAAGCAACGCTTGCTCCATATTGAGCATCGTCTTGCTCTGTGGCTTCCTGCCAGTTCGGCGATAATTGCGGCCATGTTGCTCGACCATAAAATGCAAAAATTGTTCCTTCGGCTGCAGCATCAGCATCATTATTGTATGTCGGTGCGCCAACAATAATATCGCTAAATCCATCGCCATTCACATCGTTAGCATTGGCGATACTTGCACCGAAATTGGCATTCGCACGATTGCCTTCGCCTGTCCAAACAGCTGCAGCTCGCAAACCGTCTGGCGATCCGGCATAAAGAAATACTTGCCCTTCGTCTGTTTGGCCGTTATCATAGAGCGGCGCTCCTACGGCCACATCGCTATAGCCGTCATTATTTACATCGCCAACACATGCCACAGCAGCGCCAAAATGCGATTCGCTTTGATTGCTTTCAATTATGCGAGCAGGCACGGATGCAACTCCTGACTGACTGCCATAGAATATCCAAACGCGCCCCTCATCTGTTTCTATGCTATCCCAATACGGCGCACTAACGATAATATCGCTGTAGCCGTCGCCATTAACATCGCCAGCTGTGGAAACCGCCCAGCCAAGCCGCGCATTTGTTTGATTCGATTCAAATCCCCAGTCAGAAGGGCTGGAAACTCCATTGACTGTTCCATAATAAATAAATGCCTTTCCCTCACCGGGGCTTCCGCCGTCAAATCCCGGCGCCCCAACTAATAAATCGCTAATTCCATCGCCGTTTACATCGCCCGCAGATGCTACGCTAAATCCAAAATTTGCATTATCTTTATTCGGTTCAAGAACTGCCAATGCCGATCCGATACCACTTCCCGAGCCAAAATAAACTGAAACTCGGCCTTCGTCAATATTTCCGCCATCATAATAAGGTGCTCCTGAAGCGAAATCGGCAAATCCGTCGTGATTAATGTCGCCAATACCGGTCACTGAAATTCCATATTGTGCATTTACTTGATTTCCTTCTCCTGTCCAATTCGGGAAATGAATAACCCCGCCTGTGCTTCCCAAATAAATATAAGCCCGTCCTTCATCAGTTTCACCTCCGTCATAAAGAGGTGCGCCTATAATAATATCGGCATTTCCATCATTGTTAACATCGCCGGCAGAAGCTACGCTTGCTCCATAGCGAGCATTTACTTGATCGCTTTCACCTATCCATGACGCTGTAGTGTCCAATCCGGCTGCACGACCGCGATATAAGAAAGCTCCGCCTTCATTTGATTGACCATTTGTCCAGAAAGGAGCGCCAACAAGCAATTCGCCATATCCGTCGCCATTTACATCACCGGCAGAAGCTACGCTATAGCCGTATTGCGCGTCGTTTTGATTGCTCTCGCGTATCCAATTTGGATTTGGCGGCAAACCGCCCGCAGTCAATCCATAATAAACATACACAGTGCCTTCATTCGTCTGCCCATTGTCAAAAAGAGGTATTCCTATTGCAATATCACTGCGCCCGTCTCTGTTAAAATCGCCGCCGCCGGCAACAGAGAAGCCCATCCGGGCATCTACTTGCTGGCTTTCGGCTGTCCATGGTGCTGTTGATGACAATCCGCTGGCAGCATCGCCCCAATAAACAAATGCCATTCCTTCGTCTGTTTCGCCATTGTCATAATACGGAGCGCCAACTATTACATCGCTTAACGCATCTGCATTAATGCGTCCGGCTGAAGCAACGCTATAGCCGAATCTCGCACCTGTCTGATTGCTTTCACGAGATGCTGCCGCGGTTAATGAAACGCCTGAAGCACTGCCAAGATAAACATATATTCTTCCTTCGTCGGTTTCGCCATTGTCATAATCGGGAGCGCCAATAATAATGTCAGAGTAAGCATCGCCATTGACATTGCCAGCCGCTGAAACGCTAAAACCGAAATGAGCGCCGGCTTGATTTGATTCCAATACTCTGTTTGGAGAAGAGCCAAATCCTGATGCCGAGCCATGATAGACAAAAACAGCTCCCTCGTCAGCTTCGCCATCATCGTAATATGGCGCTCCAATGAGCATGTCAGCAAAAGAATCATTATTGACATCTCCGGCCGAAGAAATGCTAAAGCCAAGTTGAGCACCGTCTTGATCGCCCTCTGCAGTCCAATTTGGAGTGCTCGAAAGCGGATCTACAGTTACTGGATATTTTGCATCTTTGTCATCAACAATTATGTAAATTGTATTCACTGCCAAATTCATTGCGGCGCTTAGAGATTTTCCGTTTGCATCCCAAACTTTTAGGTCATTGTACACAACAACCGGCAAATTTTTATCTAAAAATGCCACGCCTGTTTTATTATCCGTTGATTTTAGTTTTAGAGATGTTTCTGCCGCTAATTGTAAAGTTAGCGGTTCATTGCCGGCAGGACGCTGCTTTACAATGAAATTTTGGCGCATTCCTTCGCTTGCATTTGTATAATCCATTGTAATCAAGGGATATACAGATTGCAGATTATTGTCTTTCACGGTAAATTCAGGAGTTTCTCCATTGATGAGCGATGCGCCACCTTTGTTGATTGACTTAAGCCGGAGAGTAGTTTTCCAACTGTTTTCACTTGTCCGCGACGTAAGCGAAAAGCCGTCGTCTAAATATGTAACCCGCAGATTTTGAGCGCGGTTCGGACTCTGATATGCCTTGGCCGACTCTTGATAGCGAATATGATATTCCGAAGCCGCAATATCTCGTTGTATGTTGGCTAGCCATCTCTCATTTGATGGAGATGCCTGTGTGCTTGCCGAAGAGTTGTTTTCGGCTGTTCGCTTGCACGTTCTGTCGCAATTCGGGCTTGCAAGCCATCCAATTGCCAATGACGCGAAAAGAATAGGTACAGAATACCAAAACTTTTTCATGAAATTCCTTGCTATTAGTGAAAAAATCTATAGATTTTGCTCAATTTGTTTTCAATATTATCTCAATTACAGATTTATAGCAGAAGCAATAATTGTTCCACTATAATTCAAAATATCTTTAAAATTAGGTGTAAAACTGTGCAAAATTAGACGAATAGAATGTTAAATTTACATATTTCCATGTTCTATAGACAAATATTGGCATATTTTAATTTTCAGATAAAATCATTGAGGCGAATCTCTGCAAAGCGCCTCTTGTCATTTCAGAATTTCTCCTGTTTCCGCGCTCCAGAAAAGTAGATCCATTTCATCAATAGTTATTCCTTCAAGCTTGCAGAAATTTAGCCAGCGGTTTTCAACATCTTCATAGTATTTTTTATTGCCAATGCGTTTTGCATCTGCTTCAATCCCGCAATTATTCAAGTGTTTGATGATATGCCTGTCAATAATTGCAAGACCTCGTCTGCCTATATTTCTTAGAAAATGAGACGACTCTTTCATTCCAAGTCCTACAATATTCGCAGTGAGCCACATTCGCTCTTCCTGCGGATGCAAGCCGCTTGCAAGCAAACCTTTCACCGCGTCAATTTGTTCTGTCATAGCAAGAATTCGCCTCGCTTTTGTATTATGAAAACGAATGTAATGCTCCGAAGAAGCTAGAATTGCAGCAGCATTGAACGGATGTTTCTCAAAATTTAAACTTTGCAGCAATCTAACAACTGAATCAGCATTGCGTGCTTTTGATTGCGGCGTTAGCAGGCAATAGCAAAGTTCGTAGCACCACATTTCTTTTTGCACACTAGCGAAATCATTCAAACGCGCTTCTATTTCTTTCTGAAGCGTTTTGTAGCGAAGCCGCATTTCAGTTGGCAGCATGGGCATAAAATTTAAGTTTTTATATTGTTCAACACTATTACTCTGTCATTAAAAGGTAGACGACAAATCGCTCTGTTATAGTTGGTTATTTCATTGTATGGCTGTATATTCGTGTTGTACTTAATATTCTTTTACATTTTTAAGGTTAGTTTTATGAAGTTCAAACTTGCAGCAGCATTTGCAGCATTGGTTGTTGCAGCAGCAATGACTTTTCAAACCGCATCGGCTCAATCCCCCAGCCAAAGTTTCGGGATTGGAGTAAACACCTATGGCAGCGCAGAATTATGCTATGCCATTAGCCCGGCAATTCATATTGGGACTACTCTTGGAATAGACTTACACAGCTCAAATGGCAATTCCTCTAATTCAATCATTTTTGGTCCTTATGGCCGCTTCATTCTCAAAGGCACAAAAGAATTTAAACCATATTTGTTCGGCCAATTCGGCATTGCAAGCGGCGGTGGAACAACCAGCACAGGCCTCAATCTCGGAGCCGGCGGATTTTATTTTCCAACTTCAACTGTTGCTCTCTTCGGTCAAGTATCAGTTGTTAGTGTGGGATTCGATCCGAGCGTAACAGACATAGGAGTTCACTCAGCCGGCGCCGGTATTTTGTGGTTCTTCAACTAACTAAGAATAAAAGAACAAAAAAAATAAAGACAGCCGAATGTTATTACATAAATCATAAGATTAAGGCATCTCAAATTTTTTAAAAATAGTAATTTTCTTGAACGCCGTTGCAGTTATTTATGCATCGGCGTTCTTTGTTCTATCAATTCAATGCCATCATCTGCAAATTTAGATTCAATTGCCGTTGCTCGCACCGACCGTCTGGGTGATATGGTTCTTACATTGCCTTTGATTGGCATTTTGAAACAAGCCATGCCGGAAGCACGGCTGTCGTTGATAGCTCATTCCTATGCAGAACCTCTGCTCTATGAATGTCCGGCGGTTGACCAAGTTGTCTATGCAGACCGTTTGTCCGGCGGATTTAAAGAGGCGCTATCTATCGTCCGGCCAGAAGCGATATTTTTTCCTCGTCCGCGTTTTAACGAAGCATTAGCCGCTGTGCTGCAACGCATTCCAATACGCGTCGGATCGTCATATCGCTGGTATTCGCCATTCTTTACAGATAAAATTTCGGAACATCGCTCTGATGCCCGTTATCACGAAGCAGAGTATAATGTCCGCATGGCTCTCATACTGTTCGAGAGATTTTTCCCGGGAAAATATGCGCCGGATTTTTTTTCACCGAAACTAATGCGCCCGGCAGTCAAGCCAGAAGCGATAGAAGCAATTAATGCTTTGCTGCTAAAAAATGACATATCAGAAGATGTGTCTTTTATTATTCTTCACCCCGGCAGCGGCGGTTCGGCGCAAGATTGGCCGGACGAAAAATTTTCTGAGCTTGCATCCATGCTTATCGCTGCAAATAAGCACGTTATTCTTACTGGAATTGCTAAAGAAAATGATCTTTGCAATAGTATAGCGCAAAAAGCGCCCAAAGCAATAAATCTTTGCGGAAAACTTGCTCTTTCCGAAATGATAGCACTTCTTGACAGAGCACGCATTGTTGTAGCAAATTCCACTGGAACTCTTCACATTGCGGCAGCTCTCGGAACCTCTGTCGTTGGCTTGTATCCTAATTCTCCACATATAGGAGCGCGTCGCTGGGGGCCATTATCGCCCAATTCTATTATTCTATCGCCCGCTGACGGCTCCGATTTAATGGAGGTTATACCGGCAATTGCAGTCATGGAAGCAATGCAAAAATTATTCATAAAATGAGCCCCCTCTTAAAAGGGTGTTTATTTTATTTAAGGAAGTTAAAATAATTCGCGGATTCAATAGTGAAGTGCAACGGATAAAATAAATAAAGAGTTGGTTTAAGTGTCATAGTTCAACAACCCAGCGACGAGTTTATCACAAACGGAGCACAATATGGCCAGCGTATATAAACACCTAACCCAAGAGCAAAGATACGAAATAGAAATCATGCATAGAAATAAAGTCTCATTGCGAAGCATTGCAGCAAACTTTGGGGTTTCTGCATCAACTCTCAGCCGTGAATTGCGCCGCAATAAA
>JBDHXA010000064.1:0-16422 GCA_039810485.1 Chlorobiota bacterium | reverse complement strand
TTAACTCAAACTTTATGCGAGTTGCAGAATATGAGATCAAGCGCGGTGTAGATTCTTAATGCGTAAGGTGAGATATTTTGTTACTTTTGTGATATTGATATGTGGATTTACTTTACTTTTCATTTCCATAATCATAGCTTTTTTCAGTTCTGCTTATCTGAATAGTAAAGTCAGTTTTTTTTTATTAAATTTACAATGTCTTATTGGTAAAATTAATTTTGAACGTTAAAGCAACTATCTTTATTCTTTATTGTCTTTTTCCATTATAGGCTTTTCATGCTCATCTAATAGAAGCTCTAAAAATAACGGCAATAACAATCTTGTGCTTGCCTATTCTATGACCGTCAATGGCGCAGGCATAAATAATCGAAAAATAGAATTTAGAGTTATTGGCTCTAATTCTCCTCCTGTTTTCTGTAGTTTTGTTGTTACTGCACAAAAAACCGGAATCTACTTTGACGGTGGATCATATCAAGTAAATGAGCAAAGTATTAACGGTGTAACAACTTTTGCTGGAAACACCGCTGGGCAATTAGATAAGTCTAACACGGATAAAGATGCTGTTACGGTAAATATTGAACAGAAGCCAAACGGTGAAATGTTTACTTCAGCCGAGCAATCAGGCACCATTAATATTACAAGCTATGGCATAGTCGAATGTACGATTAAGGAAACTATTTCCGGGACGATGATGTATTCTCTTCACCGACAATTGTAACTGTGAGCGAAAGTTTTGAGGCAGCCAGAATAGTTGATGCTCAGTAAGAATTGCAAAATATATACATAAGCAATAACTATTATTTTTTAAGCCGGCGCAGATAAATTTCTGGTCGGCATTTTTTCTAGTTAGGTGATAAGTCAATGTTTATAACGTTTGAAGGAATAGACGGCAGCGGCAAGTCAACGCAAATTAAATTGCTTGCATCGTGGCTTCGCACGAAAGGAAAAGAAGTTGTTGTCCTGCGCGAACCCGGCGGCACAGCGCTTTCTGAAGCAGTTCGAACTGTTTTATTGTCTGTAAAAAATGACATTCATCCTCGCGCCGAATTATTGCTTTTTGAGGCAGCGCGAGCGCAGTTGGCAGAAACTGTCATACGACCGGCACTTAGGAATGGATCTATTGTCATTAGCGATCGTTTTGCCGATTCCTCGACTGCATATCAAGGATACGGCCGCGGACTACCGACCAAGGCAGTTGCACAATGCAATGCTTTTGCAACCGATAATTTAACGCCTGACATTTCTTTTCTGTTAGACATATCGGTTGATTTGGCATTCAGTCGATCTTTGAAACGCAACGTATCACAGCCAGATAGAATGGAACAAGCAGGTCGCGATTTCTTTGAACAAGTACGGCAAGGTTATTTGCTGATTGCTCAATCAGAGCCAAAACGCTTTTATATTCTGTCGGCAAATCTATCTCTCGAAGAGATTCACAAATCAATTTGCGAAATCATTTCAACTCGACTTTTTGGACATAATATTTCACAATGAAATGACTAGTATAATCGTTTTAAAGACATTAGCCACTCCGAAAATGGAGTTTTATAAAAATTGCAGATGAAAGATTATCTATTTATAAAAAAACATATCTTTTAAGAGCTAAAAAAGTCGTTTTTTTCCATTTTTAACTTAAAAATCAGTAAAAACTATACTTTTCACCATGTTTTCTTTGATTTGAAATATTACACGACTTTTCGGAGTGGGCTCAAGACATTGATTTATTAATTACGTCAAATGGAACGCATAATTTTGTAAATATACTCTGTATTATACTTATTTTCCAAGGACACTGATATGACAAAGAGCATAATAATCACCACATTTGCATTTGTGACCGCTTCTATAATGACTTGGGCGGGAACGGAGACGGCATCAGTTAAATATGCAAAGGCACAAAGCATTTTTTCTTTATCTACTTTAAAAAAGAATGATGCGATTCTTGGCGTTGACTCTCGCTACAATCGTGTGGCTGTTTTACATTCCGACGTTGCTTCCGCATTGTTCTTTTCGCCCGAAAAGACGTTGGTAATCAGCGGTTTTCCTGTAGGCACAGATCAAACCGGCACGCTGCAGTTGCGCCGCACAAATCCAGTTGCGAACGAACAAACTCGATGGTTGTTTAAAGATCAATACCGACCAGGACCAAAAGCCGTTACATATTCGGGCTTTATTCAAAACGAAATCGGTTCTCAAGTTCGCCTATGTTATGTTAATAATCGCATGTACGGTATAATAGCTCATGCCGATGGTTCGACTACTATGATTGCGCCTGAAGGCAGCTATGACGTTGCATCCGGACAACATATTATTGCCTCAGATAATGATCCGCGCTATGCAGAAATGTGGAAAAACTTTCGATGCGGAGCAGACGAAGTAGCCGTAATTACCCCTGACGGCAAAGAAAAGCCATTTGCAATGCCGCTTTCTACTGACCTTCTTGAAGTAGAAGTAGGCGTAGAAGTAGATGTGCCGGTTTTTAATAAATTCCTGCGCGATGCTAAAAATGATGTAGATGTAGCGTATGAGATGACCGAAGCATATATATATGCAATATTTGCTATGTCGAGCTCCATATATGAGAATGAAACAAATGTAATGCTAACAGTAAGTTTCGTAAAAATTTGGACATCTGTTACAGATATTGGATATCCGAAATACAATTCTTATGGCGCAGATGGCTCTGCCATGCTTTTTAAAGAAGCCGACATATGGAGTAAACTCAATAATAAGTCGGGCACATATAAGCGCGACTTGCTTCATATGGTAACATCATATCAGGGTTCAGGATTATACACAGCAGGAATAGCTTACTCCGGTGCTAACTATAGCGGAACGGTTTGCCTTCAAGATCAAGGTTATGGTCTTAGCTCATTGCAATACGGCTCGCAAATGCCTGTAATTGCATTTGCATGGGATGTTGAGGTAATATCACACGAAATGGGACATAATTTCCGCTCGCCCCACACGCATAATTGCACTGGCAATGTGTGGCCAAATAATATTCCGTTAGATACATGTGTAAATAAATCTTCTATCGAGGACGCTTGTTATGGTCCAAATATTTCCCCAAGAATTCCTTGGAACAAAGGCACCATCATGAGCTACTGTCATTTGCTAAATGCTCAAAATGGCACTGTCCTTGAGTTTCGTCCAATTGTTGCCGCCGTTATACGCGACGGTGCTGAACGCGCAGTAGCTCGCGGTTGCGTAAATGGTCCTGATAATCCTATAATTAAAATGCAATATCCGCTTGGCCGCAATAATATTTCCGGAGGGAAAACCGATACAATTCGCTGGACTTCAGCAAAAGTGAATACTGTGCGCGTAGAATTTTCAGACAATAACGGGCAATCTTGGACACAAATAGGTCAAGACGTTGCAGCAGGAGTTCGTAAAATGCCGTGGCTTATCCCGCCTAAATCCTCCAATCAATATCTTGTTCGCGTAATTGATCCAACAAATCCTGTAGTTGGAGACAGCAGTTGGGTAGCTTTTTCCGTTCAAGCGGCAACAATCGCTCTGCAATATCCTGCTGGCGGCGAACGCATAGGTCAATCGCAAAAGCCAACTATTACTTGGACTGCTTCACTAATCAACACATTTAAAATTGAATTCTCCTCCGATGGCGGTGCTGGATGGACGACAATCGCAGCATCTGCTACCGGCAATACATATTCTTGGACTGTGCCAAGCATTGCCACAGACAAGGCAGTCATCCGCGTTTCATCCGCTAATGACGGTAGCATCGTATCGCAAAGCGGATATTTTTCAATCGGAAAAGAAATGCTCGAGATACTGTCAAAAGACAATCTCGACACATTATGTCGCGGCAAAGTATGGAGAATATGGTGGAAAAGCGATTTTATCCAGCCGAATGTAAATATGATGATTGAAATTTCCGATAATGGCGGCACTTCTTGGGCGCGTGTAACCAATGCTCTCGGCGTTAAATTAAGCGATGGCTACTACGATGGCTGGACCGTGCCGACAAGCTTGAAAACAACTCCAAACGGCTTGCTTCGAATTTATCAGCGTCAGAATGAAATTATTGCCGATACTATGACGGTTGCCATACAAGATTGTAATTTCACTTCTGTTGCTGATACGTGGGGCGAAAGCGTAAGCCCGATGCTCGAAGCAATGCCTAATCCAGCCAGCAATGAAATAGCGCTGCATATCACTTTGCCAGAAAATTGCAGCAACGCACAATTCTATCTTGTCGATGCAGCAGGGCATAAGGCAATGCTTGGCAGTTTCGACAATTTACCTGCTGGCAGCCATTCGTTGAATTTCGATGTAAACACTGTGGCGCAAGGAGCTTATTACTTAACAATGCAATCAGGAATTCGCTCGGTTTCAATACCAGTAAGAATTGTGCGTTGATAAAGAAATAAACATCTATTGCTTAACAAAAGGGTTGTTCTATGCAGAACAGCCCTTTTCTTTTTGAGTATGCAGATTAGTAGAGATGCGATTAGCCGGTCGTAAAATGTCATTTATCCTGTTGAAATAATCAGAAATAAACGATATAGGGTGGATTCAGCACTAAAGTGTGTAACTTTATTGTTGAATCCCCCTGTCAAATAAAGTATGCAGCATAAAAATACATAATTGGAGCTGCAAATGTCATGCTGTCGAACCTATCTAAAACACCTCCGTGACCGGGCAATATATTAGAACTGTCTTTTATATTAGCATCCCGCTTCATTAACGATTCGGCTAGATCGCCTATCGGCCCGAAAACTCCAGTAAGAATGCCAAGTGCAAACCAATGAGTTATATGAATTTCCGGCATCAAAACATTCCCGGCAACAATAAATCCAAAAATAGAGCCGAATAATCCAAAGCCAGCGCCTTCCCATGTTTTTTTGGGGCTTATCCGCTCAAAAAGTTTCCTGCGTCCAAAAAACTTGCCTCCAAAATATGCAGCGCTGTCACATAGCCACACAGATATAAATAGAATAAGCGTTAAATATCGCCCATCAGCTGGTGATGTTAAGATGTATATTTTGGTAAGAAAAAACAATAATAATGGGAAATACATTACACCAGACAACGTTGAAACAATGTCGAATAATGCCGAGTCGGTTTTGCGCCAAAGCTGAAGCATTATTGTAATCAATACAAAAATTGCTGAAGCAGCAGGCAAATACAGTGATAAATTGCCATAGTATAATGTCGCATAAAGAAATGCAGTAGCCGCAACGCCAATGTAAATATTAGGATTCATCCCTTTTTTTCGAGAGATTGCATAAAATTCAAGCAAACCTAAAATGGCAATTACAAAAGTGGTGATGGTGAATAATATGCCGCCATACAACAACAAAACAATGATAAGAGGAATGCCTATTATTCCAACCATGATACGCATCATCATATTATTCATTATGTTTCCTTATTGTTAATTGAAGAAAAAGTTGTCAATCTATAGCAACTGATGTTGAATTTTAGCAAAAATAGGTACGTTCATTTTGACAGTGTGTATTTTTGAAGTTTAAGAATAGTTCGTATCATAGAATTTAGATTATATTAATAAATTCTAATAGATTGACACAGTTAAGCAATAATCTAACACCGCCATGGAAATACTGCTTTCTCATTCAAATAGTGACAGTAAAAAATTTGCAGAAATCTTTTCTGACGCCACATCTGTTTGCATCTTTGCCGACCAAGACAAACTGCCGATTAACAAAATTGGGATAGTTGTTGATTTGCTTGATGATGGAGCGGAAGAAAAATCAAAGCGCTTGCATAAATATGCCAACAACGACTCGATTTTTCTTTGCTCTACATTGTGCTGCACAGCAACCGATATTATGGGAAAATTGAATAATAAAGTGTCAGTTGTGGGAATAAATGGACTGACAGAATTATGGATGGTTGGTAAAACTATTGAGATATCATCTGCTCTGCAATGTCCGAAAACTTCGCTTGACAACATTGAAAAACTTATCAATAGAGCGGGATTTAACTCTGAAATTGTAGAAGACAGAGTGGCACTTGTATCGCCAAGAATTTTATCAACTCTCATTAACGAAGCAGCATTTTCACTTATAGAAAAAGCAGCTTCAGCCGAGGACATTGATGCTGCCATGAAGCTTGGCGTAAACTATCCAAAAGGATTATTAGAATGGGCTGATGAATTGGGACTTGACCGAGTTGTAAAAATTTTGGACGCTCTTCATAATGAATATCATCAGGAACGTTACCGTGCTTGTGTTTTGTTGAGGCAGCTTGTACGGGCAGGTTATTTAGGGCGCAGTTCGGGACGAGGATTTTACTTCTATGAATAACAATAAGAAAAGCATTGTAATCTACAGCGATTTTGATGGAACGATAACTCTTCGAGATTCGTGCGATGACTTTTTTAGGCGCTTTGGCGACTTTGATGCGCATATCACCGAACTTGCATCCGGCAATATCGCAGTAAAAGAATATTATAATCGCGTATGCTCTACACTTCCCGAAGAGCTATCTGAAGAGGATATAGAACAATTTGCTTCAGAATGTGAAACAGATCCATATTTCACAAATTTTGTAAAATTCTGCGAAAGCAATTCTTTGCCTCTGACAATAATAACCGATGGATTCGACCGTTATATCCTTCCTATTTTGAAGAGATTGCAAGTTAATGTTACAGTAAAATGCAATTTATTGCCCGGCAAAAAGCCTGTATTTCTAGGAGCCACCGAGTCATGCGATTGCTTTTGCGCCTCATGCAAACGAAACTCGATGCTGAATGTTAGCGATGAAACTATAATTGTATATATTGGCGATGGCATTTCTGATTATTGCGCTGTTGAATATGCAGACATTGTTTTTGCAAAAGAAATGCTTGCCGCTTATTGCAATGAGAATAAAATTCCACATCATCCATTTAGATCTTTTTCTGATATAATATTTATACTTCAAAAATATCTAAAAAATGGAGTGATGCGAAAGCGCAGACAAGCTGATTTGCGTCGTATTGCTGCTTTTGTAGCAGAATAATTGAATGAACATGAAACAAGTTATACAAAATAAAAACTCTTCATTTATCATTTTGACATGGTTGACTGCCTTCCTGCTTTCAACAGCAAATATTTCTGTTAAAGCGTTGGTAAGCAGTCGTACTACTGTTATTCACAAGATTTTTGTAAATGGTAAAATATCTAAGTCGACAAATGTAACGATAGCTCGATCTGATAGCATTACGTTCGAATACAGATGTAAAATAGACAGTACAATTGAGCCGGTGCCTTTCCTTTTCAACACGTCGCTTCAAGCGAAAAACTTAAAACAGCGACAACAGCAAACTCTCGGCACATCAACAGTAACTTATACAAGATTACCGGAAGATCAATATCTGTTTTCATCGCAGGCATTGCTTCCAGGACAATGGAAGGCGCTTCCAACGAGTATTGAGTTCATAGTCAATGACAGCGTTGCCGCAGATATAAAAAACAAAGAGAAACTTGAATCTGAAAGGATTCGGCTGTCGAAAATAAGCAAAGATACTTCGAAAGTGGCAGTGAATGCAAACAGCGGACTTTCGTTCGTTGTAATCGTAAGCATGCTTGGTATAACTGCAATTGCAGCGGTCGGCTTTGCTGCGGTATTGTATAAAAAGAAACTTCGCAACAGCAAAGATAAAATCCGTTTTATAAGGGATAGGAATGATTCCGGACTAAGCAATAATGATCCAAATAATAAAGAAATCAATAGTGTAAGTCGACAAAATAGTACAGAATCTCATAAAAATTTTTCTGGAGTTGATATGAATCACGACGAAGCTGTCCCTCAAATGAAAGAATTGATAGAGGAAAATACTAGTTTGCGCGCTGAAATTGCAGCTTTGCGAGGGCAAATTGACAACCTGCAAGTACGAAGCGATGAATTGTACAAACAGAATAAAACCTTAGAAGAAACTGTAAAGCGAATTGAAGAAAACAAGCGCGAGCTTGAAGAATTGCAGGCGCAAAAAGATGATCTTTTTACAATGATTATCCATGATCTAAAAAATCCAGCTTCCATCGTAAAAGGGCTGGTTGAGTTGCTTCGTTCGTATGATCTGAACGCCACCGAACAGCAGGAAGTGATGAATGATCTCATGGAAACTTCCAAAAGGATTGTTTTTCTTTCGCAAGAAGTGTGCAAAGTAATGGCGCTTGAAGCAGGACAAGTTCATCTTAATTATGAATCAGCTGATATTTCCGAAATTTTAAATTCCGTTTGCCAGCGTAATAATGCAATTGCGACACAAAAGTCAATAGGGCTTATTGTAGATATTGCCGCAGACATGCCGGCAGTTGAGCTAGACCCGCAGCGAATTGAGGAAGTGGTTGACAATTTAGTCGGAAATGCAATAAAATTTTCTAATTCAGGCACAAAAATTAAAGTTCGATCTTATAGAGACGGAGAGAATATAGTAGTTGAAGTAAGCGATAATGGCGTTGGAATGACTGAGGAAGATATTAAGCGCGCATTTGGCAGGGGAATTAAGCTTAGTGCGCGCCCAACGGGCGGCGAGCAAAGCTCAGGACTTGGATTGTGGATTGTCAAACGTCTTATAGAAGATCATAAGGGCAGAGTATGGGTGCGCAGCACAATAGGACGCGGCTCTACATTTGCTTTTCAAATTCCGCAACACCGACCGCGCAGTTAATCAATAACGAACATTAATTTCTAGTTTTCAGCTTTGTTTATAAAGTTGAGATAAAATTTCTCTTTGTTAGTAAATGGCATATTTTACTTAAAAAGTATGTCATAATGTCGGTGCTTGATGACATTGCTTATTCAACCTCATCATAAATCTGCCAATATATCGCTTTCAGCTGTGTGAATTATAGAAAATATACATTGGCACGGAATTTCTTCCTATTGTCGCATCCACACAGCATGCTGGTTGTCGTGAAAAGTAATAGTATCATCTAAACCACATTTTTGAAGGAGTATTGAGATATGACACTCGTAAAATTTGAGCCATTCCGCGGCTTTGAATCACTTAGCCGTCGCATGAATGAATTGTTTGGCGATTTAGAAAAAGGCGTTCGGTTTGAAATTGGTGATTTTTCACCTCGAGTTGACATCGCTGAAGATGAGAGGAACGTGTATTTGCATGCTGAATTGCCGGGCATTGAACGTGAAAATGTTAAAATATCTGTGTCGGAAGACAGAATTCTATCTCTGAAAGGCGAGAAAAAGCGCGAAGAAAAAGTTGAAAGTAAAAATTATGTTCGGGTAGAAAGAAATTATGGCAGTTTCAGTCGTTCTTTTGCTTTACCGGATAACATTAACGTCGAAAAAGTTGAAGCAAAATTCGAAAATGGCATGTTGAATTTGATATTGCCAAAAACAGAACCGGCAAAACCAAAAGAAGTGTCAATTGAAATAGGATGAAAAGCCTATCTGGAAGAAAAAATCAGAAAAGGTTTTTTATGAAATCAGCTTAAGGCTCTATTATCAGAATTTTTAATTGAAGGTTATCTCTGATTTTATACATCCAAATTAAGAGCAATCTTCCCCGCTTGTTGAGCATAACAAAAGTTTAACAAGCGGGGAATGACAATGTTAAGAGAAAAGTGTCTATTACTGAAATTTGTTGATTTCTATTGTTATATTGAATAATCTGTCATTATAAAAAATATTTATTTTAATTGTAAACGAAAGGAAAAGTAATGAGTAAAATTATTGGCATTGACCTTGGCACGACTAATTCATGCGTGTCAGTAATGGAAGGTGGCAGTCCAGTAGTAATTGCTAATAGCGAAGGAGGACGCACTACTCCATCAGTTGTGGGTTTTACTAAGTCCGGTGAACGTCTTGTCGGTCAAGCGGCAAAACGTCAGGCAATCACAAACCCTAAAAATACTATCTATTCGATAAAACGCTTCATGGGACGCCGTCAGAATGAAGTAAATGAAGAGTCCAAGATGGTTCCGTATAAAGTAATACCTTCTCCTGACGGAGATTCACTCCGCGTGGATATAGATGGACGTCCTTATTCGCCTCCGGAAATTTCAGCCATGATTCTCCAAAAGATGAAACAAACTGCCGAGGATTATTTAGGTCAGAAAGTTACAGAAGCTGTGATTACCGTACCTGCATATTTTAACGATTCTCAGCGTCAAGCAACAAAAGACGCCGGTGAAATTGCAGGGCTTAATGTTCGCAGAATTATCAACGAGCCAACGGCTGCAGCTCTTGCTTATGGTCTTGATAAAAAAAACCAAAATATGACTGTTGCTGTCTACGATCTTGGAGGCGGAACTTTCGATGTTTCAATTCTCGAGCTGGGCGAAGGCGTTTTTCAGGTAAAATCTACCAATGGAGACACGCATTTAGGCGGCGATAATTTCGATCAACGCTTGATTGACTACATTGCAGACGAATTTATTAAACAAGAAAATATAGATCTTCGTAAAGATCCAATGGCATTGCAGCGCTTGCGCGAATCTGCTGAAAAAGCAAAAATAGAATTGTCGCAAATGTTGCAAACAGATGTAAATCTGCCGTTTATCACCGCAACGGCAGAAGGTGCCAAACACTTGAACTTAAATATCACCCGCGCTAAATTTGAATCTTTATGCGCTGATTTATTCGATAAAACGTTGCAGCCATGCAAGCAGGCATTACGCGACGCGAATTTAACGCCTACTCAAATAGACGAGGTAATTCTTGTTGGAGGTTCGACAAGAATTCCAAAAGTGCAAGAAATTGTGCGCAATTTTTTCGGGAAAGAACCCTCACGCGGAGTGAATCCCGATGAAGTTGTTGCGATAGGCGCCGCTATTCAAGGAGGCGTTTTGACTGGCGATGTTACCGATGTGTTATTGCTCGATGTAACACCCCTTACCCTTGGAATTGAAACATTAGGCGGAGTTATGACGCCAATGATTCCATCTAATACAACTATACCAACTAAAAAATCAGAAACGTATTCAACGGCATCCGACAGTCAGACATCCGTTGAAATTCATGTTTTACAGGGCGAGCGTCCAATGGCTCGCGATAATCGCTCGCTCGGGAAATTTCACCTTGACGGAATCCCGTCGGCTCCACGCGGTGTTCCACAGATAGAAGTGGCGTTCGATATTGATGCTAACGGCATGTTGCATGTTTCCGCAAAAGACAAAGCAACCGGCAAAGTGCAGGATATTCGCATTACTTCATCTTCTGGTCTTGCGAAAGACGAAGTTGATCGCATGAAACGCGAAGCACAAGAACATTCTGCTGAAGATAGAAAACGAAAAGATGAAATTGAACAGCGAAATCAAGCAGATAATTTGATCTATTCTACAGAGAAACAGTTGAAAGAATTTGGCGATAAAATCAGCCCTGAGCACAAAACTAAAATTGAAAGCGCCAAAGAGCGATTGTCCGACGCAGTAAAGAACAATCCTGCAGATATTCAAGCGGCAACCGATGCTCTCAATAATGTGTGGAGCGAGGCATCTACGGCCATGTATTCTCAAGCTGGAGGAGCAAATAGCCATCAAAGCGCCGGAGAAAATTCCAAATCCGAAAATGTTGGTAATAATAATGGCAATGTGGAAGAAGCAGATTATACTATTGTAGATGATGAAAAATAATCTTGTAATGATTTTCTTCTTGTGATTTGATTACATACTCAAAAAGGCGAACAGAAATGTTCGCCTTTTTTAATGTTTGTCAGATTTGTTAGCGAAGCAACCAGTCGTTGTAGTGCTTTGAAAAATCTTCAGGCGCAAGTTGTTTTGCAGCGTACATGCCTGCCGCAAATCGCTGACGGTATGCCTCGTAGAGAGCAACCGCGCAAGCAACCGATATGTTTAAACTCTGAATTACTCCCACTTGCGGAATCAGTATATTGCCGTCTGAAAGAGAAATTGATTCATCGGAAACACCACTATGCTCATTCCCAAAAACCAAAGCTGTTGGCGAAGCAAGATTTGTTTCGAAAATTGATGAAGATTCGCGACCTAATGCAGTTGTGTATATGTGCTTACCTTCTTTTCGAAGATTTGCTATACAATCAACTGGCGATGTAAATTTGCGAATGTCTATCCACTTGCGAGCGCTTGCAGAGCTTTTTTCACCTAAAGCAGGAAAGGAATGTGATCCATAATACAGTAAATTTACTTCTAAAATTCCTACTGCATCACAAGTCCTTAATACTGCCGACACATTATGCGGATCGTCAACGTTTTCTAATACAACGGTTAGTCCGGGCTGCCTTTTGGAGAGAGCATTTGCAAGCTTTTCCGCCCTCTCTGGAGTTGCTGGAATTTGTTTGCCGCCACATTCAAATTGATTAATGTTCATGCTGATTATTTTTCTAACAAGATTGTAACTGGGCCGTCATTAGTAAGATCAACGTGCATCATTGCGCCAAATTCACCGGATGCAATGTGCAAATTGGAATGTGATCGGCGCAAATAATCAAGAAAATAATCATAAATCGGTTTGGCTTCCTCCGATGGAGCAGCACTTGCAAAACTAGGTCGAAAACCTTTTTGCACATCGCCATAAAGAGTGAAATTCGAAACAACGAGAATGTCTCCGTTCATATCGCTGACAGAAATATTCATTTTGCCTAGCTTATCGGAAAAAACTCGCAATCCTGCAATTTTATCAGCCATCCACTCGGCAGTTGCAACACTATCCGTTGAGGAAATGCCGAGCAATACAACTAATCCTACTTTAATTTTGGATGTTAATTCATTGTTTATTGAAACGCTTGCTTGGATAACACGTTGAACAACAGCTTTCATACGCCGAGCGCAAAAAGTAAAAATGCATATTCAAAAGCTATGTCTTTTAAGTAATCGAATCTGCCGGAAGATCCAAAATGTCCGGTAGTCATATTTGTTTTCAGAAGAGTTAAACCGTCATCTGTTCGATATTCTCTGAGTTTAGCAACCCATTTTGCCGGCTCCCAATATTGTACTCGAGGATCATTTAATCCGGCAAGAGCCAAAATGTGAGGATATGGCGCAGCAGAAATATTGTCGTATGGCGAATATGATTTCATATAATCAAAATATTTGCGATCGTTCGGATTGCCCCACTCTTCATATTCAATTACAGTAAGCGGAAGCGATTCATCAAGCATCGTATTTATAACGTCAACAAATGGAACGCTTGCAATTGCGGCGCCAAAGAGATCTGGACGTAAATTCAGTGTGGCGCCAACAAGAAGTCCTCCGGCGCTACCACCTTCAATGCTTAATAATTTTGGAGAAGTATATTTGTTATGTATGAGATATTCTGCACAGGAAATAAAATCAGTAAATGTATTTTTCTTAGATAATAATTTTCCATTCAAATGCCAATGCTCGCCCATTTCGCCTCCGCCACGAATATGAGCTAATGCATATATAAATCCACGATCAATTAGTGAGAACAGATTTGAACGAAAGCTATCAGGCATATTGGCGCCATAAGAGCCATAACCATATAGCAATGTCGGATTATTTCCGTTATTTTTAATTCCTTTGCGATAGAGCAAAGTCATTGGCACATTCACTCCGTCGGTTGCAGGAACAAAAACACGTTCAACAGTAAAATGCGATGAATCATAGTTGGGAATTTGCTGTTGTTTGACCAATTTCAGCGTTCCATCTGTCAAAGTAATATCGTAGATTGTTGGTGGAGATAGCAAAGAACTGTAACTGCAACGGAAAAATGTTGCTGACGGCTCAAAATTACGGCCGCTGCCAACATGAAATGCAGATTCTGGAAATGAGATGCGTTGATAATTGTTTGTTTTTTTTTCTATGATCGAAATTTGAGGCAATCCATTCTCGCGCTCGCCAATAGCAATATGCGTGTCGAATGGAAATACCCATGAAAGCATCACATCTTCGCGGTGCGGTAAAATCTCGTTAAAAGACGTTCTATTATTCACATCTGCCGAGAGCAATCGAAAATTTTTGCCATTGTCGTTTATTCTAATATAAAACAAGCCATTATTATGATCAATATCGTATTCAATATCGTGCTTGCGAGGCATGAATACTGTCAATAATTCACATTTGCTGTTAGCGTCGGCATAGAGTACTTCAGTGGTAGTGCTGCTGTGAATATTTAGGAAAATATATTGGCGGTCTGATGATTTATCTATGCTAAGATGAAATGACTCATCAGATTCATGATGCAGAAGAATATCGGTATCTGTATGCGTGCCAAGAGTATGTAGCATAGCTTTATATGGGCGGAACGTTTCGTCTTGAATCACATATATCAATCGTTTGCTGTCGTTAAGCCAAACAACTTCACTTGTTGCATATCGAAATCCGCTATCAATTGTTTCGCCTGTGGCAAGTGTTTTTACTGCAATTCTATAATGCTCGGAGCCGTCTGTTTCGTATGAATAGGCAAGCAAAGCATGGTTGGGACTGATTTGCAAAGTGCCAAGGGTAAAATAAGGAAATTCTGCAGCTATTTTATTAACATCAAGCAGTATTTCTTCACAGCTTCCTTCATCAGTGTGCCTTCGGCAGTATATTGTATATTGTTTGCCTTCCTCTGTTCGAGAATAGTAAAAATAATCTTCATATTTGCTGTATTCTGTTGTATCAGATTCTTTAATACGACTGCGCATTTCATTGTATAATGTCTTCTGAAGATCTTCGGTGGGTTGCATCACTGCTGAATAATAGGAGTTTTCTGCTTTCAAGTAGTCCAATACCTCAGGATTTTTTTTTTCTCGAAGCCAAAAATAATCATCGTGCATAGTAATGTCGTGGATGGTTCTGTTGTATGGTTTTTTTGCAGGTTTGGGAATTGTCAACGATGTTTCAATAACTTGTTTCATAACAAACGGTAAATTCTGAAAAACACACATTAACGATGATGCTTATGAAGTATTGGAGCAGTCAAATTAGAATTTATCGTGCAATTGTAAGAAAATGTCCATACATGATATTTCTTTTGCTTAAAAGGAATTTTTGACATGAAGAATTTAATAAACGGAGCATCGTTGTTAACTTTTGCAATTACTTAGATTGGAACTATACGCTGACTGTCAAATTTAAACCGTATTTACAACAAATTAAGCGAGTAAAGAGTATGATGCTCCTCATTTTTTGCAATACAATTAAGCAGATCTAAGGTTGAGTGATTTTCCAAAATTATACAAATCTATTGTCTGTTTATACGCTCGCAGATTCAACATTAAAGTGCAACGGATACAATAAATAAAGAGTTGGGTAAAGTGTCATAGTGCAACAACCCAGCGACGAGTTTATCACAATCGGAGCATAGTATGCCCAGCGGCTATAAACACCTATTTCAAGAGCAAAGGCGCGAAATAGAAATCATGCATAAGAATAAAGTTTCATTGCGAAGCATTGCAGCAAACAATGGGGTTTCTCCATCAACTCTCAGCCGCGAATTGCGCCGCAATAAAGGCGAAAGAGGAGATTTTATAGGCATAAGCAAAAGCACAATCGAAATATCAAGAGCGCAACAGCCGCTAAGGCAAAGCCCTCAAATTCAAAGGCGAGCTGCTCTCTATTGTAGAGGTGTTGATATATTTCGACTTGAGTCCTGAACAGATTTCACACGATCTATTGCGCATCGGACTTCGCGTAAAGCCATGAGCGTATTTATCAACATATATAGTCGGACAAGAAAGCATTATGCACATTGTATCAGCATCTTCGCCATGCGCACAAGAAAAACCGGAAGCGAGGCAATTGCAAGGACTTGCGCGGTCATACACCGAATCGCAAGAGTATCGATGAGCGCCCCAGCACGGTCGATAATCGCAAAGAGTTTGGTCATTGGGAAGCAGATACAATATTCGGCAAATCCCACAAGGGAGCATTGGTCAGGTTATCGAGCGCAAGAGACGCATAACACTTATAGCATCTGCTGCAAGCAAAGCATCTGACGCCGTTACATCAGCCATAATTGGCTTGCTATTGCCGTACAAACACCATGTTTCCACACTGCAATTTGACAATGGCAAAGAATTTAGCAATCATGAAACAATTACCAAAAACTGTATTCAGAGGCATATTTTTGTCATCAATATCGCTCAATGGAGCGCGGAACAAACGAGAATACCAATGGACTAATCAGACAGTATTTCCCTAAAAAGCGACAACTTCTATCAGTGGAAGCCTCTGAACTTTAAAAGGCAATGAATTGCATAGACAACCTTCCGATGAAAATACTTGGATGGAAAACTCCAATTCAAGTATTTACAGAGAATTACAATAATGTTGCATTTAGTGTTGAATCCGCCATGAATATCGCTCTTATTGACGGCTATTTATTTGATTTTGCGTAATGTGACTTATTCAGATTTGAACAAGTACAAATGCTAAGCTTATTAACAGCGTAATTAGTTGCTAGTTAGTTGCGAATTATTAAAATGAGCCCCCTCTTAAAAGGGTGTTTATTTTATTGAAGGAAGTTAAAATAAAGATAATAAAATTCTTTATTTTATTA
>JBDHXA010000063.1:0-17157 GCA_039810485.1 Chlorobiota bacterium | reverse complement strand
TATTACCATATTTTTCTGTTAGTTTGAAAACAAATGCGATATTGCAATTTAACAGCTGATTATCTATGTTTTTTTTACCCGACTTTTCGGAGTGGGCTCATCTGATAGAACTTCCAAAATTCATCCTCATTTGTCAATTTGGGAATCGGAAGCGAGTTCGTTGTGTCATTAATGTATTCAAGAATTTCATTTTTTGCAAAAAATTTCTCCCATTCTGAAGGAAACAGCAAGATTCTTATATAATAGCCCCAAACGTGATTTACATGCTGAGCATAATATATTTCGCCTTTATGCAGTAAAACTGCAACAATTATAGGGGAAATTGAATTAATGTTCGCTTCTACTAATATTTTGATAATGCCGCTGTTTTCCATTTCTTCAATTCTATTTTCTATATCAAGATATATTTTTAAGGAGTTCTCATAAAACTGTTTAATTCTTTCATCATCTTCTTCTTTAATAGCTTTCTTTTCTTTTATTGCTTTGAATATTATGTACGGTACTAAAGTAAAAAAGATAATGAGAAAAAAGAAAATTGGACCATCCATTTACAACTCCATAAATTATATATTATTTTATCGTTTTATTTGTACAAATCAATAAAGATTATTTATTTAAAAGCCCGCTGTTACTCCTAACCGAAGCGTTCGCCGCGCTGTGTATCGAGCAGGGTTAAAAGGATATGGTGATATAGGGCTTTGCACATCAGGGTACAATGGATCATTCATGCTAAGCGGCGTAGGATCGCCATATTCATACGCTCGCCCTGTTATAGGATTAAGTATAGTGGAATTTTTGAAATCAAAGATATTAGTAATTTCAAGAAGAAAAGTTATCCGGATACTTTCATACTCGATTTTTTTCTGGATATTCATATCAATATTCCACCAAGGATCGCCAACTGCCGAATATGTCTGTTTTTCATCAATTTGGTAAACAGGCCTTCCATCGGGCATCAAAAGCTGACTTCCTGTGGCAGGATCAATAGTCGGCTTGTATGGCGTATATCGCTGCCCCGATTGCATGGTCATCCTCATAAAGCAATTCAAGTTGTCCAATCCGCCAATGTTAAAGAATGGATAATCTTTGACTGCGTGAAAGTTTATAGTTGCATTAATGCTCAACGGTCTGTCCCAAGGCATATAATCTTCGGTAATTCGCTCGGCACTTAGACCTCGCGCAATCAATGTGCCTTGCTCGGCATTACTGCTTTTTCCCGTTACCATTGAATAAGAAGCGGAAATTACGCCATCGAACCAATTGCCAATGCGTTTTTTATACTCTGCCTCCACTCCTCGCGATCGAGCATAATCGCTGTTGATATATGTAAGGAATGAACCTCCTAGTAATCTTGGATTAGTATTTATTGCTTTGCGAGATTGAATATAGTCAAAAATGTCTTTGTAGTAGGTGGTAATGGTAAAAATATCATTTTCTGTTAATTGGTTCTTTAAGCCAAGCTCATAAGCTATTGTTGTTTCGGGACCCAAATCAGGGTTGCCAAAGCGCTGATAGCTAGAATTTACCGCTTGTGGAGTCAGCTTCGCATATACAAATTGCGGGCGCGGCAATTTATTGAAATGCCCATAGTTAAAGAACAGCATCTGATTATCTGTAACCGGATGCGACACGCCCAGCCTCGGACTTAATCGTGCTTTCCAGCGTCTGCCAAACATGTAAAAAGTGCTTTTTCGATAATGTTCGCGCTGTGCCTCTGTAATCGTAGGAATGTCGAGGTTTTCAATTGCATCGTCTACCAAGGCGCCAGGAGCCCAAGTATCAAGCCGAATTCCATAATTTAATGCCAGCCCTTTCAAAGCAATATTGTTTTGAACATATGCTGAACCAATATAGGATGTCGTGGCAAAAACATCATTATTCAACCCGAGCGCACCAAGCCAAGGAGCATAAATTTCAGATTGCTGCAATTGCTGCACACGCAATTCTGCCCCTGTTTTTAAGGAGTTCTTCTCAGCAAGATATGTTGTAACATCACCTCGAATCGTCGTTTCGCTTACATAATGTTCGCGCCAAGTATAACCAGTTCCGGTGTCAAAGAATCCATCACCGGGAATAATTCCTAATTTATTGCTGTCTTTTGTGGTAAAATACTGCGCCGGTATGGTTGGAATATCTCGTGGCTCTGTATATTGATCGTAGTTTTTTCCGTTTGCGTCAGCTTTTAAATGCGAAGTAAAATTGCTTAAGCGAAGTTCGTAAAATGTTGAAGCGTTGACATTATGGAACCACGAGAGCGAATTTATCCACTGATAAGTGGAATAGGTAATCGCTCCGTTAAAATTGCCTTCAAAAGTATATTGATAGCCTGGGTCAGGCGTAACATACTCTAGATTTGTTTGTACCGAGCGGCTATTCTGATTTAGAGCCATCGAGCGGCTTTGAGAATACGTTAATTTCATTGAAGGGCTTATTTTCCACATTACTTTTCCTGTAATATTTAAATTATTGTCCATTTTGGTGCTAATAAAATTCGGAAGTATGGATGAGCGCAGTTTTACACGAGCAAACTCTGGTGCTAAGTCATCAGACGCATTCCCAGCGACAGAGAAAAATATTGAAAATTTTCCTGGTAAATCCATTCCTAATGCCGGAAATACATATTTCGTAATCGGTTCTGGTCCTCCAATTGACAATTCGGCATAATCGCTTGAATAGGTTGAATTTGTATCGCGAGTATAAGGATTGCGCCGAAAAATTCTCCAGCCGCGTTTTAATGAGGCGGAACCGGAATAGTTGCTGCCTCCATCGCGAGTTTTTATATTGACAACTCCCGAAGTTGCCTGTCCATATTCTGGGTTGAATCCCCCTGTAATAATTTCTACTTCATCGAGAGCATCGGCGGCTAATTGCAAGCCAAATCCAGTTCCTGCCAACGGATCTTGCACCGAGACGCCATCTAACAAATATGCCGCTTCGTATCCTCTTCCGCCGCGAATATATATCTCTTTATTTTGAGTAACCAAACCGGTTTGCTGCACAAGAACATCAGTTACATTTTGAGCGGCCATGCGCGTAATCTGTTCTCGCTCAACCATGCGTATACTTTGTGTTTCTTCAATATCCACAAGCGGTTTTTCACCAATAACGGTAATTTCCTGACCAATCGAGACCACCGATTCTTCTAATGCAAAGTTCAATTGCAACGTATCGCCTATTGGAATTTTTACGCCTGTTTTTTGTATTCTTTTATAGCCAATTAAAGATACTTCGACTGTATAAACCGAAGCAGATGATAGTTTTCTCACTATAAAACGTCCATTTTTGTCGGACACAGAACCTGCAGAAGTGCCAAGAAGCCGCACAGTAACTCCTGGAAGAGGTTTTTTGGTTAAGCGGTCGGTGATTACTCCAGACAATGCTGAAGTTTGAGCGGCAAGAGATATACGCAAAGCAAAGAGTAGTAGAAGTAAAATAGAAACAAGCCGAAAATTAGTGTAAAATTTCATACGCAATTCCACAATTAGTCGATTATTTTTTTCTAAAATACAACTTTCTCACAACACAGATTTACTCATCTTAAAAACGCTTATCTATTATTTTTATCATGTGTTAACTATTGCCGCCAATGTTTTCGTTTAATAAATGAGCTCACTCCGAAAAGTCGACCAATATTTCAAATCAAAGAAAGCATGGTAAAAAAGTATAGTTTTTACTCATTTTAAAAGGAGAATGGCAAAGGAACGACTTTTTTAGTTCGAATACATATGCTTTTTTGAAAAATAGCGAATCTTTCGCCTGCAATTTTTACATAATACCTTTTCGGAGTGGGCTCATTATATTCTATTAGAATTAATCAATGAAAGCGCAAGCTGATTATTTTCGTCGCCTATAAATAGTTCTAATGCTTTTCGTGCTTTAGCCATCATTTCCGCCACATTATCTTCTTTGGTAAAAGGCGACAATACATAATCCGCCATCTCACCCGGTTGGAAATCACGACCTATCCCGCAGCGCATACGCCAAAAATCTGCTGTGTCAAGTGATTGAATAATAGAACCTACGCCATTATGACCGCCGTCGGAGCCGCCTTTCTTTAGGTGAATTTTCCCTACTGGAAAGTTGTATTCATCAGTTATGACAATCATTTTATTGGCAGGCAACTGAATGCGGTTTAGGACTTCAACTACAGCGCTTCCGGAATTATTCATGTATGTAGTAGGAAGCATAACCATAGTTTTTTTTCGTTTTATTAAAATTTCAGCATACATAAACATTCCTTTTCCGGGTATCCATTGCATTTCTTTCGGAGATAAAAGTTCATTACAGACTATCCAGCCAATATTATGCCTCGTGGTTGCATAATCTCTGCCTGGATTTCCTAAACCAACAATAAGCCAATCATAATTCATAACAACCTTATTCTAAATGAATTTCACGATAATATATCGCAAAATTATATCTATTGGCAATATAATGAAAGAAAAATAATTTGATTATTATCATCAAAACTCAATAAAAATCGTAATTTTGGAAACTAATAATACAAATATAGTTTCCATTGAGTAATTGTGAGCTTGTTTTGACAATTAAAGAACAGCAAACACGACAAAGAATAGTTGAAGCAGCAACAGTCATCTTTCATCAACACGGCTTCAACCGAGTTACTATGGATGAAATTGCTGAAAATCTTGGCATGAGCAAAAAAACACTCTATAAATATTATGCCGGCAAAGAAGATCTAATTATAGCAGTTGTCGAGCATTATCGGCTGAAATTCGATGCTTGCATTTCTCCAATAGTGTTAGAAGTTACTGATGATTTTGTTGACAAACTATTGCGTCTCGGCTCGGCTGTGTCAACGATGATTAGCAATGCTCCTATATGTTTTATCAAGGATTTAGAGAAATATCTGCCTGATGTGTGGCGCGATCATGCCGCATGGAAGCATAGGAAAACAAATGAATCTCTGAGGGAGATACTTCAAGAAGGAATTCAAAAAGGCGTGTTTCGCACATTCTTGTCAAGCGAAGTAATTATACTCATGTTTTTAACATTGACAGAAAATTTATTTAAGCCGGATGTTCTTGCACAACTTCCTATTACACCATCGCAGCTTTATATCTCAATAATGCGCGTTTTTTTTGAAGGTATAATGACAGATAACGGACGCGAGCAATTTCGCTATAAAATGTTGTCAGATGCAGAAAAGAAGTTCAAAATTGGAGAGATGTAAGTAGGAGTTTAAGATGATTTTTGTAAATTCTTATTAGAATATTGAAACATAGAAACTAATTCTGCGTTGTTAGTGTCCATGTTGATTGTTTTATCTTATTTTGGTTCTATCATATATATTTTGAAATGAAACTAAGCCAATTAATGCAAATATTACAGTTAGCCGCCTCATTTTTTATCGTTGCAACTGTCAGCTATGGTTTATGCGCACAAGAAAAACTGACTCTGGATGAGGTGGTAAAGATCGGGCTTAAGAACAGCAAAACGCTTCACGCATCTAAAATGAAAATTGTAGCAGCAGAAGCCAAAGCGGATGAAGCTGGCGCAATTGGTTTGCCTCAGCTGTCATTTCGCGGCGGATACACCAGATTATCTGTTGTTCCGCCTTTTACTTTTACTATGCCGGGTCTGTCGCAAAAAATTGAAATATCACCTGCTGTCTTTGACAATTATACTCTGATGCTTTCTTTGCAACAGCCGCTTTTTACTGGCTTTCGCATCGAAAGCGGCGTAAAAGCTTCTGAATATGTTTCGAAAGCAGTGCAAATTGATTTTACAAAAGATAAATCGGAAATAGTTCTTTCAATTAAAACAGCATATTGGAATCTCTATAAAACTCAGGAATTTGAGCGTGTTGCTAAAGAAAATAAAAGCACTGTGGAAGCTCATCTGAAAGATGTTGAAAATATGGAAAAGAATGGCATTGCCACAACCAACGATGTTCTCAAAGTGCAAGTGCAGCTATCTAACGCAGAGCTTAACATAATTGATGCACAAAATGCAGTTTCGCTTTCTACTGTTGTTCTGAATAATTATCTTGGGCGCTCTCTTAACTCACCTTTAACCATCACAACAGCGCCAAACGCGGCAGCAGGCACTTTTGCAATGCCAGACGAATTGCTGAATACTGCAAAAAAACAGCGACCAGAGCTTGCTGCCGCTGATTATCGCATAAAAGCAAGCGAAGAGGGCGTTACCACTGCAAAATCCGGCTGGTATCCGCAAGTTTCAGTCGGTGGAAATTATTACTATAATCGTCCAAATCAGCGCATTATTCCCACACTTGACGAATTTAGAGCAACATGGGACGTTGGCGTTAATATTTCGATGAATCTTTGGAATTGGGGGGCAACATCACGTCAAACTGAACAAGCAGAAGCGCAATTAGCTCAAGCAAGCGATGCGAGAGGTCAAATCGTAGAGATGATTAATGTAGAAGTTACGCAAAACTACTTGAATGCTCTTCAATTAAGAAAGAAAATTGACATTGCAGAAATTGCTGTTAAGCAAGCGGAAGAAAATCTGAGAATTACTTCGCAAAGGTTCATTAACGGCATGGCAATCAATTCCGATGTTCTTGATGCTGAAACAATGCTATTATCAGTTAAAAACTCGCGAGTGCAGGCTGTAACAGATTACGAGATCGCAGTCGCGCGATTGGGTAAATCTTTGGGCGAATGACATAATTACTCTTAAAAAAAGAACTTACTGCAAACATTTAATCTTTACTTTGTATGAAAAAGGCAGCATATTCACTAATTTTTGCCATTGTTATTGGCGCTATTGCATTTACACTCTACAATAATAAAGTAAAAAGCGCAAACAACACTATTGCGCTTGACCGTGTAAATGATATTCCGGTTTCAGTAGCGATATCTATAGAAAAACAAATTTCACAACAGCTTTCTTTGGTTGGCACTATTGTAGCTAATAGTGACGTTAATATTGCTTCGGAAACACAAGGGAGAATAACTGCTGTTTATGCTCAGCCCGGCGATTATAAAGCTGCCGGATCTGTTATAGCCACAATAGACGATGAATTGAAGCAAGCCACAGCGTTAAGCGCTCAGGCAAATTTCGACAAGGCGAAATCTGATCTTGATAGATATGAATCGCTCAAACGTGAAAAATCTATTGCAGAGGCGCAATATGATGCGGCTGTTCTTGCGTTTAAAATTGCAAAATCTCAACTAATTACCGCTGAACGACAATTGCGCGATACGAAAATTACCACTTTGACATCCGGCATTATCACAGCAAGATTTGTAGATCCGGGAGCAAATATCAATTCTGGCGCTCCCATAGCCAATATCGTTGATATATCAACTCTTAAAGTAAAAGTTAATCTATCGGAAAAGGATATTGCCAAATTGAAAGAAGGCGACAAGGTAGAAATTGTAACGGAAGTATATCCGGGCGTAATATTTGCCGGCAAAGTGCGAAGCATATCTGTAAAAGGTGATGATTCTCATAGCTATCCAGTTGAAATCACCCTTCAAAACAGTAAGAAAAATCCCTTGCGTGCCGGCATGTTCGCACGAGTAAATTTTACGAATGTGGAGGCAGGCAAGTCGGTCGTAATTCCGAGATCTTCATTGCTCGGGAGTATTCGAGATGCAAAAGTATACGTTGTAAACGAAGGCAAAGCCGAGCTTAGAGCTGTGCAAATTGGAACAGAATCTGAAAATGAGCTTGAAGTAATAAGCGGCATAGCTTCTGGCGAAACAGTAGTTACAAATGGCCAGAATAATTTAAAAAACGGTGTTTCTGTCATTGTAAAAAGATAGGCGGAAAGCTTTGTATTCCTTGAAATTGAAATAAAATTAGACAGAACGCTCAAACAGGTAAAATATTCAATACAATTCCTTTTTTACCATGACTTTAACAGAACTTGCCATAAAACGCCCAACATTAGTTGTTGTATTATTTTCAATACTTGGAGCATTAGGAATTTTTGGCTATACACAGTTAAGCTACGAATTGCTGCCAAAAATAAGTCCGCCGATAGTTACTATTTCTACAATCTATCCGGGTGCTTCTCCTTATGAAGTAGAAAATTCCGTAACAAAGATTATCGAAGATGCAGTTTCGGGTTTAGACAAAGTATCAACCATACGTTCTACTTCATACGAAGGGCGCTCTTTGGTAGTTGTCGAACTTCAACAAAGCGCAAGTCCTACTGTATCGGTAGAGGAAGCTCAAAGAAAAGTAAATGCAGCCCGAATGTTATTGCCAAAGGATGTTCGGGATCCGGTTATATCGAAAATAGCACTCGACGAAATTCCTGTGATACGAATGGGAGTAACAAGCTCAGTTCCATCGCGTGATTTTTATCAGTTTGTAAAAGATAAAATTCAGCCGGAAATATCTAAAATAGCAGGAGTTGCACAAGTAACGCTGATTGGCGGCGATGAACGCGAAGTCAAGGTTAATCTTGATCTGGAAAAAGTGCGCTCCTATAATTTATCAGTCGAGCATATTGCTTCGATTATAAAAGCGTCGAATGTTGATGTGCCGACCGGCAATATTAAAACTTCAAAGATGGAATATGTAGTGCGAGTTGCCGGCAAAGTAACATCAATAGACCAATTGAAAGGAGTTGTAATTGGCCGAACAAAAACAGGTGGCGACATTCGCTTAGCTGATGTTGCCGAAGTAGAAGATGGCCAGAAAGATTACACTATGCTCAATCGTATTAACGGCGTTACTTCGGTAGGCATATATGTGCAGAAACAATCCGATGCAAATGCAGTTGAAGTAGCAAAAGGAGTGCGGACTGCCATTGCAAATCTTGAAGCTCAAAATCAAAATATAAATTTAAAATTTACAATTGCTCAAGACGGTTCGCTTTTTACAATTGATGCTGCCGACGCAGTTAAACACGATCTTTTGCTTGCGATAATTCTTGTGGCGCTCGTAATGTTTGTGTTTCTACATAGCATGCGCAATTCGCTTATTGTTATGGTGGCAATTCCTTCTTCGTTAGTATCAACTATTTTCGTGATGTATTTGGTCGGATTCTCATTTAACCTCATGACATTGCTTGCTTTATCGTTAGTGATCGGTATATTGGTTGATGATTCGATTGTTGTTTTGGAAAATATTTATCATCATCTCGAGCATGGTAAAAACAAGCGTATTGCAGCGGTTGATGGTCGCAATGAAATAGGTTTTGCCGCACTGTCAATAACGTTAGTTGACGTTGTAGTATTTGTTCCGCTGTCATTAGTAAGTGGTATTGTCGGCAATATCTTGCGAGAATTTGCTGTAGTTGTTTTTGTTTCTACTCTCTTTTCGCTACTAGTGTCATTTACGGTAACGCCTGTGCTTGCATCGCGTTTTGCAAAATTGGAGAATTTATCGAGAAACTCGCTCATGGCTCGATTCAGCCGAGTTTTTGAGCGTTGGTTCGACTATCTGACCAATGAATATCTTACGATATTAAAATGGTCGCTGCGAAGTGGATGGACGAGGTCTGTAGTTATCATTCTTACAATTTTTCTATTTATCGGATCTTTGATGCTGCCTGCATTCGGATTTATCGGAATGGAATTTATGACACAGACCGACAGAGGTGAATTTGCGGTTACTATTGAACTTCCACCCGGCACATCATTAGAAAAAACCAACCAAATTACCTTGCAAATTGAAAAATACATTCAATCATTGCCTGAAGCAAATAAGGTTCTTGCTGGAGTTGGAGTTTCAAATGAGGGGCTGATTGGGGCGGCAAGTTCAAATTCAGCAGAAATTAACGTTACGTTAACAAGCAAAGATAAGCGAGTACGTACCACGGATGAAATTGGTCATCTTATCAAGGAATATGCTCTAGCAATTCCGGGTGTTAAAGCCCGAGTCAATCCAATTGGTATTTTCGGCACTGCAAATCAAACTCCTATTCAAATCGTATTAAGCGGAACGGATCAAAAATTGGTGCAAGAAGCCGGAAAACAGCTTGTTGAAATTGTGCAGGGAGTAAAAGGCGCCGCCGATGTGCGATTATCTATTGAGGATAATCGTCCAGAATCTCGCGTGGAAATTGATCGTCAAAAAATAGCAGCTTTTGGTCTTTCGATTGGCGAAGTAGGACAGGCGCTTCGCATTGCAATGACAGGAGATGACGACTCGAAATATCGCGATGGAAACAACGAATATTCGCTTCGTATTTTAGCAGATCAATACGACCGATCTAAGTTGGATAATCTGAAGCGGCTTACATTTATGAACAATCGCGGTCAGCAAATCGAGCTGCAGCAATTTGCCGATGTGTATCAATCGGTCGGACCGTCGAAGCTGCAACGAGAAAATCGAAATTCTGCCGTTACTTTGTTCTCTCAGGCATTAGGCAGGCCGAGCGGCACTATCATGCAGGATATTGATAAGCAGCTCAAAGCCCATCCATTGCCTGCAGGAATTAGCATGACATTATCGGGCGATTTGAAAAATCAGAAGGACTCGCAGTCATCACTTGGACCGGCATTTATGGCCGCTATTCTTTTTGTGTATTTAATTATGGTTGCTCTATATAATTCATACTTGCATCCGTTTACAGTACTGTTCTCAATTCCGCTTGCCATTATAGGGGCATTTTTAGCCATGGCGCTAAATATGAAAGCATTAGGTCTTTTCCCGATGCTTGGCATGATTATGCTAATTGGACTTGTGGCTAAGAATGCAATTTTATTAGTTGACAGAGCAAATAATATGCGTGAGCGCGGTGAATCAGTAAGAGAGTCGCTGTTAGATGCCGGAAAAATGCGGCTGCGACCAATTCTCATGACAACTATCGCAATGATTTTTGGCATGATGCCAATAGCTTTAAGCAAAAGTTCAGGAGCGGAGTGGAAAGCAGGATTAGCATGGGCACTAATAGGCGGACTGACTAGCTCGCTTCTGCTTACTTTGGTTCTCGTGCCGGTGATTTACTTTATATTTGAAGGATGGAAGCAGCGTTTGTCTCGATTTTTTCATAGAAAATCTTCTGATTCAGACAATGAACAAAATGCAGAAAATCTTTCGCCTTTAATCGTCGCTCCATCAGAATAGATATATCCTATAACTTATATCAAAGGGTTGTCTTTGCAGAGCATTACTGCAAAGGCAACCCTTTATTATTTTCTAAAAAAAGAGGTTACCTTCCCTTTTCGAGTTTAATTTTATTGATAAACTGTTCCATAAAAACAACGGAATCATGTAAGTTCAAACTCATCTGAACGCCACCATTAAGTTCAAGATCCACGAATATTTCACCGTTTTGATAATTGTAATCAAGATGAATATCGTGAATGTCAGCAAACGGTACGCTATGCCTTCCAAATTGAAAAATAGTCATTGCGATTCTCCTCAAGAGTTTGAAACAAGTTAATTAAACGATATAATAGATAAGTCGACAGCAAAACTACACGGCTTTCTTGATTTTCACAAGTAAAAAAATCATGTTTTTCGTTATGACAATTGTTGAATATGCTAGTAATGCGTTTCAGTTAACATCATTATTGTGTAAATGTATTTTAACGTTGCAAAATAAAAATCTGCCCGATTCTGACGTATAGAGTATCGGGCAGATAAGTAAAAACAACTTAATTCTGCGGATGCCATGAAAGAGTTAGTCCAGCAGTGAAATTAGCAGGCAAACCCGGTTCGATATAAGCAGGCAGAACTGTTGACGGACGATCGGGATTGATCCAAGCAGAAGCAATATATTTAGAATTAGTTGCATTAGCATAACGCGCAAATACTTTTGCTGAAAGTGCATCGCTTATTGATAATGTGTAGCCGGCAGTAAAATCAATAACTGAATACGATGGCATAGTTAGCGTATTTGCATCGTCTACAAAATATTGTCCCATGAGACGAACATCTGCTTCAGCAAAGAGACCGACTGCAAAATCCGGTTCATAACGAAAGCGAACAGTAGAAAAGAAGTCAGGAATTCCAGCTACTTTATTATCTTTATAATCTGTTGTTTTTCCTGCTAAGTTTTTATTATAATAAACAGAATCCACAATGTATGAAACATATTTATTGTTTGAAACGGTTGCAGAGCCGAGAACTGACAATCCATTTTCCCAATGAATCCCCAAGCCAATTTCTACACCTATTCTTTGTGATTCGCCGGCCGTCATATAAAATCTGCCGCCTCGATACGGAATAATATCGTTCTTAATCGAGATGGAATAAGCAGAAATATCGGCAGTAAGTATGGCGTCTGATAAAAGATTGACGCTGGTAATAGTTTTATAGCCGATTTCCATTGTTGTAGAACGAATCGGCTCAAGAAGTGGATTTGTTGCATATAGAGTGTCTGCTCCAAATGTTGGCGCAGGATCAGTTTCGTTTCCAGCCGGCACTTCGATGCCGCCTCCATAGTTAAAATAAATGGAATGTTCAGGAGTGATGCGATAATTTACGCCAATTTTGGGTGTAATTTGAGTGTAAGAACGCTGGTCGCCAAATCCGGGCTTTAGAAAATTTTCGCTGTAATAGGTAATATCATCATATCTTAGCCCGGCCATGATACTTAGTTGCGAATTAATCTGAAATTCTTCTTGAGCGAATATTCCTAAATTATTTGCTCCTTCTCGCTTGTCCGACTGTAAGATGCCGCGTCCTCCATTTATAAGCGAATAAAATAATATTGCGCCGTCTTGATATTGTTCATCAGCTCCGATGATAAGATTGCTTTTCATCTCATCGTTAATTTTTGTTGAATTTTTAAAATAAAAATTTCCTCCTGTGTGATATCGTGTGAAATCGCGGAATGTGTTGCGCTCTGATCGTTGTAAGTATTTTGACTCAAGAAAAGTCATTCCGCCAATAGATGTGCTTTCGGAAAGAGCGTGTTCGAATGTTGTGCCGATTCTTCCCAAGCGATTGAAGCGTCGTTCGTCGCGGGTTACATAGGTCGGTTTGTATATCAGTGTATCATCTTGCGCTTGTGAAGGGTTTGCGTCAAACTGAGTTTGATTTAACGGACCAGGTATACGAAAAATATCGGAAGCTCCAGTTACAAATATTCCGAATTTAGTGCGCGCTCCCATTGTATTAACTAATCCTGCGTTAAATTGTGTATTGGCGCTCGTTGAATGTGCTCGCCAGCCATCGAAAGTAGTATTATTGAAAGAAACGTATGCTTTGCCAAGATCCGTCTGAGTGCCAGCGCGCAAGGAGTTTTTCATAAAGCCAAAACTGCCAAATTGGGATTGCAACTCTACAAATGGATTATTGGTCGTTGGAACACTGCTTATATTGATAACGCCGCCTCCGGCATTTCCCCAAAGAGCGCTTGAGTTGGAGCGAATAACTTCGATGCTCGACGCGCCTGATAAATCTATTAAGTCGAATGCAGTGCGACCATCAGGTTCTGTTTCAGGTATTCCATCTAAATAAACCCGTATTCCCCTTGATGTTCCGGCATTTGACCTTTCGCCCGAACCTCTTGCTCCAAATCCACGAATTACAACTCGCACATCTTGATTTCCAGAGCGCGACTGCGTCAATACTCCCGGAACCAGTTCAAGAGCTTCGTCTAATCCGTAATTGCGCCGATTGTCGAATTGCTCTTTTGGTACAACTGTTACTGCTAATGGAACTGATAATGTTGAAGCTGACTGCCTTGTTGCAGTTACAGTGATTGGCGGTGTTTTGTATACTGTGTCTTTATCAGTTTTTTTTTGCTGTGCAGCAGAGTCGGAAATTGAAAGCAGTAAAAACGCCGCTAAAATCATACTTTTTAAAATGAATTTATTATGCATTATTGTTTGTCCTAAATAAAATAAAAATGTTGTTCAATAGTATGTCAGTCAGTTTGTTGTTTAGTAATATTTTCAAACAACAAACTGATAAAGTTCAACGCGCTATTTCTCAATTATAGCAGAGTGAATATTATGGATATTATATGGATTGTGTGAGTCGAGGCGGAGGGGTTGGAATATCAGATAAATGAGCTTCGTAAATTTTATTATCTTTCCATAGATAGCAATTCTTTATTAATTCTATAATTAGAGTAGTTTTGAAAGGATAAATATAATTAACGTTCTCCTTGGAAAGATAGAGCAAAAAAATTGAATTGTTATTCGACTTTTGCGAATAATCTTGTTTGCCTTCTTTTATGGCAATATTTTCAAACAGATTTGTTTCTTCATTGTCTCGAATACATCTTACATAGATTTTGTCATTTTCGCTCCAAATATCAATAACATCATACATTGATCCTTTGTGGAAAATCTCCGAATGATTATCAAACCAATCAGCTTGGTCATACTCAGCAATTGTAAAGCACAAAACGTCAATTTTATGAGAACTGACGTTTGAATTGTTCGTTTCAGAAGCGTCTCTTTTTTCTTCGACAACCAACTTTTGCATTCTATTGGTAATATTTTGTAGCAAAAAGATATTTGCCAGATAATATCCAGCGCAATCGAATACGATGCTGCAAAGCATGAGGAACGAAAAAAAACGCAACATTTATTGCCTTGTACATAAAAAGCTAATGCAAACTACGTAAAATAAATCTAAAAATGACTCGCAATAACTATGGCTTTGTAACTTGTTTTTTTTGCCAAATATCTAGAAGGATATTAGAATAGCATAAAAAAATAGGTAATTTGCACTTATTGTTTTTTCGATATAAATACAATATTTTTGCAATGCAAACTATTGTATTGCAGAGTCAGCAAAATACTGTATGTTAAGTGTGGTTCTTTTACATTTCAAAGTTTTTCAGGAGATTAAATGAAGCTCTTTTTCACATTTTGTTTGTTATTAATTTTATGCGCTGGAATTAATAGCAACAATGCGCTTGCTGCACATGGCGATACAACAAAAGTGCAGGTTTATGACAGTTATAGGTTTTATACTCAAGGCGATATGCGCTACGACAAGAAGGTTAGTTTTCCAGCCGCAGGGAAAACTCATTCAAGCATTACTCTAAAATTAAAGCTTGCTTGTCCGTGCGGAACTCTTAAAGGCGAATGGGATTATACCGTTACATTCTCAGTGGCTCGGAAGACCGGCAAAATTGACGAACAAGGAAATCCAATTTTGGAATATGTCGAAATAGCTCGATTTATCACTCCCTACTGGAAATATAAGCCAGAGTCCACACAATATACATGGCAATGGAATGTAAACAACTATGCTCCTCTTCTTCAAGGCGACTCGATAGTAATTCGCACCGATTACAGCGGATATTCTCAAAGCGCCGCTTTTACTGCATGGTTCGAATTTGTTGATGGTGTTCCGCCTTACACAGTAAAGGGCATCGAAACACTGTGGCAGGGTTCATGGACTTATGGCGATCCTGCTAAACCTATTGATGAGCATACGACAAACAAAAAATTTCAGAAGCTAAAAGATGCATCGAATGTACGGTTAAAAATAATTACAACCGGTCACGGTGGCGGCGGAACCGATAATGCAGCAGAATTCTCTGATAAAACACATACAATTTGGGTGGGAGGGAAGCAGCGATATTCCCAGCATTTATGGCGTGAGGACTGTATGCTCAATCCTGTCTATCCGCAGGACGGAACTTGACCACTCAGTCGTGGCGGATGGTGTCCAGGCGATAAAATCACTCCTTGGGAAAACGATATTTCCTTGTTTGTCAGTGCAAATGATTCAACTGCAATAGATTATAAATTTCAGCCGTATATCAATCAAGATTTGTCGAAAGGGGCGTCGTATTCAACAACCGGACAGATTATTTATGCAGGCGAACCAAATTTCAACAACAATATAGCTTTGTTGGAAATCATGCAGCCAAACGATGCTTCTCCTTATAACCGAATGAATCCGATATGCGCATCGCCAAGCATTAAGATTAAGAATTTAGGTGGCACACCTTTAAAAACATTAAAAATATCGTACGGAATTCAAGGCGGCGATATCAGCGTATATGCTTGGTCTGGTGAATTGTCTTTTTTGGAGGAAACGATAATTGCACTGCCTCCGTTGGATTGGGATAAAGATGCTGCTGCGCAAAGAGGAAAAAATATTTTTACAGTTAATATATCAGATCCAAATGGCAAAACTGACGAAGACACGATAAATAATTATGGCAAGTCTGAATATATCCAGCCGCCTTTGTATTATAATGAATTTGAAATTCGGCTTTTGACAAATAAAGGAGCATCGGAACAATATTCCTATACGCTTAAGGATGCTTCCGGTAAAGTTATTACAGAAAAATCTAATTTCTCGGATAATACGCAATATACTGACTCGCTGTATCTCCCTGACGGCTGCTATGAATTTCGCTTTTTAAATCACTTGGGTTATGGTCTTAGCTGGTGGTTAACTCAATCAGAATTAGGTTCCGGCACACTGCGTTTAACCTCTTTAGGACAACAAATTTTACAATTTAGTGGAGATTTTGGCGGAGAGATCTATCATCAATTTCGTGTTGGTCCAAAACCAGGAGTTATAGTTTCAGCCGATATTTTAGATTATGGATCAGTTAATGTTGGAGAAAAGAAAAATATGACCATATTCTTAACGCCAAGAAATTCGCTTGGGCTTTCCGTTTCTGCGCCAAATATATCATTGAAAAATCGAGGTTATTCAATAAAAAGCATTGAGCCGAATTTTACTGATAATCTTCAGTTAAAATATGGCGATACTATTAAAGTTACAGTTGAATTTGCTCCAACTACCGAGGGCAATAAAACTACTTATTTGAATATTCCTACTAATGATCAGAGAAATTCATCGGTTCAGGTTAAACTGAATGGATGGGGAGGACCGATAACAGGTGTTAATGAATACAATAGAGATAATTCTTCACTTTATTTTGAGCTTAACCATTTTGTTTTAAAAGATGATATTTCTTTGATTTTTGGAGATTATGAAAACCCGTACAGTGAAGCCCAAATTGTCTTATTCAATGCTTTAGGTCAGCAAGTATCAGTTATATATCAGGGAGTTGTTGCTGAAAAAAACGCATTAACTTTAAAAACATCAAGCTATCCTTCTGGTATGTACTATTTAGTTCTAAAAGTTGGGAATAAGCGTATAGTCAAAACGCTCATGATTAGCCGATAAGTCCAAAAGGATTAAAAATTACAATTTACGCAGATCCAACATAGAAGTGCAACCTAAAAAACAAAAGTGCGGATACGAGAAAACTTGTATCCGCACTTTTTATTACAATCTCTCATAGTGAGAGAGTCGTCTGTTTTATCT
>JBDHXA010000062.1:0-17346 GCA_039810485.1 Chlorobiota bacterium | reverse complement strand
TGAAAACAAATGCGATATTGCAATTTAACAGCTGACTATCTATGTTTTTTTTACCCGACTTTTCGGAGTGGGCTCAATTATTAAGTTGCTAATTTTCTGATAGATATACGAGAATAAAGATTGATTCTATTTTTAGCCTTGCTTTATTGCTTGCAAATAATCGTAAGATAATGCGGTCGAACCGAGTATCGAAGATAATAAAAATGGAGGGATTGTTGAAATTATTTTTCCGGCAAAATTGTTTCGGCAGAGCAAGAAAATTTACGTAATTTGCAATCGTCCGCGAATGAATTACTACATGGAGTGAAACACGATGCCGCATTTGCTTGCAAGCGAGTCAGATTTCTTTTCGCGTATGGAAGAATTTGGTTTTTTTAGCAGTTTAGAAAAGAAACTACCTGATGAATTTTCTCTTGTATATGAGATAGCGCGAGTATTGGAAGACGGCGGGCATTCGCTTTCAGAACAGTTGGCGCCCGTGTTATGGCTGCTGCCGGACGAAAATGCTCCTAAGCATAGCCCCAACAAAGAAGTAGTGCCGCATTTGCCATCTTCTGAGGAATACGAGGCTTATCTTATAAGCAGCTATCGCGATGTTGCAAGAATATATCCTCATCAGTTTCTTTTGCCTGACGAAGTGTTTTTTCAACGGCTTGCAGAGAGATCGCTGTGGATGCCCAAACCTAAGGCGCCGAATAATTTTCGCTACTCAGCCGAATCTGATGATTTTGCGCCCGACAGCCGGAAGCAAAAAGTGTATGTTCTCTTCGATACTTCTCGATCAATGCGCGAGCATTACCGCATCCATCTTGCAAAAGCTATTGCATATTTTTTTCTGCGCCGAAATGTCCGTGAATTAGGCACAGTATTTTTCAGAACTTTCGATCAGGAAATTGGCGATCTTCATATTGCAAATGATCTTAATGGATACCATGATTTGATAGGCGCGATGATGCGCTTAGATGCTCTAGGTCGCGGCACATCTCTTGAAAAAGCCCTCGAAACGGCAATTAATGATATTCATGCTTATGCATATATGACCGAGGCGGAAATACTAGTGATAACAGATGGTGCGGCTCATATAAATATCGAAAAAATACGCGTTATGCTTGGAGATGCCATTCGCATCAATACAGTAAAAATCGGAGATGCATCAATTAGCCCAAGCCCTAATTTTGTTAGAGATTATATACTCAACGGCAATGCTGAAGATGCAAAAATGCTTCGCTCGATGCAGGATAAAATACACGATATCGAACGGCAGCTTCATTCCCTTAAAACTGAAAGCAAACGCGCAGCGCTGCAAAGCGAGCTTAAATACAACTCATCGTATTTGGCGCATGAATTAGAATTATTAGCAAAAAAAATAGGAGATACTTACGGAAGAGAAATTGAATCGCTTTCCAATATCTTTATTCTTATTCAGGATATTGAACCGAGCAAGCTGTTCTCAATTCAAGGCGAAAGATTAGACGAATTAAAAGAACTGATAACAGAAATATTAGATGTCATGCGGAACGAACCAACCGTAGAGTATGCAAAACGCGCGGCAGTTTTAGAAGAGCATCTCGACATTTTGCTAACGCACAAGGCAGTAGACGATGCTGATATATCCGCTCAGACCAAAGAATTAAAAGAATTACTCGAGAAAATGCTGAAACAGACGGCAAACACTTCGGCTGTGGCATTAGATATTTCGGACGAAGATCGTTTTGGCATTGTAAAGCTTTTGGGGAAAAGCGCTTCTGGCTTGAAACGTATTCCGTTCTCCCGTTTCTTGCGTATAATTTTCCGACGAATAAAGCGAGCTTATATCCTATGGCGACAACGGCGCAAACATCAAAAGCAGCGTAGAAAACTTTAATATGATATGTCCGGCAGATTACAGCTGAGTCGACCCTCATTTAAGCAAAATATGCCGATTTTATGCTATATTATTATGATATTAAGGCGGTAAGAGCTGAAATTAGTATTCCATGTCGCTAAGAACAAGAGCGGCGCGTTTTTCTTCAATATTGCTCAATTTATTGCTAACGGCAGTTGCAAGATCTATTCCTCGTGAGTTAGCATAATTACATAACGCAATGAAGACATCTGCCGCCTCGTCGGCCAAGTCGCCATGCGAAATATCTTTGCCTTTCCATCGTTTTTTTTCAAGATTTGCAAGTTCGCCGGCCTCGCCGCATAATTCTAAGCAAAAAAACTCCGGACTGCGTGCGGGAAAGAAAGCAATCTGATAGCGGTCAAATTCACGTTGAATTGTCGGAAAAAGCTCTTCAACTGCCTCAATGAGATGTTTTGCTGGATGCATCACGGATAAATTGCTATAAAATGATTGTGACATTTACGATATTCTCGCAGAGAGATTTATAATAGAAAAAGGCAAAAATAAAGTATTTTATTAGATAATTTACGGATTTGCAACGTTAAAAATTAAAATAATTGACCAGCAAGTCGGGACCATATTTAAGATGGCAAATAGCATATAGAACGGCATTAGTGTTGTTGCTATTATAAGAATTTATGTGCAACCGGTTTAATATAATTACACAAGAGTGAATATAATATTTAGAATACTTGGGTTCTTGCGCGGATTTGGCTTTATATTTTTTCTTTCTTTGCTTTGCAATACGGCATATTCTCTATTGAGTGCTATGAGCATTGCAATCATCCAACCAATATTGGAAGCACTCTTTTCAACGAAACCACATTCCAATGTATTATTGCCTGCCAATGGGCTAAAAGAGCAATTTTACAACATGTTGTCAGGAATAATATTAACTGATGACAAACAAGGAACATTATTGAATTTATGCCTATTTATAGTAATTATTTTCTGTACAAAAAACATTGCAAAATATCTTGGCAGTAATGTCAATATGCGTTTGGGCGAGGGGATGATTAAAAAAATGCGCGACGAATTATTCTCGCGCATGATGAAGCAGTCCTATTCCTTCTATCAGCAGCGTTCATCCGGCGATTTGATTTCGCTGATAGCGAATGACGTTACTATTATGAATGGTACAATTTCTCCGCTACTGACGACAATATTTCGCGAACCGGTAGAAATAATGGTCTTTATTGCCTTATTGCTCTCTTTTTCGCCTTTCCTAACGCTTGTTGCATTTAGCTCGAGTATCTGCGGATTATTGTTAATTCGCTTAACAAACGGCATCTTGCGGAGGTATGCAGTAAGAATGCAAAATGCCATGACAAATTTTACGGCAGTATTGCATGAATCCATTTATGCAGCTCGCATTATCAAAACAATGTCGGCAGAAAATACGGCTATATGGCGATTCCAACGACAAACCCATGAGTATTTACGCGCTTTAATCAAAAATCAGAAAATATATGACGCAATTCCAGCAGTTAACGAAATACTCGCCATTATTGCTCTCGCAGGTGTTTTGTATATAGGCGGAACAGAGGTTTATGCCGGAAATATGAGAGGCGAAGAACTTATGACGTTTCTTTTTGCTTTGTTCGGAGTCATGTCGCCAATTTCTGCCGTGATAAGAATTCCCGCTCAAATGCAGCGCGGCCTCGTTGCCGCTGAACGTGTATTTGCAGTAATTGACGCTCAGCCGACTGTACTCTCGGGTAATAAGGAAATCAAAGAATTTAACAAGGTTTTGGAAGCTCGAAATATTTCGTTTTCCTATGGCGAGCGTGGAGTATTGCATGATGTTTCCGTTACAGTGCCAATTTCAAAAAAAATTGCATTTGTTGGGCCTAGCGGCGGCGGAAAATCTACGATGGCCGATCTTTTAATACGACTTTATAATCCAATTTCAGGAGGAATTTATCTTGACAATCAAAATATTAGTGAATTTTCTATTGAATCATACCATCAGTTGTTTGGCGTTGTATCTCAAGAGCCAATTTTATTTAACGATACTGTGGCAGCCAATATTTCTTTTGGGCAGGGAAATCCATCGCAAGATGAAATAGTCGAAGCGGCAAAAGCAGCGCAAGCGCACGATTTTATTCTTGCAATGCCTCAAGGTTACGAAACCGTTATCGGAGATAGAGGAACAAAACTTTCCGGCGGTCAGCGTCAGCGAATTTCTATAGCACGAGCATTGGTTAGTCGCCCGCAGATACTTATCTTTGACGAAGCGACAAGCGCGCTCGACTCCGAATCTGAACGTTCGGTGCAGAATGCAATTAATAATATTTTGAAAGACCGTACAGCTATTATTGTTGCGCATCGGCTGTCAACCATAAGAAATGCCGATGTTATTTATGTTTTTGATAATGGGCGCATAGTTGAAAGCGGAAGCCACGACGCTCTTATAGAAGCCAACGGACTGTATAAGCGATTATACGACATACAGTTTGCCTCAGCGCACAGCGATGCTGCCTCCTAATATTAAAAGTGATGTTTTGGGTAGTATTTTTCCTTGTTTTAAAGAGATTATTTCCGGCTCTATGACAAGAGTTTCAGCAAATTGGCGTGAAAAAACAAAAAATTATGCTTCAATTTTAAATTTAATTTTATGTATTTTTCTGAGTGTTCCAATTTTTGTCAAAGCGCAGGAGAAGGCAAAGGATTCTTCACTAATTGCTTTTCATGGTTCATCAACTCTTACTTCGGAATTTTATAATGGCTCATCACCCGACACTACCTTCAGACCGCGACTTCAAGCGTTAGCAGGACGCGCTATAATTCGTGCCGAAATTACTTTCCCTTATGATATGTTGCTGCCATTTGAAGTGTATGCATCTACGCAAAAATCTACATTTCAGCAGCCGTTCAATCAATTTGGCGTTAATCCGCAATTTGGTTCTTGGCTGAAGCTTCACGGAGGTTTTTTCTCCGTTGTTCAATCTGAATTTACTTTTGGCGATGTGCGCTTATTCGGAGGCGGCTTTGAGTTAACTCCTGATAATTTCCATTTTTCTGCTGCGTATGGTTTGGGCAGGTTTGCACGCGAACCATTGGCAGAGGCAAATTACCCAGGAGAATACGACCGGAAATTTGTGCTGATTTCTATTGGATATGGCAAACCAGCAAAGAATGATATCAAAATCAACATAGCATATTCAGCCGATGACAGTTCTTCGGTGCTCGGTGAAGATTCTTTGCGTTTGTCGCCACAGGAAAACCTCATAACTTCGCTTTCATTTGCTGTCAAGCCAAATTCGTGGATTTCAATGGACGGTGAAGCGGCTGCCTCTTTGTTCAGCTCGGACACTCGGTTACCCTCGATAGACAGTATGTTGCATCTGCCTAGTTTCTTTGCTTTTACGCCGCGCCTATCTACTCAAGTTGACGGAGCGACAAGATTTTCAATAAAAATTACACCATCGAAAGAATGGAGTGTGAATGCCGATGCTAAATGGATTGGACCGGGATTTGTTTCTTTAGGATGGCAGGCTATGCAAAATGATGTGTTGGATATTATGCTTGCTCCTTCATTTCGGCTTGCCAACGGCTTGTTTATAGCACGAATTTCCGGCGGAATGCGCTTTAATAATCTTCGTAATAATCGCCTTGCAACTACTCAAAGAACGATAGGTTCTGCTTCCATTGGCTGGCAGATTTCACCAGCGCTTGGCGTTGATATGCAATACAGCAATTACGGAATGCGCTCGTCGCATTTGAACGACACACTGAGAATCCAAAATATTTTTCAAAATTTTAGCATAAGCCCACATTATTCATTCAATTGGCTGACTGGAATTAACTCAATTGCAGCAAATTATTCTCTGCAAGACATAGATGATAAAAATGTCTTCTCAAGTAGCTTTACTCGAAGCAAAGCCCATGCTATTACTGCTGTCCATACTGTTTTTCTTCCATCAACATTGCAGTTTGTTACATCAGCTCTTTTTAATTCATTTTCGGCCGAAGGAATGACTGCTTCCGTTGTTTCAATTACTGAAACGGCAGGCAAGTCATGGCTTGACGAAGCGCTCAATATTTCTGTAACAGCAGGCATAAACATAATAACCGCGCAAAAATCCGACAGACAAGTTACAACCGGCGTAAATGCGTCATATTCAAAACCGTCAATAGGCACATTTTCATTGAATATAGCGCTCAATTCTTTTGTTGCTGCACAAATAGTACAAACTCCTTCTTTTCGAGAATTGACGGCAAACATTACGCATCGCATTACCTTCTGAATAAATAAGGGAAAGCAGCGAAGATGAATTGCTGGACAATAATTAATACAATTATGAAGAAAGGAATGAGCGTTGAATGGCAGTTGAGATGTGCGCAGGAATTTCGGCTACAACTTTGGTGGCTAATCGAAAAAAACCGGATGTAAAAGTCATGTCAGCCAAAAGCAATAGATTTATTTCTGGCTTAGCACAAAGATAAACCGGACGCCAAAGCGGACGATATTTATCTTTGAAAGCATGCAAACCTCGATAATTATAAGCAAATCGCATCATGCGGCCTACTGTCATATACAACGGCTCGAGCCAATGTGATTTCTGCCCCAATTGATAAAATGGAACCTCGCCTAAACTCCAGTACTCAAAACCCTCGCTAGCTAAAGCTTCAGCTGTATATTCGACAAGCGCTTCCATGACGCCAATTGGCGCATTAGAGCGGCGAAGTAAAAGCTCTGTTGCAATAAAGCGCGGATTCTTTATGGAAAGAGTAATTGCAGCCAGCCACTCGCCGGAATTGCTGCAAAAATAGAAACATCGTGTAGCATGATCCGGAGCAAGGCGAAATAAGTATTGGAGCTTAGGACGAGTTGCATATCGGGAGTTTTCAAACAATTTCTCAGTATTGATCGCAGCATTTTCTGCTGTTCCCAAGAACTCTTTTGTGTGACCAAAGCGAAGCCCGCGTCGAGATAATTCGCGAAGTGAAGAACGCTTCCAAGTATGATCAGCAAGTTTCAATACAGCTTCCATGCCGCTGCATAAGCGCTTAAAACCATGAGCTTGCAGATAATCAGCAGTTTGAGGAGGACAGCCGCGATACGCCAAGCGTGTATATGGCTGTTGCTGAACAATTTCGCCAAAGCGCATTCCAAAAGGAGTTTCAGCAAATGGCTGCCATACAAATCCAGAAAGCTTAAGAACAACATTATGAATCTTAATTTCGCTGTCTGGCACTCTAACCCAACTCTGTGGGATTTCGACATTAGAGGCATCTCGGTCAAATCCCGAATCTAAGCCGCTGAAAGACATTGTAGAATTCATGTTTTACTCGAGCAAAAAAAAAAGCGCATTGGGCTTTCCAATACGCCTTTTTATTCATGAAACAGCATCTATTTATTGCTCTTCATCGGTTATCGGGCTGGAAATATTTACCTGTACTGTGCGGTTATAGAGCCGACCTTCTGGCAATTCATTGTCAAACAAAGGCTCTTCTTCGCCTTTGCCATCTACATTAAGTTCTTTATATTGACCTTTAGTAAAATTCTTTATACCTGTCTCAACTGTCTTTGAGCGATTTAACGAAAGTTTTTGATTGTAGTTAAACATACCCACAACATCTGTATGACCTTCAACAAAGATGACAGATTGTGTTTTGCAGCGAGGATAAACATATTCTTTGAGAATACGTTCGTTAAACGCGCCTGCGGCATAGCTGTCGAATGGGAAGAGAATTAAATTGTATTTTTCTTTAGTCATTTCTCCTTCACGCTCAACTTTGCGCCCTGTTTTCTTAACAACCATGACCTTTACTGTAACCGGATCGGATGCGCATTCTGTTCCATTTTTACTTGTAACAACAAGACGTGCTTTGAAAGGAGCATCATCTGTTACTGATTCGCTCAGTTCATTGCCGGCTTTATTTTCCCAATTCCAAAGAGCGGTTGGCGTGGAAATTCCAATATTTGATAAAACATTCCATTCTTTATCCTCGCGGCTGACTTCAATGCGGCGTTTTGCAATAAGCAATTCTTCGATGCCATTTTTCAATGTCCATGTCATTTTATCTGGCGTTGGAACCATCTTGGGATCATTATCGTAAATGGGGCGCATGACCTGCCAGATTTCTTCCGGATCTCCTTCAAATGTCAATTCGGTGCGGCGGTTTTCTACTAAGCTGTATTGTTTAGAAATCTTGGCCGTATCACCAGTTGCAGAAGGTGTTTTGGGAAGTCCCCGTGCATCCATCTTCATGCGCGATTCATCAATTCCCCATATATTTTTTAAATAGTTATAAACTACCTCAGCGCGTTTTTTTGAAAGATCGAGAGATTTTTCCGACGGAGTAACATTGTCATTACAACCAGTAATGGTGCATTTGATATTCGGATATTTTTTCATCCGATATCCATAGATATTTAAAACGTTGTAGTATTTGTCTAATGTTCCGCCCGGGATGCGCTCGTCATTGAATGCAGCCGTTTGCGAAGAAGATTTAAACAAAGTATATCGTTTTGGAAAATCACTTGAACCTTCGTCAAAGAATACATAGTTTAAAAGAGGATATAATTCAATTTTGGCTTGCTCTTCCATCAGCAATCCTTTCCAGCCGGAAAGCGAAGGGTCTTTTTTCATCTGCCGAGTAATATAGGGAGCATAATCCATCTCGGCGCCAAGCACAGGGCGCTGTCCCAGCTTAAGTTCAACGCTGACTTCAATTGATTTCTTTGATTCGGACTCAATTTTGGTGGTAGATGGCTTGGTTATAAGAACAGATTTGGAAGTAGTTCCATAAGTTGGGTTTGTGGCCGACACTTGCATCTCAAAAGATTTTACAGAATCTTTTGCCGGTCCGAAATCGGTATTGCTAATAACGAGTTCGAAGTTTGTTTTAGAAGTACCATTGAGCGTATCGCGAAATACTTTGTGAGTGATTGGATTGGTAACTTCAATTACCGATGGAATATTTGCATTTGTACACTCGTCAAGCACTACGCCGGTAAGAATGGTAGCTTTAAAAAACGAAGGCACAAATGCCATGAACACATCAAGATTTCCCTGCACTCCCGCAATGTCAGTACGGCGTGAAGAGAAATACAGCACATCACCGGAAGCAGGCAACGTAATGAATTCTTCATCTTGATCGGAATTAATAGGGCGTCCGACGTTTTCTATCTTGCCCCATGAATTGCCGTCGCGTTTTGTATAGTAGAAGTCCAGCCCGCCATAGTTTGGTTTGTGCCCGTCGGATGCAAAAAACAATGTTTCGTTATCTGCGGCTATAAATGGCGAGCGTTCGCGACCAGAAGTGTTTATTTGTGGTCCAGCATTTACAGCTTGTTTCCATTCTTGAGCGTCGTCATCCCAATCTGTATACCAAATGTCAAAATTATCTTCACCATTAGGGCCTGGGCGATTGGAACTAAAATAAATTCTAGTTTTATCAGGCGAAATAGCTGGCTGAGAATCCCAAAACTCCGAATTAACCTTTCTGCCGAGATTCTTCGGTTTTGACCATTTATCTCCGTCAATTTCTGTAATATACAGATCGCAACCTCCCAAACCGTCCTCACGATCACAACCGGTGAATACTAACGTTTGTTTGTCGGCGGCGATTGAGGCTGCGCCTTCATTCAATTGAGTATTAACGCCAAGATTCCCATAGATAGTAGAGGTGTCTATATTAAACGGCGTAAAAAAGACAGTGTCAAGATTATGATTCTTTTTAGCTGCCCAGAAATCATGCGACACCTTCTTTGAATTGCGAATAACTTTGCCTCCCGGACGTTCGGAAACATAATAAAGAGTTTTGCCGTCTGCACTCACGGTTGGCGCATAATCAACTCCGGGATGATTGATAATTGGTCCAAGGTTAATAATGCGAATTTTTCCTTCGCCTAACAGCCCGCCTTCTTGTGGTGGCGGCACCATAATCGTAAGAGCATATAAAACTTTCTCTGGAATAACAGCGGAAATCACCGAACTTGCAAACTGCTTGCTTCTTAATGTGTTGGACTTAGTGTGAAGTCCTTTTGAAGATAGTGAGCCGAATGAAGCTCCATAGAAAGAAAAGATAATAAGAACCGTCAATACGTAGTAGTTTTTTCTCATAACGCTTTGCCTATTCGTGAAGGAACGTTACCATTAATAAAAAAATGAAATGAAAAATTACTGTAATTCTTTGACAATGCCAAAATTTATAGTAATTCTAAAAAAGATGCACAACATAGTAAAAATAACAAGGAAGTGATTGCATCAGCAAATCTATCAAATATATTGCTTTGTAAAGTTCTTAGCAATTATCAATGAATTTTTACTTTAACTTCAGCTAAAAACGACCAATTTGCAATGCGAAAAGCATTGCCGCTTGCAGATAAATCGCTGATTGGCAACGAGTATTGAATTGCTGGACCAACAAGAATTTTTTTGCTTGCTTTAAAATCTGCTCCAAGAGCAATATTCCAATATAAAGCAGGATTTTTTAATAATGGCATCTCGCTGTCTTGTATAAGAGCTTTTGTCCCTGATATTACACGTGGATCGCTTCTGTCAAGCGATATTTCCGTCTCTTCACCGTTGGGCAGTCGAGCTGTTTTGTCAAGCAACTCTTTCTGGTGTTGCAACGATGATGAAAGCCCGAAATTAAAACCTATTCCTGTACGAATAAAGGCGGGTTCTACTGGGTAAAATTTTAAGAAAGGGCTAATCATTAAAGAGGTGGAAGACACATCTACAGTATGGCGAAATTGAACGCGCTGATCTATGCTCTCGCCAGTTGCAGTTTGCTTAAGCCGTACAGATTCATACTCGCGGTATAGGGCATTAATAGTCCTGAAATCAAGAGCAGCCATTATCCCAACGCTAAAACCGTCTGTAAAACAATACTCGCCAATACCGCCAGATATTAATGAATAGCCGCCTCCGTCGGTAAATGCAGGACAGTCGCAAGACGTTGTTTTAAATTCGCCGCTTTGCATTGCCGGGCCAGCTCCAAGAAAGCCGCCAAGGCGGAAGCGATAAAATGTTTGACCGGGTGAAATTGGGCTGGATAATTCGTCGGCATCTTGGGTTTCTTGAGCTGTGCTAATGCTGATGCAAACCAATAATAATATCGCCGAAATGAAGTGAAATCTCATAGCTTCTAAAAAAGAATAAAAGTAATAACCAGCATAATGCAAAATACCGTTATCTTGTGAAATAGAAAAACTGTTTTTTCATTCTCTTGATAAAACACAAAATATTTTTGTTCCTTTACCTTTTAGCAAAGACCAGCTAAATGTGTTTTTGTTGCACTAAATTCGTCGTTTGTTCAAAAAGTTTACTAAATAGCTTTTTTACTCAATAGCTTTTGAAACTCATCTGATGCATTTTCATTAACCCACACGAACAAACTGCATTTGCGACGCTTGCGTAGTTTATGCCAAAGCGCGTATAAGAATCTGACTGTCCTTCTTAGGCACAGTATTTGTCCAATCATCAATTATTTTGATTTTTTCAGGCATAAACGTTTTAATGCTTTACCTCAGGCGATTATTCAGCCATTTACCATTATAATGGCGACTATTCTACATTAATTTTTGACAAAAATATTTGCTCGCCACAATATGAAATTTTTACTGCTTATTAGCACTATTCTTCATTTACTAACTGTCTGCGATTCTTATTCTCAGCCGCCTCTGCCGCCTAATCCATCTGCGCCTATAAATAGAGCATTTGATATTGCGCCGAATAATATCAGATTCGAGTGGAGCGCATCGGTTAATGCGATGTATTATCATATCCAAATATCTCGAAATCCTAGTTTTAGCGGTTTACTTGACGCTGAGCAAACTCTTTTAACGCAAACTGCTTACACTTTTGTAACAAGCGTAATCAATAATCCACCGGAAGCAAAGGCTGATTATTACTGGCGAATCTCAGCCGGCAATGATTATGGCGAAGGCGCATGGTCTGATGTTCAGAAATTCACGACCGGGTTCCCGGAAGGTCAAGCGATTGTCATGCGTTTTTTTGACGCTGACACAGCTTTGGCAATGATTGCTCTCAACAGCCGCGATTATTTCGACGCGCGACTGCTCTACAGCAAAGTCAAAACATTGAGACGCGATACGACTGCACTTTATCGTCAAGAAGATTTTCCGTATTTGTATATTGAGCCATTTACCGTTAGGCGTATTGATTTTCTTCGTGCAGGCGGTTCAAGCATATTAGGTCATATCCAGTTTGACTATCGCTTTGCCGACGTGCCGCCATTCGGACCGCGCACAGATTTGCTGCTATATTTCCATCGGAAATTGGCAGTTCCGAAGTTGCGCTACCCAAAATGGAATTATTATTCCGAGAATGAAATTCCCGTAACAGCATTGATTCCGCCAAGCGGCCAGATAAAATTCATTGATTCTTCTAAAACTCCGATACTGCTTATTCACGGCGCCGGCTACACTTCATGGGGAAACACTCCTACAGAATTAACTGCCGCGGGTTATGACGTTTGGCAATGGCTGTATCCTGCCGATGCTCCCATTGACACAAGCGCGGCTTTGCTTGCAGACGCCATAAAGCGTCTTGGCGCTATCTATGGCGCGAAAAAAATAGGAGTTGCTGCTCATGGCACTGGCGGGCTTGTTGTAAGATCGTACATTCAAGGACCGCTCAACAGCGGCAATATTGGCAAGCTATTAATGCTTGGTGCTCCAAATCACGGCTCTTATTTTGCATTTAAACTTGCTTATACTCAAGAATTTACAGAGACATCCGGCGATTATGTGCGTCGGCTTGACCGTAATGCGCCTTTATGGCGCGATGTATCGCCGGGAAGCGAGACGCTCAAAAGGTTAAACTCTGTTAGATTGCCGGCTCTCTCCGCATCAGGAATTGATCCCGCATCAACCTATCTATGCGTTGCCGGCACAACTGATATGAATCTCGGCTGGCCTCATAATGAAGTTGCCGGCTTTGATGATGGAATATCTGCAATGGAGAGCGTTTCTCTGCTTGACCAAAATCTTCCTTTGGCTACTATTGCAATGGCTAACATGCCAAATGGGGCTAATAAAAATCTCTTAGAAAACAGCGGGATTATTATCACTGAATTTATGCGTGAAACATACTCACCGCGCCCGCCTTCGCAGCAATTATTGTCTGTTCTCGAAAGCTTTACGGTACAATTCGGTTATGTGGCAAAGCCAGACAATCATCTTTTCGATTCGCCAGCCATAGAAATTTGGACAATCCCAACGTTAACAGCTCCGCGTCTTTCTGTTGTACGCGAGAAATCAATTCCGAATCTAACAATTATTCCAGAAGGAGATGCTCTTGAAACTGAAACTCGATATGGAATGTTACAAAACCCTTCATCAGGCAGATATTTCAGCGTTTCAAGAAATGGCGACGGAGGCATTGGATGGGATTTTATCAATCAAAACCATGCTGTTCGTTTTGCTGATTACATCTATTTTCCAATAGACAAAAAGCAAACCGCTCGCCGCAGACGAGCAATTCCTATTTCAGCCGAACCATTGTCGGTGCGGCTAATGCCAATGCAAACTTCCGAACGCACAATAAAATTCAAAAGCACAATCACCGGCGCTTGGCTGAAAGGCGCAGATCGTCGTCATGAAATGCACATCTTTCCTGAAACAGACAAGACAAGTTCTCGCGACACCATCTCTTTCAAAATAGATCCGTATATGGACACTATTTTGGTCATTGCCACGCCCATAGACAATACTGCTCCTCTGCAAAGCTCGGCTTCGGCAAGCTTTAATCTCATTGCTCCCAATGGCATGAGTTTCGAGGCTGCAAAGGGCAATGACACGACAGTGCCGCAGTATACAGCCGGAGGCGTAGAGAAATTTACAGCCGATGGTGCAGCTTATTTTTATATGGCGAGACCGATGGCAGGCATATGGAAAATCGCTTGCAATACGGCTGTGCAGCCCTTGCGCTTTACTGCGTCATTTCTTAGCGATTTATCATTGCGTATTGTGGCGGATGATTCCGTTTTTTCAGCAGGCGACAGCGTACAATTTGCCGTTGTACTTCCAAATTTCTTTTTTAACGATTTAAAAGTATCAGCTTCGCTCTATCTCGATGCCAATCCAGACAGCTCAACTCTTGGCATTCCGCTCGATCTTGTGCGCGACCGATTTAATCCTGCTATTTATCGCGGCGTGTTTGTGCCAAGGGCAAATGGCATGTTCTATATTCGCGCTGATTTTTCAGCTCAATTCCCCGAATCGCGCATTTCAAGAACTGCATTTCATGCCATTGAAGTTGCAGATGCATTGCCAGACCGCCCGAAATTGATATTTCCACCACGGCTTATGACAGATGTGCCGCGAAACACATTTTTATCATGGAAGCATGATGTTTTGGCGCGTTCATACCGCGTGCAAGTGGCGCGTGATTTTCGTTTCGACACGTTGCTGACAGATAACTCTACCGTATTCGACACAACGATTGCCTTGATAGAGCTCGCACCTACGACAACGTATTATTGGCGCGTTCAGGCAAAAAATGCCCGCGGAACGACAATTTGGTCAGAGGTGTATTGGTTTTCCACTGGCGGAAAAGCATTGGGCGGAACTCAGCTTATATCTCCTAAAAATGGAACGATTGCTATTCGTCCCGACACCATTTTCCAATGGGGCGCTGTTACCGGCGCACCTTTATATCAGTTTCAAATCACCAAGGATTCTCTCTTTTATGCCTCTGCGCTCGACACTTTTGTATTTGGCTCTCAAGTCAAGTTCTCTCTTGAGAACAGCACGCGATATTATTGGCGAGTTAGAGCATTAACCGGCACAGGCGAGCGCGGGCCATGGTCGGAGGAATGGCGAATTCGTAGATTAGTTCCGGCGCCTGAATTATATCTTCCTCACAATAAAGCAGAAGGGTTGCCTATAGAAATGACTTTTGTATGGGCGCCTCCAATTGCAGGGTTAAAATATCATCTGCAACTGTCATACTATCCTGATTTTAAATCGCTTATCCTTGACAAACAAGATATTACAGACAGTACGTTTACCACTCTCCTACCTATGAGCGGCGCAATTTATTTTTGGCGTGTAAAATGGCTACTGCCTGACGGAGCAAGCGACTGGTCGGTAATTAGAAGTTTTGCAACAATTGTGGCAACACCACGGCAAGATTCGCCCGGAAACGGCGTTATAGGCGTCAATCTCAATCCGACAATTTCATGGAATTCAGTAACAAACGCCACATATTATCATTTACAAGTTTCCAATGAACCTGACTTTATAACGCCAGACTTCAACGATTCTACTATAAACGCTGTGTCGCGCCCATTGAAAAATTTAGAGCCGCTGACACGCTATTTTTGGAGGGTTAGAACAATTGCACCTGCCGGAAAAAGTCCTTGGTCGGAAATTTGGGAATTTGTTACCGGTGAGAATCCGAATGGTGTTGCAGAAGAGTTGCAAACATATCAAATGCAATTGCATCCTAATCCTGCTTCGGATATTCTGTGGATGGTTATTCCTCAGGAACTGAATACGCAAACCGGAGCAACGACTGTTTTGATTGATTTCTTCGATGCGCTTGGGCTGCCTATACGAAGAATACGCGCAGACATTGCTTCACAAACAATGACAATTCCATTGAGAGTTTCGGAATTGCCCTCAGGAATATACAGAGTACAAATACGAATATTGGAAAAAATAATTAGCAAAAATATAATTATTACACATTAAGCTATACAGTAATTTAACTAACAAGTCATTTATTACAAAGTATATGCAATAAATTTATTGTGATATTTCCCCATTTTTCCAATTATCGTGCATGCGGCGCAAGAGTTTTACGTCTTCCCATGCCATTGTCTTCCAATTTGGATTACGAAGCAAAGCTGCAGGATGGTAAGTTACAAGCATGCTCACTCCGTGATAGTCGAATGTTTTGCCTCGAATATCGCCCATTTTATTCTGCGTTTTCAACAAGGTGTTAGCTGCAGTAAGGCCAAGAGCTAAGATAAATTTTGGCTTTATAATTTCTATCTGACGATGCAAATAGGGCTCGCAAGCCGCCACCTCCGATTTTTCAGGCATACGATTGCCTGGCGGACGGCATTTTATGATATTTGCAATGTACACTTCATCGCGGCTAAATCCAATCGCAGCCAAAATCTTGGTCAACAATTGTCCCGCAGCACCTACAAACGGAAGACCTTGTAAGTCCTCGTCTGCTCCGGGCGCCTCGCCAATTATCATTATATCAGCATCAGGATTGCCGCTTCCGAATACTAAATTCGTTCGAGTTGCTCCAATCGGACATTCTATGCAAGCATGAATTGCTTCTTGCAACTGTGGCAAAGAAGCGCAGGTTCGCCAATCGGCTGAAACAGAGCAGCGAACTTTGATTTCAGCGCATTGATGTTTGGCAGACAATGTATCCAGCATATTATTTTCCGGAGATAAATAGAGCGTCTCACCGAATATTTTCTGGTCTTCTATTATTCTTTCCGTCTGTGCAATAATTCGCTCAAGTCGTTCGGCAGTTGATTCATTCGTAGAATTATTCAGTTGATTAGCCATTCTTATATTATGTAGAGAGCAAGCATATTTCTTTGCAATTTACAAAAATCATAATCGTTTTAGTCAAAGTAATTTGCTAATATAAGTTCTCAACGGAAAGAATATGAAAACTCGTTATATTATCGGCGGCCTTATTGCTGTTGCTTTTCTCGCTTTTGGTCTGTATTCGCTCGATACTGCCAAAATAGATTACGTCAATATAGCAGCTGCTAAATCCACCGACCGCAAGGTGCAGGTAAAGGGAATATGGGTAAAAGATCGCGGCACTAATTACGATAATGCCGCTAATGTATTCACCTTTACAATGGCTGATGAATCAGGGCAGCATATCGATGTGGTATATCATGGAGCTCGTCCTAACAATTTTGAAATTGCCGAAAGCATCGTCGTAAAAGGTCGAGTGGAAGGCAACACTATGCAGGCATCTGAAATTCTCACAAAATGCCCATCAAAATATGAGTCGGGACCGGCAAAAATGTAGAGCATTGATGCGAAGTTGCTATGCAGAGTATAAAAAAAGCCGTCAGAACAGAATCTGACGGCTTTTTTAATTTTTATGCTAACCGTCTTTTAGAAATCATCTCTTTGATTTCAATTCTCATGCTGCGATAATGCCCATCATTAAAGCCGCTGTTAAAACTCTATAATTGAGCCCACTCCGAAAAGTCGGGTAAAAAAAACCATAGATATTCAGCCGTTAAATTTCAATATCGCATTTGTTTTCAAACTAACAGGAAAATATGGTAATACTTGTTGATACATATAGTTGCACATCTCGCTTACTTTTATTATATTAGCCATGTATTGCAACTACTTAGCGTGAGTTTATTATGTTCAGAAAATCAAACTCTCATCCGCAAATGAATATTTTTACTAATGTTCATTCAATGCTTCGAGAAAACGAGTGCAAAATCTATGACAACCCTAAACATTGGCATAATAT
>JBDHXA010000061.1:0-17537 GCA_039810485.1 Chlorobiota bacterium | reverse complement strand
GGCAAGGACTTGCGCGGTCATATACCGAACCGCAAGAGCATAGAAGAGCGTCCAGATTCGGTTGAGAATCGCAAAGAATTTGGGCATTGGGAGGCAGACACAATTATCGGCAAATCCCACAAGGGAGCGTTAGTCAGCTTAGTCGAACGCAAGAGTCTCATAACGCTTATAGCATCTGTTGCAAGCAAAGCATCTGAGGTCGTTACATCAGCCATTATTGACTTGCTTTTGCCGTACAAACAGCATGTTCGCACACTGACTTATGATAACGGCAAAGAGTTTAGCAATCATGAAACCATAGCGAAATCATTATCAGCCGAAACATATTTTTGCCATCCATATCACTCTTGGGAGCGCGGAACAAACGAGAATGCCAATGGACTAATCAGACAGTATTTCCCTAAAAAGCGAGAGCTTCTATCAGTAGAAGATGATGAACTTTCAGAGGCAATGAGACGCATAAACAACCGTCCAAGGAAAATACTTGGATGGAAAACTCCAATTCAAGTATTTACTGATAATTACAAAAGTGTTGCACTTCAGTGTTGAATCCGCCTTTTTAATTATAGGAGATGTTTTAAGATTATAACAACGATTTGGCTTGACTTATCTGAAAATACCATGTTACAAAGTTCTCTACATACTTCTGCGGTATTGTCCGCCCACTTGATACAAAGCGCCGCTCATCTCGCCAATAGTGCATACTTTAGCCGCTTCAATAAGTGCTTCAAAGATATTACCGTTATTAATTGCAACATTTTTTAATTGAGAAATCATGACGGCAGATTCGGCTGCGTTTCTCTGCTTAACAGCTTTATTATTTTCTATCTGCTGCTTTTTCTCTTCTTCAGAAGATCGTATAACCTCTTGCGGTATAATAGTTTTCGAGCCATCTTTGCTTAAAAATGTATTTACGCCGACGATTGGATATTCGCCATTATTTTTTTGTGTTTCATAAAAAAGAGATTCTTCTTGTATTTTATTACGTTGATACATGGTCTCCATAGCTCCGAGTACGCCTCCGCGCTCGGATAATCTTTGAAATTCTGCATATACGGCTTCTTCTACCAAATCGGTAAGTTCTTCGATAATGAACGAACCCTGCAGCGAATTTTCGTTTTTGGTCAAACCTAATTCGCGATTAATTATAAGCTGTATGGCAACCGCGCGCCGCACCGATTCTTCTGTAGGCGTTGTAATGGCTTCATCATAAGCGTTGGTATGTAATGAATTACAATTATCATAAATTGCATAGAGTGCCTGCAATGTCGTCCGAATATCATTGAAATCAATTTCCTGTGCGTGTAACGATCGCCCCGATGTTTGAATATGATATTTAAGCATTTGCGAGCGCTCGTTTCCATTGTATTTGAATTTCATGGCTTTAGCCCATATTCGTCGCGCAACTCGTCCTATTACTGCATATTCAGGGTCTATGCCATTCGAGAAAAAGAATGATAAATTAGGTGCAAAATCATCAATATTCATTCCTCGTGAGAGGTAATACTCCACATACGTAAATCCATTTGCCAATGTCAAAGCAAGCTGAGTAATTGGATTTGCTCCTGCCTCGGCTATATGATAGCCCGATATTGAAACTGAATAAAAATTACGGACTTTTTTATCAATAAAATATTGCTGGATATCGCCCATCATTCGTAAAGCAAATTCCGTTGAAAAAATGCATGTGTTTTGGGCTTGGTCTTCTTTCAGAATATCTGCCTGAACAGTGCCTCGCACACTTTGCAAAGCTGTTGTTTTACATTGTTGATATACGTGATCCGGCAACACTTGATCGCCTGTAACTCCCAAGAGAAAAAGACCTAAACCGTTGTTTCCATCGGGCAGAGATCCAACTTGTCCGCCTATGGCAATATTGCGGTAGCAAGGACGTATTTGTCCTTTTTTACTGTATATTTCGTCAATTTTTTTACTAATTTCTTTTTCCAATCCATGCTCGAAAATATATTTTTCACATTGTTGATCAATGGCAGCATTCATAAAAAATGCCAGCATCATAGGCGCAGGACCATTGATTGTCATAGATACCGACGTGTTTGGCGCTGATAGATCGAATCCTGAATAGAGTTTTTTTGCATCGTCCAATGTCGCTATACTTACACCCGAATTGCCAATTTTACCATATATATCGGGACGCTCGTCCGGGTCTTCGCCATAGAGCGTAACGCTGTCGAATGCCGTAGAAAGACGTGCAGCTGGCATGCCATGACTAAGATAATGGAATCGTTTGTTTGTGCGTTCGGGACCGCCTTCTCCCGCAAACATGCGCGTCGGATCTTCATTCTGCCGTTTGAACGGATACACTCCGGCAGTATAGGGAAATTCTCCCGGAAAATTTTCTGTCATTGTCCAGCGAACAATCTCTCCCCAATCTTTATAGGCAGGCACCGCAATTTTTGGTATGGTTGTTCCGGAAAGTGATTCTATAAAATTCAGCACTTTTATTTCTTTGCCGCGCACAGAATAAATAAATTCATCATTCTGATAATTATTTTTTATTTTTTCCCATTGTTCGAGCAATTTCCGAGTTTCAGGTCTAAGCTGTTCGGCAAGCTCATTGTATTTTGCCTCTAATTCGTCAATTATTTGAGTCGAGTGTTGATGATTATCTATATTTGTAGTTTGTGTTAGCATGGAATATCAATACTATTATTTGCAGATATATAATGAAAGAGAATCTATGTTTTTTTGCAGACAGAATATTTAATATAAATACAGTTGCTTGTGATTGGGAACAGCCGTTAAACAGATTCGCTACACTCTTATTTATATTTATTATTTTTATTCCTAATCAATTCGTAAACATCGTCTAGTAGCTTTATTTATTTTTATTATTTCCCATCTCGCGCTTGTTCGTAAACACTTGTATTGCTTGGATCAACTTCGCGTAACACTCGAAAAACATCTTGATTATCATAACCTCTGAACAAATCGGCAAGCTCTTGGTATTTTGTTCCAAAAAATGTTTGAATTAAAATACTTCTGCTGGAAGTTTTATTTATTTTGAAATCCTTCATTTTTTCCAACGTTCTTGAGATGTTTGTCAATGCATGCTGCTTGTCATAGGCCATGGAATCCAAGCCATCCACATAGTATTCGAATATCAATTTTCTAAAATCTTCAAATCGCATATCAGTTAGCTCGGATGCTAAGGCAATGCGCGACGGCACGCCTGGCTCCGGCGTATTTTGATAGCCAAGCCCATTGTTGCTTGCGCCTAAACGACACAAATCTTTTGCATTTTCAAACATTGCAGAGCCGTCTAATTCGCCATAGGTGTCCATATCGCAGCCGATAATTATACTCATATAATAATCGAGCAGCGTAGAAAATTCATTGAATCGCATTGTTTGATATGTTAGATTTGCATTAATTGCATATTCAAAATTCCAATCTTTGTCAACAGCGCGATAGACAATTGTTCGGCCACGCTCTGGACCATCAAGTATTCGGCTTGAAGAAACAGCAAGGATTGCGCTGTAACGACGTCCATTTTTACCGGTTAATGTGATATTGACATCAACGGCAATGCGCGGTGCTTGCCAATCTTTGCCTGTAAAACGCTGTGATGATAAATATGCTATTACATCTTGCTGCATAGTTTGAGCGTCCACACGCGCATCAGCAGGAAGTAATTGCATATCAACATTGACAGTTGGTTGTATTTCTTGAGCACAAACAGCAGTTGCATAAGCAAGAAATATACTTAACAGCAAAAGTTTCATACGTTATTCCCAAAGAAATGAATAGGGTTTGCTTGTGGAGAAATCGAAAATACAACGGAAAAATTGCGTCTGCAACATCTTTTTTTCTCTTATAGCTGTAAGTTTATCCATTGTTGCTGGTTACAGCTCAAAATCCCAGCCGTTAACAGATATTAGTCCGTTTTTTCAATCATCTGCCGGGCGCACTCAGCCAACGCTGCTTCTGTATCCAGCAAATCCAGCATTGCTGGCAAATATTGATAATTGGGGAGTATCCGCATCATATTCGCCATCTCCTTTTGGCATTGCCAATCTTGGATTTGCTGATTTGGCAGTTGCTCGCCGCATGTCTGATCAATGGGTTGCAGGCATGGGAATCTCAGGAAGCGGCTCATCGCTTTATCATGAGTTTTGCGGCTCTTTGCTATCGGCTGCAACCATAGGCGAAGCCATGCAAATTGGCACGGCCGTAGAATACACCCGTATTTCAGTGCAAACTTATGGCATGCAACAATCTGTGAGGCTTCATGTTGGCGCTACATTTCAGATTGACAGTGCAATTAATGCGGCTGTTTCCATCGGCAATATTCTGAGAGCAGGATATGGAATTTCGCCAATAGTTAGACAGGAAGCGCGATTTGGCATTGGCATAATTGCTTCAGCATTTTGGACTTTCGATGCAGACATACGCATTGTTGAGGCCCCATCAATCGAAATTGCCTCTATGTACTCACCAATTGCTGATGTTAAAATTCGCATTGGGTATTCTACCCTTCGACAAGCGGTCGAATTATTTCCTGCAATTGCCGTTTCTGGCGGACTGCAAATATTTTCACGATTGCAATGGAGCAATAAGCTTGGACTTAGCCAGCAGTTAGGCCTATTCTGGACACCAGAGATGAAATAACTATAATGTCCGAACTGCTGCTTTCTTTTTTTAGTGTTAATTCCAACATTTCTACCATTGATACGCCGCATTAAGAAACATCTGCCTCCCTACAAGATTTGGAATAGATACTAAATTCATTGAATTGGCAATATTATTGACGCCGGCGTTAACTGTAAATGACGGCTGGCTTTTATCGCCCAATCGAATTGTTTTTCCTATGCTGCAATTCAACAGCACATATCCAGACACATATTCGTCATCTCGGTCAAGAGTTGCTCGTTGAGGATTGCTTACTGAAATGCCATTTTTATCCAATGCTTCGTCGCCGAAACGCCCTACAAATTGTGCGCGAAGAGTTGCAGACCAGCCTAGTTCGTCGTGCGAGTATCTTGCAGCGGCTACCCCGCTATTGCGTGAACGGAACCACAGACCACCATACGCGCTTTTGGTCAGACGAGTGAATGCACCCGTCGCAGAATTAACCGTTCCTGCTGTGCCGCGTTCTATTGCTTCGAGAACTTCTATATCATTTGCATCTAGATATTGATACCCGCCGCTTAACGACAACGACTGTTCGGACGATAACTGCATAGCGCATCGCAAATTCACTTCAATTCCTTGCGTGTAAACTCGCGCCAAATTATGATATGAATAAATTGCTCGTGTACCAGATTGGTCTTGCCCTACATAGTAATATTCAATTAAATTCGACAAATTGTTCCGGTAGCTCCGAACTTCAGCAAAAACATCTGCTGGCACGCCAGAAAATATTTCAGAAATGGGAATATGCCACTGAGCTCCAAGATCGAATGCAGTAGAACGCTCGGGCTGCAAATCCAAGCCAAGCCGCCTTGCACCTAGCAAATCGTAGCCCGCTCCAGCCAAGTGATTAGAGAACTCTACATAAAGCTGGCGAAAATCCGGAACTTTGAAGCCGGTTCCAATCGAGCCGCGCAGCTGAACATTATCAGTAATTTTTATATTTGCTGAAAATTTTGGGTTGATTAGCCATGCAAAAACTTTAAGCGAACTGTCAAAGCCGCCGCCAAAACTTGCGTTTGGGTAAGCGTTGTTATTTACATAGCGGCTGCTCAATGAATATGAAATCCACGACGTTGGATTGCCTTCCCATTGTCCAAACAATGAAAATGTGCTGAACGACGGCTTATCTGGATATCGCGAGCCGCCTATATCATCGCGTAGCAATTCCGTACCGAAGGTAAAACGATCTTTTTCACCCCAAAGCACATCATATTGCAAAAAACCGCGTGAAGTCGAACGATCAAGATTGTCAATTTTGCCGGCTGCGCCCTGCACAGTGTCAAAGTTGTAAATTTCACCATAATGAGTATAAAATGCTTCAGCGCTTAGCCGTGCCGCTCCATGCGTCCAGCTACCTGAAGAAGCTCCTGATTGCTCGTTCTGCACGACGGAACCTTGATTCTCGGCAATTTGTCCAAAAAATGACTCGATAAACGATCCGCGACTTTGAGAATGAAACAGCCGTCCTGTTGCGGTAAAATTCAGAGTCGGCAAAGCATACCATTTTGCTTTCAGATGACCAGTATAATCTTCGAAACCTGAATACGGCACTTGCTTTACGCCGTCTGTCAACGTAAATGCTGCTGCATTTTTATAGCTGCCATAGCCGGTTATATCTATTTTACCCGCGCCATAACCAAGCTCGGTTTGCGCCTCCGAAGCTCCATGCTGCAATAACTGCCCGTATAATTTGCCCGACCAGCCATCGGCGGGCTTATGAGTTATAATATTTATCACTCCTGCAAGCGCATCGCTGCCATATAGCGACGACATAGGCCCTTTGACAATTTCCACGCGATCTATGTTGCCTACTGATATGCGATTCAAGTCAATAACGCCAGCAACTCGGCCTGTCATTGGCTGTCCGTCAATCAATATTTGAGTATAATCGCTGCTTAGTCCCATCATTTGCACACCAGTGCGCACATTTGTAGTAAGAAGCAATCCCGTTTGTTCGCGCAATGCGTCGGCAATAGTTGACATTGCTGTGGTCTGCAATTGTTTAGCGTCTATCAGTTCCACGCGCACCGGAGAATCTTTCAGCATAACGTCATTGCGAGTGCCGGTTACGACAACTGCTTCTGTATTATATGTTTTGACTGAATCTTTAGGTTTTTTATCTGTCGTTGTACTGCGTGAAGAAGGTATGTGAGGAAGACGGATAATATCGTGTTGGGCAGAAATAGGCGCTGTAAAGAGAAGAAAAAGCAGAAATAAAATCAACTTGGTACTTAAGGACATTCGCTGCAAGATATGTAATTTCACAATTGTCATTTTCAATAGACGAACATTTGCTACGATTCTTTATTTTTGAACTCAAATAATTTTTGACTCCTTTACTACAAAAAAATAGATGCCAGTAAAACCAACTTTGCGAAATTTGTTGACGATGCCCGTCATTGTGTCTGCTCTTGGATATTTCGTTGATATTTACGATCTCGTTCTTTTTAGCATTGTTCGCGTGCCAAGTTTGCTGTCATTAGGATTCACACAAAGCGAACTTGCCGATAAAGGATTATTTCTCATCAATATACAAATGACCGGCATGTTGTTGGGCGGATTATTGTGGGGAGTATTGGGCGACAAAAAGGGCCGAATAAGCGTGCTTTTTGGCTCTATTCTATTGTATTCGATTGCAAACGCTCTTAATGGAGCAGTGCAAAATATAGAGCAATACGCAATTTTACGCTGCATTGCAGGAATTGGCTTAGCAGGTGAACTTGGCGTGGGAATTACGCTTGTCAGTGAAAGCTTGCCAAAAGAACTTCGCGGCTATGGAACGATGATTGTGGCAAGTATTGGCGTTTCAGGCGCAATTTTAGCAAATCTTGTAATGCAATTCTTTCAAGATTGGCGTTTGGCATATTTTGTGGGCGGCGCTTTGGGCATAGCATTGCTTTTACTACGAATCAAAACTTTTGAATCGGGAATGTTTGTGAAAATCAAGCAGTCAGAGATTGATCGCGGCAACTTTTTCAAGCTTTTTACTGACAAATCACGACTTTTACGCTATTTGCAAAGCATATTTTTAGGATTTGTTACATGGTATATAGTCGGAATACTCATAACATTTTCGCCTGAATTTGCACAAGCATTTGGCATAGCCATCGCTTCAGGACAAGAAAAAGTCATTGGCGGGAATGCAATCATGTATTGTTACATTGGTCTGACAGCGGGCGATTTTATGAGCGGACTGCTCTCTCAATTACTACACAGCCGCAAAAAGGCGCTTCTCATATTTTTACTGCTAACACTGATATCCATTATGACTTATCTTTTCGGGCTACAAAATTCTTCGCTGTCCGCTCTCTACGGAATGTGTGTTTTTCTTGGATTTTCAGCAGGTTTTTGGGCAATTTTCGTAACGGTTGCAGCAGAACAATTTGGCACTAATTATCGCGCTACCGTTGCCACTACAGTCCCTAATTTCGCTCGCGGAGCATTGGTGCTCATTGCAACGGCATTTAATTGGCTGAAACCGCATTTCGGCATAATATCTGCCGCAAGCATTGTTGGTCTTTCGTGCATAGTATTATCGCTTATCGCCTTGGCGTTTCTTCCTGAAACATTCCATAAAGAACTCGACTATATTGAGCAGTAATTAGGCGCGCAATGTTTTCCGTATTTTTGCAGCTAATACATTGAATATAATTCTTCACAATGGTTGACACGATGACTGCCGGAGAAAAACTAAAAAATATTACTCAAATAAAAAGCAATATTCTTTGCATAGGCTTGGATACTGATACGTCATTGCTCCCGTCATGTTTTAAGAATACCGTTGAAGATGTGCTGGCATTCAATCATGCGATTATTGAAGCTACAGCTCATGTTGCATCTGCCTATAAAATAAATACTGCATTCTATGAGCAGCATGGAAGCAAGGGCTGGGAAATACTTGAAAAAACGCGAGCTTTGCTGCCAAGCGATGCACTTTCAATAGCTGATGCAAAGCGAGGTGACATCGGCAATACTAACAAGGCGTATTCACGCGCTTTTTATCAAAATTTAGATTTTGACGCTGCAACAGTTTCGCCATATCTTGGCTTTGATACAGCTGAAGCATTTTTGCAATATCCCAATAAACTAACCTTTGTTCTTGCTTTGACGTCAAATCCCGGATCAGCCGACTTTCAGCGCTTGCAATTCGAAGGCAAACCATTGTATCGCAAAGTTATTGAGCGTTTCAGTCAATGCGCCACCTATAGTGAAGTTGGATTTGTCGTCGGCGCCACTCATCCAGCAGATTTAGCAGAAATCCGCACCTATACTAGTGCTGTATTATTAATTCCGGGAGTAGGAACGCAAGGCGGCAATCCTACGGAAGTCATGATTGCAAATGGGAAACATCCCGCAATTGTTAATGTGTCGCGCCAAATACTCTATGCCTCGCCAAACTATGACTTTGCAGAACATGCCAGCAAAAAAGCAGAACAATTTGCCGCTCTTTTACAGATTTAAACCATGAAATTATCTCATACTTTTTATTACTATTTCAAGATTACGACTGCCGCATTGGCGTTTTTTCTTGTTACTATTTCTCAAAGTTCAGCAGATTCGCTCACTATGCGCCGGCTTTCAATTGGCGGAGGAATTGGCTATGTTGCCGCATTCCACGATGCAGATTTCCGCGCTTTGCCCGGAGTTCCGAATTGTTGCCCAAATTTTACAAGCGGCAGCGGAGGCGGTTTTGAGTTATGGCTCTTTGGCGAATTGCCGATTGAGCAGTCGCTCAGACTAGGCGCAAGAGTCGGATTTTCAAAGCATTCGGCAGCATTCACGGTTGCAGAGCAATCGCCTATCATTACTGGCAATCAAATGGGCGAGATTACATTTACTCATTGGCTCGATGCTTCATTAAGCCGAATTGGCATAGAGCCATACTTAGGGTTTCGCTTAGGTGGTTTTGGAGCTTCTGCGGGCTTTCGCTTTGGAGCGTCTCTTTCGCCAAACTATGAACAGCGCGAAACTGTCGCATCAGGCACATTTGGCGATGGGCGCATAGTTCGAAATCAATTTTCGGGAGCTTTGCAGCGAGCATCTTCCATGTTCTTCGATATTACAGCCGGAATCAATTACAGCATACCGATCAACGCGCGAAAAACTACATTTCTTATGCCAGAGATCCGCGTGAATTATGGCATTACACCAATAATTGACGGCTATAAATGGTCGTCAAATTTAGTTACGTTGGGACTTGCCGCGCGATTTGAACCTAAGCCCAAAGAAATAATACCAATAGATATTATGACGGCTGCGCCTTCGCCCGAGATTCCTAAGACGCGCCTGCCTATTACGCCCATAACACGCATCAACGCCTCGTTCGACATCGCCTCTATTTCCGAAGGAAATGCTATCGAAAGCACATTTAAGATTGAAGAATTTGTATCTACGCAAATGTATCCTTTGCTGAACTATATATTTTTTGATGAATTTTCAGAATCTATTCCTCAGAGATATAATATTTCCGGCGATGCAGCTTCGCTTGACACACGGAACGAATTGGCCGTCTATTACAATGTTTTGAATATTATAGGACAGCGTTTGCAACAGTTTCCTACTGCGCGCATTACAATAACTGGTTGCAATGCCGGGGCTGGGCGCGAACGCAACGATCTTCGACTTTCGCGAAACCGCGCTACTGCCGTTAAAAATTATTTGACAGACAAATGGAAAATAACTCCTGAAAGAATTAAAATTGAGGCGCGAGGATTGCCAGAACGCTATTCAAATCCTGACCGACCCGAGGGAATGGCTGAAAATCGAAGGGCTGAAATCACCACTGATGATGAGAATATTTTAGCGCCAATATATTCGCGCGACACTGTTCGCACCTTGCCGAAAAGCATTCGTATTCGACCAACTGTAAGCAATGCCGCGCAAATTCAGAATTGGAATTTTACCATAAAACAAAACGGACAGACGCTTGCTTTATGGGAATCCAAAGGTGCTCCGCCTTATGAACTAAACATCTCGTCGCGACTTACAGAATTGCGAAAAGTTGAAGGCAACGAGCCGCTCAACTGCACATTTACCGCTTATGATGGCGAAGGGAAACAACTAGCGTTTGCTGAAAGCTCAATGCCGGTTGAAAATGTTACTTTGGAGCAAAAGCGGCTTGTTCGAGCTGCCGACAAAGAAATTGAGAGATTCCGCCTTATGCTTTTCGACTTCGATCAATCTGAGCCAGGGCCTGCCAACCGTCGCACAATTGTTGATATTTCAAAAAGAATAACACCGCAATCTTCAATAAATATTATTGGAGCAACCGATGCTGCCGGCGAAGCGGAATACAACAAGCGTCTTTCTCTGGCGCGAGCGCAAGCAGTAGCTCGAATATTGGGAAATAATCGCGCCACAATAGAGGGTGCCGGCGCAAATGGCGGCGAGTTCGACAATTCGCTACCAGAAGCGCGTTTCTATAATCGCAACGTAACAGTAGAAGTTATATCGCCGCAATAGTATTTATTCCTAAAATTATCAAGCAAATAAAATCGTTGGTTGTTTTAACGTGCAATTATTTTAAAATAATTGCACGTTAAAATATACTTCCATTTCATCAATATTGCTGCCAATAGAAAAATATATGCATCGGTAAGGATATAGCATTCCAAAAATATAACTGACAGTTTATATTGTTTTAATTCATTTTTGAGTGTATGTCTTCCAATTGTTTAAAACATGCAACTCTCCGCTTTATTCTCCCACATTCTTCAACGACATCAACAAACTATATGCGCCTTTTACTGCAATATTATAATTAGATAGTTTATCGCTGTTTATTATTTCTGTAAAACCATTTTCAGAATTTCCTAACTGTACTTCGAACATTTCAAATTGCCTACTGTCCTTAGTGATAAAAACATAATGTTTGTTGTCAAACCTTACAATTGACTCATCGTTCAATGCGCTCGCGTTGCTGCCTCCAATTTCTACAACTGCATTCATAAACATTCCGGGTAGTAAAGAGTTGTCATACTGCTTAAAATGACAATGAATCTGAGCGGCATTATCGTTGGAGATATCTTTGCTGACAAGAATAATTTCACAATCATATTTTTTGTTTGGATTTGTATTGGTGTAAGCTATAACTTTTTGCCCGATACTTAGTTTGTGAAGATCTTTGTCAAATGCAGTTAGATTAAGATGAATGTCAGAAGGATTCACCAATTCAAATAATACATCGTTGGGAGTTGCATACTTTCCAACGTTGACATTTACAGTTGAAACATATCCTGAAATTGGCGAATAAATATTGATGCTGCTAGAAATATTATTTGCTGTAACTTTGCTTGGATTCAACCCGATTAACAATAGTTTCTGCTCTAAAGATTTGACCGTTATTTGAAGAGTTTGATAAGATGTTTTAACCTGCTCGTACACTTTATCGCTAGCAGATTTGCTTTCGTTCAATTCTTTTTGACGCAAATATTCGCTTTCGTTAAAAGCGAATTGAGCTTTAGCAGTCAAATAATCTTGTTGCAGTTGTATGTATTGAGCATCTTCCATCACAGCCAGCACATCTCCCTTGTTTACGTGCATGCCTGGCAGTAGCTTTGTAGATTTCAAATAGCCGCCTAAAGGCACTGAAACAGATATCATATTCTGTGGCGGCACGTCAACTTTACCATTGAGCTTCAAAACAGAAGAAATATTTTTTATTTCAATCTTTCCTAATTCTACACCAGCATTTTTATATTGTTCTGATGTAAGAGTTACAATATTTTTGTTTGCTTCATCTTGTGTATTTGCAGAGTTTTCTTGTGTTTCTTTATTGCTGCAGGCAACTAAAAGCAGAACAACATTGATAATTATAAATATACTTTTCATTTTTTTATTTATTTGTTGAGAAAATAATTTATCTCTGCGATTGCAGCATTAAGATTGTTCAAAGTTTCCCAATAATCGCTTTGAATAGCTATGGATTGGTTGGTTAAAATAACCCACTCCAAATAATTTATTTCTCCATTCTGAAATTGTTGTTTTGCAGTTGCTATTATGACATCTGCATTATTTAATGCTTTAGATTTATAGTAGTCAATTGCATGCTTATACTTTTGATATTGAGAAACAATTGATTTGAATTCCGTTTCAAAATTCTTTTGCTGAGCATCTGCATTGCTGGCTGCAATTATTTCATTTATTTTAGCTGCGTTGATTTTTGCATTTTGACCGTTTGTAAATATTGGGATGCCTACGCCTATTTGTACTGAATGAAATCTCGGCGTTCCGTTAAATTCTTGATTATTGGCGCCAATGCCTTTCATTCCTGTCAGATTGTATCCGAAATACAAGTCAGGCAACAATTTAGATTGTTCTGCTTTTGTAGCGGCAGAAGCGACGTGCTGCTGTTGTTCCCAGAATTGAAGAATGGGATGCTCAGCTGAATTTATGCTGTCGCCATCTGCATATTTATACTCGATCTCAAACGGAATAAATTGCGCTGAAGTGTTGAGCAATAATTGAAACTGCAATTGCGCAGATGCTTCATCTTTTTCTATTTGTGATAATTGCAATGCAATTTGCCCTCGCTGATTTTCGGCTGTAACTTTCTCTAAAATATTACTTTCGCCCTTTTTGAAACGCATCTGTGATTTCTCTAAAAATTCAGCAAACAAACTGTCGCTTTTTAGTAATAATTTCTTTTTTTGCTGCAAATAAACCAACATATTATATGCTTTTGCAACTTGCTTTTTTAGAAGCGCTTTATGGATTGCTGCTCTCAACAAGCTGCTCTTCCACTCTTCTGTTAAAAGATTTTTCTGCGCGACATATACGGTCGGAAAATTTACACTCTGTGATATTCCTATTTTCACATCAGAATAAGCGCTGTTAATTTGACCATATTCAGCCGATACATTTGTTTGTGAAATAGCAGCTCCAGATTCTATTAGTTTTTGCTGATATTCTGAGAGTAATTTCTCATTTTTCAAAGAAAGATTATTTTTCAGCGCTGTATCTATTGCTTGTTGCAGAGTAATTTGCGTTTGTGCATATGCTTCATGAAATGAGAGAATAGATCCAAACAAAGCAATAACTGCCAGATTGTTTCTGAATTTATTTTTTGAGATCCCCTTGTTAAACATTATATAAAGTATTGGCAAAACAAATAGTGTCAAGAAAGTTGCCAACAACAATCCTCCAATAACTACAGTTGCCAACGGACGCTGTACCTCTGCACCTTCTCCTGTACTGAGTGCCATTGGCAGGAAACCTAATGAAGCCACAAATGCAGTCATCAATACGGGGCGCAATCTTATTTTTGTTCCCTGTACAACAACCCGTTTTAAATCCTTATATCCTTCTTTTCTCAAACGATTAAATTCTGCAATCAATACTATTCCGTTCAAAACAGCTACGCCAAACAATGCAATAAAACCGACGCCGGCGCTAATACTGAATGAGATCCCTCTGATAGATAAAGCAAAAATTCCGCCCATGGCCGACAAAGGAATGGCAGTATAAATGAGCAGCCCTTGTTTAATAGAATTAAACGCAAAATACAACAGCAGAAAAATTAATGCTAAGGAAATAGGAACAGCAACATAAAGCCTTTTTTTTGCAGCTTCCAGATTTTGAAATGCTCCTCCATAAGTAATATAATAGCCAGAAGGAAATTTAATTTGCTGCTCCACTTTAAGTTGCAATTCATTTACCATCGTTTGCACATCTCTGCCACGCACATTGAATCCTACAATAATTCTTCGTTGTGAATTATCCCTTTGAATTTGATTGGGACCTTCAATAATATCAACTTGTGCGATAGTACTAAGCGGTATCTGCGCGCCATTAGGGGTAGAAACCAACAGATTTTGGACGTCGCTTAGATTTTTTCTTTTGTCTCCTGAAAGTCGCACTACCATGTCAAAGCGTTTTTCGTCTTCATACACCATGCCGCTTCTTTGCCCGGCAAAAGCTGCATTGATAATTCTATTAATATTACTGATATTTAATCCATATTGTGCTATTGCGTCCCTGTGATAGTGAATGACAATTTGTGGCATTCCGGTTACGGCCTCCACATATAATCCACTGCTACCGTCAATAGAATTGCAAATATTTCCTAATTGCACCGCATAATGAGCTAGTGTATCTAAATTTTCTCCGTAGATCTTACATACTACATCTTGTCTTGCTCCGGACATAAGCTCGTTAAAACGCATAGCAACCGGATATTGAAAACTGAATTGAACACCAGGTATATCTTCCAAAGTTTTTGACATTCTAGCTTCTATTTCAGGATAGGTCTTCGCCGAAGTCCAATACTTTCTATCTTTCAAAATAATCATCATATCCGAAGCATCTAAAGCCATTGGGTCGGTGGGCACTTCACTTGCCCCGGTTTTTGCCACTACTTTCTCCACTTCAGGAAATCTGCTTAATAGAATTTTAGAAGCTTTGGAAACCGCATCAATCGAAGCATTTAGATTGCTTCCTGGCAACACGCGCGTATCTACTGCAAAATCTCCTTCAGGAAGTGATGGGATAAACTCTCCGCCCATTCGGCTCAATAGAATAATTGCAAGTATAAATAACATTGTCACGGAAGCTAATACCACTTTTTGAAAACGTATTACTTTAATTAAATACTTCTGATAAAACCGTTCCAGACGGTTCATCATTTTATCAGAAAAAGTTGGTTTGTGTGAAATTGTTTTACTAAGGAATAAGGCACTCATCATGGGTATATAAGTCAATGATAATATAAATGCACCCAATAGCGCAAAAGCCACGGTTTGAGCCATTGGTTTAAACATTTTTCCTTCTATCCCTTCTAAAGTGAATATTGGTAAATACACCACGAGAATAATGATTTGTCCAAACACAGCACTATTCATCATTTTAGAAGCTGACTGATGTACTTCACCATCCATATCATTTTGCGACAATTTATTAATTCTATCAAACTTCCTACTATGCGATAGCTTGTGCATTACTGCTTCCACAATAATCACCGCGCCATCCACGATTAATCCAAAATCCAAGGCTCCTAAACTCATTAGGTTACCACTCACTCCAAATATATTCATCATAATAATGGCGAACAGCATAGAAAGCGGAATAACAGTAGCAACCAACAAACCTGCACGGAAATTTCCGAGAAACAACACCAAAACAAAAACCACTATCAACGCACCTTCCAGCAGGTTTTTACTTACCGTACTAATCGCATTATTCACCATTTTAGTTCTATCTAAAAATGGGTCAATGACAACTCCTTCGGGTAAAGTTTTTTTAATCTGTTCGATTCTTTCCTTAATGTTTTTAATCACTACATTGCTATTGGCACCTTTCAGCATCATGACTACAGCTCCCGATACTTGCTCTTCGCCATTGTAGGTCATTGCACCAAAACGAGTAGCGTTTCCTAATTTCACATCTCCGATATCTCGAATCAAAAGGGGTATTCCATTGGGCAAATTTTTCACCACAATATTTTGAATGTCCTCAATATTTTCTACCAGACCTTCACTTCTGATAAACAGCGCTGTTGGTCCTTTTTCAATATAAGCGCCGCCTGTATTTTGATTATTGGATTCTAAAGCAATGAACACATCATTGATGGTAATATTATTAGCCAATAATTTTTCAGGTACAACAGCTACTACATATTGTTTTAAAAGTCCACCGAAACTACTCACTTCTGCCACACCTTCTACGCCAAGAAGTTGTCTGCGAACAATCCAATCCTGAATAGTGCGTAAATCCATGGCATTGTATTTTTGTTCGTATCCTTTTTTCGGTCGCACAGCATATTGATAGATTTCACCTAAACCAGTGGTAACTGGAGCTAAAACAGGAGAACCTAATCCTTGAGGAATCATTTCTTTGGCTTGTTGCAAACGCTCTGAAACTTGTTGCCTTGCCCAATAGATATCTGTTTTATCTGTAAACACAATCGTTACAACCGATAATCCGAATCTTGAAAAACTGCGAATTTCCTGCAACCCCGGTATGTTATTATTTACTTGTTCGATAGGAAAAGTTATAAACCTTTCCACATCAGGTGCGCCTAAGGCGGGCACAACCGTTATCACCTGAACCTGATTATTTGTGATGTCAGGTACGGCATCAATAGGCAATTTTTTCACTTCATAAGCACCATAAGCAATAAGTGCTAGTATGAAAAAACCTATAATTAGTTTGTTCTTTATAGAGAACTCAATGATTTTATTAAGCATATAAACTATAGTTAATTATTAAATTAAAAGCACTATGCAAAGTAAATTGCACATGCTGTTACTTGTTAATGTGAATTGAGTTACATCAATCAATGAATAACTAACTACAACGCGGGGGCTGCCAGATTTTACTCAAATAATTATTTGAGTAGTACTCAAAAAGGCGAGATGGTAATATCAGATTATCTGAAAAAAACTCTTTTATTTCAAATGATATATTTTGAAAGTATGTTGCAGATTGTGAAAGGTGGCTGTTGAAATATTTAAAAGGCAGGTTGTCATGATGATGATGTGCATAATCTCTGTGCTGCGCCACATTGGTATAATGCTCATTTAAAAAATCAATAAATGAAACACTTTTTTCTAATCCTTCGTGTTCAATATAATGATGAATCAGTATCGGCAATTTCAAAATCTCGCCGAATGCTGTATTGGCGTTCAGAAACACAAAAAGAAACAATATTGCAATTACTCGCTTCATTTTGCAAAAATATTGAATGCTAATTATATATTTTATGATTTTTGTCAGTTTTTGTTAGGCCTGATGAGCAACAGACAATGGGCAACGATTAAAAACTTAAATTTTCACTACTAATTTTCCATTCGTTCTTAATTCATAATTTGAGCCCCCTCTTAAAAGGGTGTTTATTTTATTGAAGGAAGTTAAAATAAAGATAATAAAATTCTTTATTTTATTCA
>JBDHXA010000060.1:0-17856 GCA_039810485.1 Chlorobiota bacterium | reverse complement strand
GCGACAAGGCAAAGCCCTCAAATTCAAAGGTGAGCTACTCTCTATTGTAGAGAAGCTTCTATGTTTCGACTTGAGTCCGGAACAGATTTCACACGATCTTTTGCGCATCGGCTATAGCATCAGTCATGAGCGTATTTATCAATATATATGGTCAAACAAGAAAGCGTCAGGCACGCTTTACCAGCATCTTCGCCATGCGCGAAAGAAATATCGGAAGCGATGCAACGGCAAGGACTTGCGCGGTCAAATACCGAATCGCAAGAGCATAGAAGAGCGTCCCAGATCGGTTGAGAATCGCAAAGAGTTTGGTCGTTAGGAAGCATATACAATAATCGGCAAATCTCACAAGAGAGCATTGGTCAGTTTAGTCGAACGCAAGAGTTGTATAGAGCTTATTACATCTGTTGATAACAAATGATCTGCTGCCGTTACATCAGCCATTAACAGATTGCTTTTGCCGTAGAAACAGCATATTTGTATGCGACTTATAATAATGGTAAAAGAGTTTAACAACCATGAAACCATAGCGAAATCATTATCAGCCGAAACATATTTATGCCATCTATACCGCTCATTGGAGCGCGGAATAAACGAGAATACCAATGGATTAAACAGACAGCATTTCTCTAAAAAGCGGCAACTTCTATCAGTAGAATACTCTGAGATTACAGAGGTAATGAGGCATTTAAACAACCGTTCAAGAAAAATATTTGGATGAAAAACTCCAATTCAAGTGTTTACAGAGAGTTACAAATGTGTTGCACTTCAGAGTTGAACCCACCATATATCATTTCCTTCCCTATCCAATTATTTCCAATTTTGCGTAGCGTAGCAGCAATTGTTTGCGCCCTACTGTTTGGAACTGCACAACAGCCTGCCATTCGCCTGTTGTTCGCTCCTGAACCGATAATACCGAGCCAATGCCAAATTGCGGGTGACGCACCTTTTGTCCGGCTCGAAGATTTGGACGCGAGCTGACAGGAGGCGGAATCTGAGAGTATGATTCTCGTGCAGGAAGATCATTGTACATCGGTTTTGTAGATTTTTTCGATCTTGTTTGCGATGAAAATCCGCCCGATGAATGATGCTTTGAATGCTGCGTTTTTGATGATGAAGATTTTTGATCAGAAAATTGCGATTTAGGCGATTCAAACGGAGCCGGGCGCCTGACAGCCGATGACTTGCCGCTTTTCCATACAATATCGTCGCTCGATATTTCGTTCAAAAAGCATGATGGAGAACTGAACATAATTTCGCCAAAGCGAAAGCGACGCTCGGCATAGCTCAGATATAATTGTTTGCGCGCGCGGGTGATGCCAACATAAAACAAGCGTCTTTCCTCTTCTTTTTCATCGTGGTTGTTTTCTGCTTTTGCAAGCGGAAACAGACCTTGTTCCAGCCCTGCAATTAAAACAACCGGAAATTCCAATCCTTTTGCCGAATGAAGAGTCATCAAAGTAACGGTGTTTGATGAAGAATCCGTATCGTCAATATCGGCGACAAGCGTTATTTGCTGCAAAAAACCGTCAAGCGTCGGCTCCTCTTCATTTGCGGCATATTCGCCGATATTGGACAAAAGCCGCTCAATATTTCGCAAACGGTCGTCGGCTTCGTCGGTTCCTTCTTCGCGCAACATTCTTGTTAGACCAACAGCTTCGATATAATCCACCGTTGTCTCGACAATGGGGGCAGATCCAACTTTCGAAATAAAATTTTGCACCAGAGACGCGAAGTCGGAAGCTGATTTTCGCGCTCGCGGAGTTAATTCTAAAATGTCGTTAGCGCGTTTGAAAGCATCGAAAAGCGTAATGTGTTCGCGAGCGGCAAAATCGCGCAAATAGCCGAGCGAAGCATTGCCCAAGCCGCGCGGCGGCTCATTTACCACCCGCAACAAGCTTTCGCTGTCGGCTTGATTTACTAAAAGCCGCAAATATGCAAGAACGTCTTTTACCTCTTTGCGCTTGTAGAACGACATTCCTCCAACTATGGTATAACGCATGGAGCTTCGGCGCAAGGCATCTTCAAGCGCCTGCGATTGAGCATTTGTTCGGTAAAGAACTGCAAAATCGCGTGGCTGACGGAAATTATCACGAATTTCGCGCATTATGATATCAGCTATGACAGCGGCTTCTTCGCGGTCGTCGCGGGCAGAAATTATCTGCACCGGATCGCCCTGCGAGTTGTCGGTCCAAAGTGTCTTTTCGAGTTGTTTCTTATTGTGTTTAATAACAGAATCGGCAGCGGCAAGGATTGATTTTGTAGAACGATAATTTTGCTCTAACCGCACAGTTTTAGATGTAGGATAATCCTTCTGAAAATCAAGAATATTACGGATGTCGGCGCCGCGCCATCTGTAAATGCTTTGTGCGTCGTCGCCTACAACGGCGATATTGGCATTGCCATTTCCTGCCAGCAAGAGAATAGCGGTGTATTGTGCGCGGTTTGTATCCTGATATTCATCAACCATAATATATCGAAAACGCTCGCGATATTTCTGTAAAATCTCGGGAAATTGTTGGAGAAGGCGTATCATATTCAGTAATATATCGTCGAAATCCATGGCATTGTTTGCCCGCAGGCGATCTTCATATTGGCGGTATATTTCCGCTGTCTGACGCTCAGATAAATTGCCTGCCAATGCTGCAAATTCATGCGGCCCAATCATGTGATTTTTTGCGTTTGAAATTCTACTGCGAACAGCTTGTGGCTGAAGTTGCTGCTGCGAAATTCCCAGAGAACTCATAATATTTCTGACTATCGAAAGCGAATCATCGGCGTCGTAAATTGAATAGGATGCCGTATATCCCAATTTTTCAGCATCATAGCGAAGTAGACGAGCAAAAACCGAGTGAAAAGTACCAGCCCAAACTCGCGAAGCGTCATGTTCATTGGTGGCAAGCGCAATGCGCTCTTTCATTTCGCCAGCCGCTTTATTCGTAAAAGTTAATGATAGTATTTGGTAAGGAGGAACGCCTTGCCAAAGAAGATATGCAATGCGGTAAGTAAGTGCTCTAGTTTTTCCACTGCCCGCGCCGGCAATAATAAGCAAAGGCCCTTCTGTATGCGTAACTGCCTCGCGCTGCGATAAATTTAGCTCGTTCAGAAAGTCAGGCGTCGCATTGTTTGATATAGATGAAGATTGTGGATTCATATTGGAATTTTTTGTGAGTAAGCACAGCAAAAATACAAAATGACCTTATGCGGTAATTGCTGTGGAAATTAGCTGTTGGCTATGCGTCGAATATTGTTGATAATGATTGCTGCATTCTCAGCCGGACTTCCATGCAGCCATTGTATTTTTTCATTTCGTCGAAACCATGTCAATTGACGCTTTGCATAATTTCGAGTGTGCTGCTGAATTTTTTCCAAGGCAAGTTCTGACGTCATTTTTTGTTGAAGAAATGCTACCGCTTCTTTGTATCCGACAGTATTCAAGGAATTTAGATGTGTAGAATAGCCCATGGACATTATTCTCTCAGTCTCCTCAATCAAGCCATTGTTCCACATTCGTTTGCAACGGCGGTTGATTGTGGCGTAAAGAGTGTCGCGGCTCGCAGGCGCTATGCCATAGTATAACGCTCGGTATTTTGAAGGCGAGCGCTGATGAAAATGATCAGAGAGTAATTTGCCTGTAGTATGGAAAAATTCCAAAGCTCTTAATATTCGGCGTGGATTTTTATCGGCGTATCGCATTGCCGAAGCAGGATCGTGAACTGCAAGCTCCGCATAGAGAGTATCGCTGCCTTCATTTTCAAGGCGTTTGTTCAGTTCTTCGCGAACCGCAGAAAAATCGCTTTTTGGCTCTTCAAAAATTCCGTCGAAAAGAGCAGAAACATACAATCCGGTGCCGCCAACGACTAATGGAAATCCGCCGGCTGCAAAGACATCACCCAAAGATTTTTCGGCTTCAGAGGCGTATATTCCTGCGCTGTAATATTCATCAGGATTGCGTATGTCAATAAATAAATGCGGACAAACAGAACGCTCTTCAAGAGTGGGCTTGGCTGTACCAATATCTAAGAATCGGTAAATTTGCCTTGAATCGGCCGACAAAATCGTAATGTTGGGAATGTGCGCGGCAATTTCAAGAGCCGTTGCCGTTTTGCCGGCTGACGTAGGACCGACAATAGTTATAACTGTTTGCTGCTGCACTGTTTATAATTTCTGAAAATGCTGTGATTTGATGATTAAAGATATGGAAATAATACAAAGTAATTTATCGATGCAAACTTGCAAGATTGTTTAGTACTTCTGCTAATTTTCCTGCTGCCTCTCGGCGTTCATATTGTTGTATTGCAGTTGTATTAGGACTGAAATTCATTGACTTACGTAACAGGCCGAGGAAAAACTCAGCGCATGTATTCACATCATTCTGCTCTGCTGCGCATCCGCTGCTTGTTTCGCTAAGAATCTTGGCGATAGCGCCTTGGAGCGGAGCAATGGCTAATATTGGTTTTTTCACACCAATATATTCAAATACTTTGCCCGGAACAATTTCCGAGCTTTCTTTCGCTTCGTCCACAATCAACAGCAATGCGTCGGAAGTCAAAAGTGATTTGACGCTTTCTTCGTGCGGCAAATAGGAAACAACGTCTATGCTTCTGTAGAAAGAGGCGCTTCTGAACATTTCTTCCACTTCAGAGCCGAATCTTCCAACAAAGCGCAGTCGAAACTCATTTGCTTGCAGACGCCCTTCGGCAAGCAGTTTTTCAATTGCTGCAAAAAGCGTTGCCGGAGTTCGCCTGCCATACATAGAGCCGGTGTACGTCAAAGTAAAAACTTCGTTTGAAACGGCAGAAATAGCAGGGAAGTCGTTGGAGTCAAAACCATTGGGAATATAATGAAATTTATTTGTCGGCAGTTTGGGATATTTTCGCAGAGCATCTGCCGTTATTCCTTCCCATGCGCTTTCTATTGCGTCGGCTTCGCAAAATACTGTATGCTCCAATTGACGGTCAATTGTCGCTGGCAAAAACCAGCGTTTGGGTGTGGTTAAAAACTCCGTCCATGGATCGCGAAATCCGGCAACCCATGGCAAACCCGACCGACGCTTCAAAGCGCGTCCTACAAGCGAGCACGTATACGGCGGCGATGATGAATAAATAGCCGATATATCAAACTCTTGCAGAATCTTTACACCTTCTTTGACAGCGGTTGGAAGCCAGCCAATCCGCGCATCTGGGATAAAAAGAGTTGCTCTGATAAATTCAGCTATTGACTCCTTGAATGTTCGATGCTGTCCGTCTTTTTTCAGATTATTGACATCAATAGGCATTCCTTTTTTTTTGCCCGTAACAAAGCGATAGACATCATAAGGTTCGTAAATATGAGTGCGAAACACGGAAACGTCCGATGGGATTTTAGCAAGCAACGATTCATCACGCGCAGGAAATTCGCCGTTTTCCACTGTCAATACAATCGGCTTCCAACCATATTCCGGCAAGTATTGCACATGCTTTAGCACACGCTGCACGCCCGGCCCGCCTGAAGGAGGAAAGTAATAGGCTATAATAAGTACATTTTTCATTCGCAATATTGCTTAATTTCTTATGGCAAGCATACGCAAAAATACACAACGAACCTTGCATAATCAGTTCTTGTTCAACTATAAAATAATTGTATCGCCTTTGTTTATGCGAGATGGATAGTTCTATTAAAAACAAGCTAAATTTGCCCTTGTCGGCAAAAAGTCGGATTTTTGATTGTTTTTCACCGCTTTAACACCGTAGAATTTAATCATCACGCTTTATATTTATAGATGAATTTTCATTCCGGGCTTATCTCCAAAATTTTGCATAAAACTATTGCGTTGATTTTTATTGCTGAATTAGCGATAGGCTGTAGCTCTAAAACCAAGCATTTCGGCGCACAGTCAACTCTATTGACTGCGCCGGTTTCTGTGAGCGAGGTTTTGCAGCCGCAATATTACAAGCGCACAACGCTTCTGTCTGGCAATATCAATGCTGCATGCCGCAATGAGGGCTGTTGGATAGGCGTAACCGACGGTATAAAGAAGGTGGGAGTAATATTTGCAAATTCAACTTTTACCGCTCCAATTGACTGCAAAGGAAAAAACGTTGTGCTGGAAGGGCGCATGACCGACCACCTTTTTTCTGCGGAAGACGCTAAAAAATTCGATCTTGAAGCGGGGGCAAACCATGACTTTTGTTTGCTTGGCGAAGATAATTGCGGGCAAAAACATCCAAAATCAGCTTCAACATCACACAAAGAGAATGACTGTCTCGTGCAAGTGTTTGAAGCAACCTCGATGATAATTTCCGAAAAATAATTAAGATATGATAACAGCATCGCAACTTTCGCTGCACTATGGCGGTAAATATCTTTTTGACGAATGTTCATTTGTTATAGGCATGTCCGATCATGTGGGATTGGTCGGGAAAAACGGTGCAGGCAAATCTACGCTGCTCAAAATTCTTAACCGTGAGATTAACCCGGAAAGCGGGACAATTGTAACGCCAAATGCTTATCGCATAGGATATTTGCCGCAAGACGGAGCAACCGGCAGAGGCAAAACTGTCTATGCTGAAACGATGAGTGTTTTCGATGAAATACTGCGGATTGAAGATAAAATCCATGCAATGTCGGAAATTCTTGGAAGCAGAACCGATTATGAATCGGCGGAGTATTTGCGTATAGTACATGATGTCTCCGATGCAAATGAAGAGTTTGCAAGGCGAGGCGGGCTGACGCATCATGCCGACGTTGAGCGTATTTTGCAAGGATTGGGATTTTCCTCCGAAGATTTGTTTCGACTAACCGACGAGTTTTCCGGCGGCTGGCAGATGCGCATAGAATTAGCTAAAATTTTGCTCTCAAAGCCGGATTGCATACTGCTTGACGAGCCGACTAATCACCTTGACATTGACTCGATACAATGGTTAGAGCAATATCTGAAAAATTATGAAGGATCGGTTGTTTTGGTGTCGCACGACCGTGCTTTTTTAGATGCTGTCACAAATCGCACAATTGAAATTACAAAAGGCAATATTGAGGATTATCCCGCATCGTATTCGCGCTATGTGACAATGCGTCAAGAGCGTAGAGAGCACCAACTTGCATCATATAAAAATCAGCAAAAAGAAATAGCGCGAACAGAAGAATTTATTGAGAGATTTCGATATAAGGCGTCTCTTGCCTCGCGTGTACAGTCGCGAGTGAAAATGCTCGATAAAATTGACAGAATTGAAATCGAAGAAGAAGATATCTCAGCAATTTCTTTCTCTTTTCCTCCGGCGCCGCGTTCGGGCTTGGTTGTTGTTAAAACCGAGAGCATTGTAAAACGATATGGCAGCAAAACTATCTTGCGCGGCATTAATTTTGAATTGGGTCGCGGCGAAAGAATAGCATTTGTCGGCAAAAATGGCGAAGGCAAAACAACATTTTCCAAAATTATAGCCGGACTTGAAAATTATGAAGGAAATCTTACGCTCGGGCACAATGTTGCGATTGGTTATTATGCACAGCATCAAGCTGAGATGTTAGATGGCAATTCGACTGTTTTTGAGATAATTGATACTGCTGCAACGGGCGAAATGCGGACAAGAATACGCTCGTTGCTTGGCGCATTTTTATTCAGCGGCGACGATGTTTATAAAAAAGTGAAAGTGCTGTCGGGCGGTGAAAAATCGCGTCTTGCATTGGCAAAACTGCTGTTGCAGCCATCGAATCTTCTAATATTAGACGAGCCGACAAATCACCTTGACATGCGCGCAAAGGACGTATTGAAAAATGCCTTGCTTCGTTATGGCGGTTCGCTGATTGTAGTTTCGCATGACCGTGAGTTTTTGCAGGGCTTGACAGATAAAATATGTGAATTTCAGGGCGGATATATTCGAATCACCGACGGCGATATTTATGAATTTTTACGATTGCGTAAAATTGAAAATCTTCGTGAATTGGAAAAGAAATCTGAAAAGCAAAAACAAAATGAAAGCCACGAAAATATTCCTAAAATAAATAATGTCGTCAGCAGAGAAGAGCGCAAGCGCACAGAGCGCGAGCGCCGCCGCTTGGAACGCTCAATCAAAGATAATGAATTAGCTGTTGCAGAGTTGGAAAAGAATATTTCTATCCTCGAGAGCGATATGTCATCGCCGAATTTTTATTCGTCTGGAAAATCGCTAGAAATGCTCGCTAAATATGAAATAATGAAAAGGGAGCTTGATGAGAAAATGGAAGCATGGGGGCTGTTGAATGAAGAATATGAACAGATTGCAATAGATTAACTGCTAAGTGCAGCATATTAAAATTCCGTAAGTTAAGTCATCAATTCGTGAAAACAATTCGCAGAATAATAATTCTTTTGTTTTTTGCCTCGCTTCTGACATGCGCAGGCGGCTTATGGTATTTGCAACAGCCAATTCCTTTGACGAAAGCTACAGATATCGAAATATCAAACGGCACTTCTCTTCTTGCAGCGGTTAATATTTTAAAAAAATATAATGCCATATCGCATCCGACACTTTTTTCCTGGATGTTAAAAATATATTCTTCTACTGCAAACAAAGGAATAGTTGCGGGCTATTATCGTTTTTCGCCTGAAATCTCACATTTAAAATTGATGTCATCGCTGTGCGCCGGCAAGCAAACTGTAACGGTGAATGTCGTTTATCCAGAAGGGATTCCATTGAAGGAATTTGCTTCAATATCTGCGCGTCAAATCGGGCTGGATTCAGCGGAGTTTATGCGCCTTGCCACTTCCGACTCGCTACTTCAATCGCGGAATATTTCAGGCAAATCCGTAGAGGGCTATTTAATGCCGGACACATATAATTTTTTTTGGAAACAAAGCCCAGCTTCTGTTATAAATCGCTTGCTTGACGCACAAGAAAAAATGTGGAACACTTATTCTGAAGAAGCTGCAAAACAAAATAAAACGAGAAAAGAAATATTGACTATGGCTTCGATAATCGAAGCTGAAACACCATTGACCGAAGAGAAAAAGGACGTGGCTGGATTATATTATAATCGCCTGAAAAAAAACATGAAATTAGAGGCCGACCCAACTGTGCAATACGCGCTGAACAACCAGAAGAGATTAACCTATAAAGATTTAGAGTTTGACAGCCGATATAATACGTATCGCTTTGCAGGTTTGCCTCCCGGGCCAATAAATTCACCGGGAAAAGCATCTGTCGAAGCCGCAATATATCCTGAAAACAATGATTATTTATTTTTTGTTGCCAAAGGCGACGGAACAGGCAGCCATACGTTTTCTAAGAATTATGCCGACCATCAAAAAGCCGTGCAATTATATCGCAAACGCCGCAATAATAAATAAAGCAATTGAAAATTTAATGAGAAACTGCGTATTATTAAATTGTATATGTTTGCAATAATCAGCAAATCGAATTATTTGGATTAGGAGAATTTTAGAGTGTATTTATCTAAAGTAGAAATTGTCGGTTTTAAATCTTTTCCAATAAAAACAGATTTGCTTTTTACTGATGGCTTGACTGCTATTGTGGGACCTAACGGCTGCGGCAAAACAAATATAGTAGATGCTATACGCTGGGCACTAGGCGAGCAGAAAGCCGGGGTGCTTCGCTCCGACATAATGGAAGATGTGATATTCAACGGAACTCGCTCGCGCAAGCCGGTAGGCATGGCAGAAGTAGCAATAACTGTATTGAATAACAAGCAAGTGCTTCCGCTGGGATTTTCGGAAATCACGATTAAAAGGCGATTGTTTCGGAATGGAGAAAGTCAATATCTGCTTAATAATACGCAATGCCGCCTTCGCGATATAACCGAATTATTCATGGATACTGGAATGGGCGCGGATGCTTATTCGGTGATCGAGCTGAAAATGGTCGAATCAATTCTTAGCGAGCGCGCCGAAGAGCGACGACATTTGTTTGAAGAGGCTGCTGGCGTTACCAAATATAAAACGCGGCGACGTGAAGCTGCGCGCAAATTGTCTGTTGTGCATGAAGACATTGCAAGAGTTGAAGATATAATTGCAGAAGTACAAAAAAAGGTGAATTCTTTGGCAAGACAAGCTGACAAAGCGCGGCAATACAAGGAAATAGAAGAAAAGGCGCATCATTTGGAGCAATATCTCGTTCGCTGGGAATATTTGAGCGCATCCGTCTCGTTCGCCGAAGTAGAGAGCGAGTTTGCTTCTCTGCAAAAGCAAAAATCAAAACTGCACGACAATATTATTACGATAGAAGCTCATCTGCGCCAAGTTGAAAGTGAACAAGAAAAATCACGCGGCAAGTTTGAGCATGTTTCACAGCGCGAGCAAGAGATGAATCGCGCTATCGGTCAATTATCGCAGCAATCTGCCATTGCCAGCGAGCGCAAATATGCAGCGGAAAATTCGCGCTCGCGACTTAATGCTGAATCGGCGGAAGCCGCAAAGCGTCTCGAACAGCTATCGGCAAAGCTGACGGAAACAACCAATTCACGCAATCTTGCTCGTGAAAAAACAATTGGCACAGAAGAACTTTACGAGAAATGCAAAGCAACCCGAAAAGACGCTGCCGCAGCAGTAAACAGTTTGCGGCAGCAATATGTAGTTTTAGAAAAGAAGAATGAATCAACTCGCAATTCTATTGCAAATATTCGCGCAAAAAATGAGCGATCTATCGAACGCCTTGCGGGTTCGCAGCGGCGCAAAGAGGAGTTGCAAACAGAAATAAAAAAAATAACAGCGCAACGAAATGAATTACGGCCGCAGTATGAAGCGCATATTCAACGCCGCAATGATTTTGCCGATGCGATACGCCATGCTGAGGAAGCGTTGAAATCAGTAGAATCTCGAACCGCTGAATTGCGCATTCAGAAGGAAAAGTATCAAAACCGCCTAAGCGAATTGCGAAGCGAATCTGCTCATGCAAAAGCATCGCTTGACTTTCTTGGCGGATTGGTAGACGAGGCAGAAAGTTCGCAATATCTGCTAAAATCCAAAGATTGGCAAGGCGACAAATCGCTTCTTGCCGAATTGGTAGGAGTTGACGAAGTATTCCGCGTAGCCGTAGATGCTGCGCTTGGCGATGCAGGCCGCTGTTTTGTGGTACAAAGCCGCAAAGAGGCGCTAATCTGCTGCGCCATGCTAAAATCTGCCGGAAAAGGCAAATCTACTTTCATTTGTCGCGATGAAATACGTCCGTTCCCAACGATGCCGACTCCGCCCGAAAATAGTTTAGGCTGGATAAGCGAGATAATTCGCTGCGATGATGATATTCGCAATGCAATGCGCGGTCTTTTAGGCCGCTCCGCACTTGTAGAGTCCTTAGAGATTGCTTTTGCATTGGTTGCCGAGGGCAAAGTTGATGCCGCAATAAGCATTAGTGGAGAAATAGCACGCGCAAACGGCATGGTGCGAGGCGGATCTGTAGTAAAGACCGAAGGCCTCCGCGTAGGAAAGCGTGAGCAAATTGCTGTATTGCAAGAAAAAATTACTGATATTTCTGCGTCTGCTGCCGGTATTGAGCAAGAAATATCCGCAATTTCAAAAGAACTATCCGACATTAATATTCCATATTTTATAGCTGCTGTTCGACGAGCTGAATCGGAAAAAAACACGTTTGAACAACAAGAAAGCCAGATTCGGTTTCGTTTGAACTCTTTAGATCAGTCATTACATCAATTAAGCTCTCAAACAGAACGTATTGAATTGGATATTACTGCAGCCAAATCAGAATCCGAAGCTTTTGCGGCAGAATATGAGAAACTGCAAAAAAATACAGCTGAAGATGAAGAGATTACAGACCGTGCCACATCTGAAATTCGCAATGCAGAGGCCGCGCTTGCCGCTTCGGATGCTTCTTTGCAACAAGCGCAAATTACAGCAATACGAGCAGCCGGAGAGCGAGACGCAGCGCAGCGGGAAATTGTAAGAATAAACGAGCAAATTGCTTCTGAAAAAATACGAATAGACCAGAGTGAAAACGAATTAAAAACTCTTGCTGAACAATTAGAACTAATTGTACGATCCGGAAAAAGTGCTGCCGAAGAAACTGAACTATTGCGCAATCAACGCGATGCATTGCGTGAGACAAAGGACAGCATACAAAAAATCATACAAGAACAGCGAAATCAACAACAAACTATTGCTCAGGAAATTCGCGCACAACGAGAACAGCATGATAGATTGACGACTATTGCACATGAGCGAGAGCTGCGTCTTGCTGAATATCGCAGCCGCATCGAGGCGTTGCGACAGAACGCTTTTGAAAATTTGACGATGACCGAAGAAGAACTGTCTGCGGCAAATAATGACGAGCCGCCAACGCAAGAGCATCATCAAGAGCTGAAACGCCATAAGCAGAAACTTGCTTCGCTTGGCAATGTGAATTTTCTTGCTGTAGAAGAATTTAAGCAAGAAAATGAACGCCTTGTATTTTTAAAGGAGCAGTCGGAAGATTTGCGTCAATCGAAACAAACGCTCGATGAAACCATTTCCGAAATAAATACAACAGCAAAGCAGCGTTTCAATGAAATATTTGGGATTGTAGCGAAAAATTTCAGCGAGCTTTTTGGGTTGCTGTTCGGTGAACATGCAGAGGCAGTCATACGTCTTGCAGAAGGCGATCCACTTGAGGCGGACATAGAAATTACTGCCAAGCCGGCCGGCAAGCGCCCGCAATCTATTGAATTGCTCTCGGCAGGCGAAAAAACTCTTACTGCCATCGCTCTGCTATTTGCCATCTATTTGGTAAAGCCAAGCCCATTCTGCATACTTGACGAAGTAGATGCGCCGCTTGATGATGCAAATATTGAGCGGTATTTGCAATTGATTCGCAAATTCAGCGAAAATACGCAGTTTCTTATTGTAACGCATAACAAAAAAACAATGGAAGCCGCCGATATTCTCTATGGCGTAACTCAGGAGGAAGAAGGAGTTTCGCGAGTAGTTTCGGCTAAATTATCCGAAAGAAAAACCATGCAGACAGCATAGGAATCTTGATTTTATTGAATTTTAAAAACGATAAAATCGTATTGAAGAATTTTGATTTCTTTGCCAAGCAAGAAATTATCGTCTGGTTTTTCAATCCTTATGCAGAAAGACCGTCTATAGCACGTGCATTTCAATCGAAACAACAATTTTACTTTTCGCTGAATTTTGAAAAATAATTCAATTCTTTTATTAAACCATTCTTATTTGGAGTATGTTTATGAAATATGTGTTTGGGACGCTTGCCATGCTCGCTGTTGTATTTATCGTAGTTTACAGTGTAAATGCGCAAAAAAAAGGAGCGGCAGAACCGGCAAAATCTTCTAATCCGCAATATGTTATTTCTCTTACGCAGCATGGCAAATCGCTAGGCGACATTACCATCGAATTGTTTCCTGATGTAGCGCCTAAGCATTGCGCAAATTTTGATTCGCTTGTCAGTATTAAATTTTACGATCACACAGCTTTCCATCGCGTAATTCCGGGATTTATGATTCAGGGCGGAGATCCCAACAGCCGCGGCGGTAATCCTGACACATGGGGATTCGGCGATCCAAGCCAAAAGCGTGTACCAGCCGAATTTAGCAAAACGCTTTCGCATACGCGCGGCATGATTTCGGCAGCTCGCTCGACAGACCCAAACAGCGCAACATCACAGTTTTTTATCTGCGTGGCAGATCCTACTTTTCTCGACGGTCAATATAGCATTTTTGGAAAGGTTTTGAGCGGCATGGATGTAGCCGATATAGTGGCAGCTGCTCCTCGCGGACCCAACGACCGTCCTAATGATAAAATCGAAATGACAATTAAAAAAATTGGATCTTCAACTGATAAACATAATCATAAAAAATAAAAACAATTATGATAATTTTAAAAATATCTGGAATATTATTGACGCTTCTTTGGGGAAGCGTCATTGCTTTTGCACAAAGCATTGTTTCGGCTGACGGTTCGCCGGTTATAACTCATAAGTTCTTGGTAAAAACTTCGATGGGCGATATTCTTTTGGGTGTTTATGGCAATGATGCGCCTAAAACAGCCGAAAATTTTCAGCAATTGGCGTCAATGGGATATTACGACAGCATTCTTGTTCATCGAGTGGCTCCAGATTTCGTAATTCAGACAGGCGATCCGCAAACTCGCGACACATCGAAACGAGCGCAGTGGGGGCGCGGCGGCAAAAGTGCTTGGGGAGGCAAATTCGAAGATGAGTTAAATCCTGAGACATCAAGCTATAAGAGCGGATATATGGAAGGTGCTTTAGCTATGGCAAATTCAGGCCCTAATACTAATGGAAGCCAATTTTTCATTTGTCTTGATGATTTGGATCTGCCAAAAAAATACACAATATTCGGGCGCGTCCTCGAAGGAATGAATAATGTGCATAAAATTGGTGATGTTAAACTGATGCCAAACACTAGTATTCCGGCTGAGCCAGTTACCATAATTTCGATACGAGAAGTCAAAGAATAATAATAATAAAATTGCTCTTAACTACGATATTGCACCGATTTGAATCCACCGAAAACATTGCCTTCTCATGTTGCAGTTATCCACCGCAATGTAAAAAATATTCGCATTGAAGTAAGGCGCGGCGGCGAAATTCGCCTTATTGCGCCTTTCTTATGTCCAGCTACACAAATCAGCGAAATCTATTATAATAAATTGCACTGGATCGAAAATGCGCAAAAAAAACTCGCCGAAAAAGATAAATACATTGCGCTTGCCGCTACGTTTAACAAATTGCTGATTGAAGGTGAAGAGTACGATTTTTCGATTGACCTTTCACTCTCTTATCCTAAAATTGACAAAGTGCAGAAAATGATATTTTTTCGGCAAAATCTGTTGGAAAATCCTTCTTTACGCGAACTATGGCTGCGACAACTCGCAGAGGCAGCAATAACAAAAAAGGTGCGTCAAATAGCCAGCGAGCATAATCTTACTTATAGGAAAATCGGAATTCGCGCACAGAGAAAACGTTGGGGAAGCTGTTCGACAAATGGCAATTTATCTTTTAATTGGCGATTGATAATGACGCCGCCGCTCATTCTTGAGTACCTTGTGTGCCATGAGCTTGCACATACTGTTCATCACAATCATAGCGCAAAATTCTGGAATTTAGTAAAGCAAATATGCCCTGAATATGAAGCGGCTGAGAAATGGCTGCGCAACAACGAAAAACAGATTATGGAATATTAGCAAGCAATTATTTGCATTTGCATTCTGTCCTAATTCTGTTTATGAAATATTTTATAACTAAAAACTGAAGATTTGGGTTAATTCACACACCTGCTGCAATAATTTTTCGCGCATACCCATCTGTTAAAATTTTATCCGCTCTTTCTGTGGCGGCAAGATATTGTCCGCAATTCGAGCCGATAAAATTCTCTTCTAGTTCGCCTATGCTAACTATTGTGTCATAGCCGGTTTCTCTAAATTCATCTGCTTTTTCACGATAATAATCCGCATCATGCAACGTATTGATATTATTAAATGTTGCCTTGTAAGTAGGATTGACAGGCGTAATTTTAATGAAAAAATAATTGGGATTAAAAATATATTTAATTGCTTCAGAATCCACTATCATATCGCGATTCAAAGCAAAGTTCAGCGTTACTTTTCGACCTTCGTTGCCGGCAAAACTTTCGCCGTATTCTGCAATTTTGTGAAAAGACCACTTTTTAATCGGAATCAACAAATCGCGCTGATTAGTGTTTGTGGAATGAAGCGAAAATTGAAGCTGAAAATTGAGCGGATATAAGCGGCGTTTAATTTCGAGTAGACGGTCGAAAAAAACAGAAGCGGCGCTGGTGTCGGGTGCAACGCTCGAAAGAGAAGGGAGCAAGCCAGGAGCATGGAATTCAATAGGCAATTCTTGCAAAACGTGCAAAACATCTGGGTTCAATGATGGTTCGCCCATGCGCGCAAACTGAATTTTGAATTTATCAATATCAATGCGTCGTGACGGAAAATATCTGTCAGTCATCAGAAAAATTTGACCGAGCATATCTTCTTTTGAAACTCTTCCATGGAAAAAACCGCCGGCGTCGCAAAAGCCGCATCCAACAGGACAGCCGTAAAGCGTCGAAATAATAAGCGTCCATTTTTGTTGTCTGTTCAATGGAGGTTGAATTGACTCAACACATTCAACGCGTTTTCCGATATTGGTTTCTACGATAAAAACTGTTGCAATTTCATTTTTTTCAGTTTGTGCTATGATTCTCATTTAATCTCCTTATTTAGCATTGCAGTTATTGACATTGCCGCGCGAACGCCGTCGCCGACAGCAATCGAAGATTGTCTGAATATTCCGTTTTGAGCATCGCCAATAATAAAAAATCTATTCTGCGAATTAAGTTCTACAATTTTATCTGCAATATTATCTGATAAAAAACCATAGTCAGCAATGCGTCCGATTGCAATCAACAGACGATTTGCACTGCAAATTGTCACGCCTTGTGAATCGTAGAAATGCAAGATGCGATTGTACTCTATAACTTCCGAAACTGGCGCATTTGTCTTATATTCTATGTTTTTATGAGACAATGCTTCTATTTCCAAAATATTTAAACAACGTGTTCTATCTGAGCGATTTAGAATGACTGTTGAATTTCTCTCAGCCAAGGAAAGCGCATAGTCAAATGCGGCGTCGCCTGCTCCAATTACAGCTATTTTTTCATCAATAATATTTTGGAAAAAAAATGGCTCATACGCCCATAAATCGGCATCAATTTTATATAGTCCTCTTATTTCAGGAACTTTTGGCTTTGTGCCGGTGGCAACGACCACAAAGTCGGCAGAATGGGTGCTCTTATTTGTTCTTGCAGTAAATGTGTCATCTGCATAATCAAGATGAAGCAAGTCTTCATACAAAACAGGCAGCTCTAAACGCTGAATATGCATATTGAGCAACTGAACAAATTTTGTGCCTGTCACGCCGTTTGGAAAACCTGCGTAATTGTCAATTCGACGTGCATTTATAATAAGTCCGCCAACTCTGTTGCGTTCAATAATCTCAACGGAAACTCCGGCGCGCTTCAAGTATATGGCCGTCGAAACTCCAGCCGGACCTGCGCCGATTATCAGAACTTTATGATGTTTCTGCATATTTGCTTAGAGTTTGGCAAAGTATGTCTGCGTTAGTAATTTCTGCAAATCCATGAGAAAGACTTCTCAGAGAAGAGCTATGAAAATCAAGATTATATGTGGCGGTTGCATCGGCAGGCACAATTACTGAAAAGCCGCGAACAAAAGCTGACCGCGCTGTAGTTTCAACGCAAAGATGCGTTAGGATGCCTGTAACAACAATTTGTTCACAATTGTATTTGTGAAGAATATCTTCCAATGAAGTGTTGTAGAATGCATCATATTGTGTCTTACTCAATACGATAGTTTCGGGTTGAATTGTTAAATCAGATGTGATTTCTGTACGAGATGATTGAAGCATTAACTCTTGCCACCATTGCCCCATCATGCCTGCATTTGTTGGAGTATTTTCATGTTTCGTTATTATAACAGGCCGTTTATTTTGACAGAAAGCATTCATCAGCTTATTGATGTGTGGTATAATGAAAGAACTGCTTGGCACATAAGCATGTGAATTGTTTTCTAAAAAATAACGCTGCATATCAAGAACAGCCAAGGCACATTTTTGTGGAATAAATTGAATTTTATTTTGCTTCTTATCTATTTGTGAGCGCCGATATTTTTCAAGCAACAATTCAATCGAGCCGTTGTTTAAATACTGTTCTTTCATCGGTGTCTATTGATAAAATAATCAATAATTAACTGTTTGATAAAATAGAAAACTATATTGAGTAATAAAGCAGAGTAGTGAGTTATGTTGTTTTTATATTATATGTTTGCAGAACCGTTTATTGATATTCATACGGTTCGATATGAATTAATACGTGCCCTAATTGCGGTATGTT
>JBDHXA010000059.1:0-18078 GCA_039810485.1 Chlorobiota bacterium | reverse complement strand
AGCTCACCTTTGAATTTGAGGGCTTTGCCTTGTCGCCTGTTGCGCTCTTGATATTTCGATTGTGCTTGTTTATGCCTGTAGCCTCTTTCGCCTTTATTGCGGCGCAATTCAAGGCTGAGAGTAGATGCAGAAATCCCAAGATTTGTTGCAATACTTCGCAATGAAACTTTATTCCTATGCATGATTTCAATTTCGTATCTTTGCTCTTGGGTCAGGTGTTTATAGACGCTGGACTTATATGCTCCGATTGTGATAAACTCGTCGCTGGATTGTTGCACAATGACACTTAAACCAACGCTTTATTTATTTTATCAGTTGCACTTCACTCTTGAATCTGCGTCTGTCAATCGTGCGTAAAAAATTAGTGTTAATTGTGGTGTTTAGCATAACTCAATCAAGCTATTAAAGATTATCGCAAAAAATGAATATCAGTTCGTGTATATACGATCGTTTGTTTTAAGCTTCGCGTTTTACCGCTATAAGCGTCATATCGTCGGTGTATGACGCGGATTCCTGAAATACTTGAACATTAGCAAGTATTTGAGTGGCAATATCCTTAGCGGATTCGGAAGCGTGTTTTGCAAGAAGCGAGGCAATGCGTTCTTCCCCAAAAAGTTCGCCGCCGGCATTCTGCGCTTCGAGAATACCGTCAGTAAACATAATCAGTACATCTCCTGGTGCCATGTTGATATTTTCAACATAAAACCTTTGCTCCGGCAAAACACCGAGTATACTTCCCGTTACGTTAAGCCGCGACCAAGTTTTTAATGCTGCGCAATAGTGCAAAGGCGAACAATGACCGGCATTGGCATATAGAACCAAACCATTGGTAGAACGAGTTATTTCGCAATAAAAGAGCGAAACAAAGCGCTCGTCAGGAAATGTTTCGTAGAGCAGAGAGTTCAGCCGAGAAATAAGCGAGGATATTTTTGTCTCGAAGCCAACGCCCATGCGAATTGCCCCAGAAACGAACAATGCTTGAATTGCGGCAGGCAATCCTTTGCTTGCAGCGTCGCTGATAACGATGTCAAGACGATCTGCGTCTTTATCGTCGCCCGGCAATAAATAGTCAAAATAATCACCGCCAACCACATTATCTGGCACAGATATTCCAAACACCTGAAAATCATGAAAGCGCATGCTATGTTCGGGCAATAGATTTTGCTGTATATGACGCGCTTGATCCAAATCTTTTAGCAGTTTTTTACGGTCAATTCGCGAATTAAAACCGCGCAATGCAGATGACGCAGCTCCACCAGCTGCCGCGAGGATGTCAAAAAAACGTTGGTCGCGACTATTGGTGTTGAAAGCTAATACGTAATGATAAAGCATTCCCGATGGTCGCTTAATGCGCTCGCCTGTACCTGTTGCAGAATAGAGAGTAATTCCCTTCTCGAGTAAAAGCGAATCAGTTTCATTCTGCATAATAGCGCGTTTTTGCGATAACTCGCGAAAAGACGGCTGTGACTCAACCGCTACAGTATAGTTGTCAGGGATCGGCTCAACATCGCCATATTGATATTTAAGCGAATACGCATCTTCGGCAGGGTGCAACTCCCAAATACGCCCTCCCGTTACTGCAAAATCTTTGTGTTCCACAAGAAAATGCACCAATGCTTTCAGCATCTCCATTTCATCGTAAAAAGGAGCCGAAAGCAGTTTTTCTATAAATTTATAAATTTCTCTTTGTGTCATAAAGGCATGTAAATATTCTGTAGAATGGGTTTGTAAAATAATTTAAAAAAGCAATAATGGAAAGTGAATGTTATTTTTTAATCGGCGCATTGAGCTATGCAATTTAAAAGAAAAACGCATTATTTCAATTATTGACGAGATATTTAAGGGCGAAATATTACTTCTTGAATATCTTCCGGCGATAAATGCGCTTGCACTAATTGTAGAATATCGTCGCTTGTAACGGCATTTATTTTTTCTAATGAAATGTCAACGGTTTCGAAGCCGCCTTCTTCAATTTCGCTTTTGGCGAGATAATTCATACGCGACGACAAATCTTCCAATCCCATGACAATTCCAGTCTTAACTTGCTCCTTGGCTCGCATTATCTCTTTTACCGACAATTTGGTTTGTCGAAGCTTTTCAATTTCTTCGGTAATGCAGCGCAACGCTTTGTCTGTGTTTTTGCTGTCAACACTAGCATAAATAGAAAATGATCCAATATCGGAAAGAAGTTGAACGGTAGAATAAATTGTATAGGCCAAAGCAGAACGCTCGCGCAGTCGCTGATATAGCCGCGAACTCATTCCGTCGCCAAATGCAGTATTTAGCACAGAATATGCAAAGCGATTCTGTGAAGATGCACCCTCAATTCTTGCTGCCGCAACTATATGAGATTGTTGAAATGATTTTTGAATCGTCGTTCGATGACCCATTGTTTGCGCCGGAACTGCACGATCCGCTTTTTTGCCCTCGATTGATTTGTTGTTAGAAAAATAATGTGTGGCAATTGAAACTGCTTCTGCATGATTTATATTGCCAGCAACAGCAAAAACCATGTTAGAAGGCTGATAATTTAGAGAATAGAATGACAGCAGTTCGTTGCGAGTTATTTCATACAGTGTAGAGCTGCTGCCAGAAATAGGATGCTCTAACGGATGACCAGCAAAAAGCTGCTGTTCGGTTTCGTCGAATATTTGCTCTTCCGGCTCATCGTCATAACCTTTTATTTCTTCTGCTATGATATCGCGCTCTTTTTCTATATCAATAGGATGGAAGGCAGGTTGCAACACTATTTCGCTTAACAAGGCAGAGCATTTGCGAAAATGACCTCGCAAAGCTCGCACATAAAAACAAGTATGCTCTTTCGTTGTGAAAGCATTGGTATAGGCTCCAATATTTTCAAATGCTGCGGCAATAGCTCGTGATGATCTACGCAGGGTACGACGGAAAATTAAATGCTCGATAAAATGTGCGGTGCCGGCATAAGTATTTGCTTCGTCTCGCGATCCGGCATTTATCCAAACTCCGAGAGCAAATGATTCCACATAAGGCACAAATTCGCTTATAATGCACAGGCCATTAGACAAATATGATTTTTGTACTATTGATGATGATTTTATATTATTATGGCGTGAATTCACAAATGCAACTCCTATTGCCGATAAAATAATTGTAGCAATTCCGTTTTTGGCATTTGGAACTACGGTTTCTTTACTTGCGTTGTATCATTGGTATTTGGCTTCAATCCTGGCAGATTTATGTTAGGCATCTTTATGTCGAATGGCAGGTTGATTTTCACATCGGGAGTCAGAGATTTCACATCTTTTGGAAGATTAGGCATCGAAAAACCATTTTGTTTGATTTGCTGTTGGTTGGGCGAATTATTATTCGCGCTGTCTATCGGCTGCGGCTGAGACTGCTGCACTGTAAAAGTCGTTGTGGTTTGCGAGGTAGTATCTTGCTTTGGCATCAATGATTTAATAGCGGCCGAATCAATCGGTCGCAATTTTGCTTCTTTTAATGATCTGGCAAAACTTACCGACATTTGTAAATCCCGCGCATACTCGCTGCCCGGATATTCTTTCAATACACGATCATAAAATATTAAAGCTGAATCATTGTTCTGAATTTTTCTTTCATAAAGCCATCCTACAGTATAAAGCGATTTAGCTGCAAGCAGATTTTCAGGATATTTTTCCACTAATCGCAATAATTGTCGTGCTGCCAAATAGTTCTCGCCAACCTTGCGAAACCGTGAGCCGGACTCGAAAAGTGCTGTTGCGGAGTCAATGTCAACTGCTCGAACAAAACCCAAGCGTTTCTGAGCAACGCTTCCATATTCAGTTTTAGGATAGTTAAGAGCAATAATTTCCATCAATGAATCGGCTTGAACAGACGGTTCGTCTGTATGAAGCGAGTCAAGTATCAATGCAGCCACATAAAGGAATTTTGCTTTGTCCGAGATGGAAAGAGGACAGCTGTCCGCAGCTTGACGATACAGCAAATTAGCCGAATCTGCTTTGCCTAACTTTTGATAAATCCGGGCAAGCTCGTACTTAGTTTTTGCGGCTTCTCCTCGCAAGGTGTCAGCCATAGGGCTGTCGCCTGCAATAGAGCTTTGCTGCTGAGCAAGCTGCTTCGTCCTATTTTCAAGATCTCCAAGCAAAATAAAGTAATTATTGGCAGCTTCTGAAACTGCTGAGCGCGTTTGTTTGGCGCGAAGGAAATATCCTTTTGCTCTTGTATAATCATGCTGATTGTAAGCGTCCATGCCCCGCTCGAAAAAATGAGCCATAATGGCAGGATTGCCTGCAAATTTCTCTGCAGATTTCTCTAATTCTGCCAATTCGTTTTGATTTTCCGTCAAACGAGCCATTCTTAGCCGCTCTGCTTGAATGTTACCAAGCCAGTCAGCATAGTTTGAATTGTCTGCTAAATCATCAAGTATTGGCTTGGCTTCGTCGAACTTGCGCAGATATATCAAACTAGATGCGCGATAAAGTTTTGCTTCAAATTCGGATAAAAAATCGGGCGAATAGTCAAGAACTGAAGCAAATTCGCGCTCTGCCTCGTTAAATCTGCTGAGACGGTAGAGAATTGACGCAACTTCCAACTGCCATTTTGCTCGTTGTTCATTATCGTCCGACTGGGCTATTGCCTGACGGTAAGGACGCAATGCACCGGGGATGTCGTTTTCAAAAAGCGCCTGCTCCGCTGATATTTTAAATGCCTCGGAAAGAATGTCGTAGCGATGATAATACCATGCTACATCTATTGTTCGTGAAATCCATAGTTTGCCTAGTTGGAATTTGCGCTCGATGAGATATGACTTTGCCGCGAGCAGATGCGCATCTACGAAAAATTCGCCATCGGGATATTTATCAACTATTTCGCTGCATTTTACCTCAGCCGGTACCCATTCGCCCTTGTAGAAAAATGCTTTTGCCATCAAAAAAATTGAACCTTCAATGTAGTTTGATTTAGGGTGCAGGCGAATTATTTTCGATCCTTTATCGAATATTGAGTCCAATTTTACTTGAACCGGCTGTAGTTTTTGTTGATCTATAATGTATTCGCGCAGGTATGGCGGTGCAATGCCAGTTTGCGGCATCACGCCAAATTGAGAGCCGCTATCGGCAGGAACGATTACGCGGGGTTTGTCTCGGCGCTTGAGATCGGTGTAGGCAAATTCTTCCTCGCTCTCGCGCATGATTTTTTTTGCATTGTAATATGTATTGAAGAACGTTGTAAAATTGTCATAGGATTTGCAGCCCTCTATCAATATGAGAGATACCAATACGTTCAGCAATACAAGAGATATTCTGACTGTTTTCATTGCTTATCTGATTTGAGGGGTTAAGTTGCTGCTTTATAATTTGACAATAATTCTACTTTCTATAACGATTGCATGAGTGCTTATCGTGTAAAAGTTGCTTTTTATCGTTGAAGCCATACTTCCAACATTTTTTTTTGTTGTGGATTAGCTTCTATCATGATGTTTAGGTAGTTGTAGCAACTTGATGTTGGCAGAAGTTTTGTTGTATACAATATTCCGTCGCATGAACCGACTATGGTCGCGGGCTTTCGGGTGCCTGTATGTTGTATCGCATCAACAAACGATTTGGATGTTTGACAGCGTGATCCATTCGCCGAAATGATTTCATCGTCAATACCAATTCCGGCTTCTGCAGCTGGGGAGCCATCTTCAATTTCTCTTACAAGAAGCCGTCCGTTTTCTTCTTTCAGAGCTATTCCAATAAATAAATCTTCTTTTGCTTGAGGCAGTTCAAGAGTAGAGCCGATTACGTTTAGCGTTGTTGGATAATAGTCCTTGCTTGATGATAATTTCAATCCAACATTATTAAAAATATCATTGTAAGGGAGTTCATCTGTAGAATTGAGCCATGTCATAAACATTTCGCTGCAAGGGACTGATGTGGCTAGTTCTATGACTGCAAGAATTTCTTTTTCTGTAAGTCCAATTTCGGGATTTCGCTTGTATTCAGCCCATAATGCCCTCATTCCGTCGTCTAAACATTTTTCTCCGTCAGTTTGAGCGATAATATACATATCAAGCATCATTGCGACAATGCTGCCTTTCAGATAATACGATGGAAAGCGATTATTCATATCTGGGTTTAACGAATAAAGCTTAATCCACGCTAAAAAACTGCTATCGCGCACGGACATTGCAAATCTTCCGGGTACTCGTGCAAGACGCTCCAAGTAATGCGTAGACACAACGCCAAGATACTCGTCGCGATTGTAAAAGCCGCAGCGATAAGCTAATAAACTATCGTAATAAGAGGTAATTCCTTCAGCAAGCCATAAAGCATGAGTGTAATTTTCAACGGAATAGTCAAAAGGTCCCAATTCAACAGGTCGAATACGCTTTATATTCCATGTATGAAAATACTCGTGAGCTAATAATACGAGCATATCTTGAGCGGCTGCTCGGTCGGAAAATGCTTTTGGATCTACTGCGCTTACATTGCATCGGGCATGTTCCAATCCTCCGCGCTGTCCTTCGCCAACTAAAAGCATAAACACATATCGATCATAAGGCAATTCTCCCCAGAACTGGCGCTCTGTTTCTACGATGAGTTTAATCTGATTAGAGAGCCAATAAATATTCAGCTGCTTATTAGTAATAAGAGCAATTTCATGTATTGCATTTCCTATAGTGAACGTTGTAATTTTGTGATTTCCAATTTCAATCGGAGAATCTGCTAAAATGTCATAATTTAATGCGCCTAGAATAATTGGCTCGTTATCTGCAAAGGAGCTTTTAACTGGCGAAAGCGGCGAGCTGATGATTTTCCAACTTTTGCGGTTGTGGTGAAAATAAACATGGTGAATTTCATGCTGACGCCCTTCGACATACATGAGCGCTGCAACCGGCATGATGAATGCGTGAAAGCGATTCACATGCGATGTGCGAACGCCGCGCTCATTGGCAAAGTAAACATATTGGACATGAATGTTTTTACCATTGGCCTCAATAGTTAAAGTGTTCTTTGATTTCCAAGCATATGGAACAGCATTTCCGTCGTCGTCAAAAACAAGTAAATTTCCTTGATTGGACGCCATTTCACGGATTTTATAACTTCCAGGCATCCATGCAGGCAATACTAGCGTTATCGCTTGGTCGGTATTGTCAATTTCTATAAATATTCTAATAAGGTGCTGGCTTGCGCGGTCGAAATGCAAATGGTAGCGAATATGGGCAATAGTGTCAATTAACTGCGAATCTGTTTGTTCTATTGAATATTTCATTGAGGTTTTGAAGCTGTTGCTTCGAGTTCTGAATTATTTTAATAAATCTTTCAAAAGCGTTTCCATTGCTTGCTCAATATGCTTTGGAATGCCATCTTCAGTTATATTCGAGTTGCTTTGGCGAGTTTCATACTCATCTCTGGTCTCCACAAATTTTTTGCGAATCATATCATATTCGGCATGAATGAATTGTGCCATAATCACCAATCTTTCAAGTGCCGATCCTAATTCTTTTGCAGTCAATTCCGAGATGTTTTTATTAAGGATATTTTTTACTGATGTTTGCTCTACGATAACAGTTACAAACTTTTCATTGGCATCTTGCAATTGAATATTATTGACTAAAAGTAATTCTTCTTCCGCTTTCAAGACGCCGACTGTACGAAGTAATTGATGCAGTTGATCTTTGGGCACAATATATTGAGTTATCATAGACATTGGGAGTAGAAATGCATTTATTTAGTTGTACGGGGAATGAGAAACTATCGCTTAACAGAAGTAAAAGCGACGCATAAAATCAAAAATCATTGTTGATGAACAACCATAATTTTATTAATGACGAGGTTGCTTGTCCATAACTAATTGAATGTGAAAAACTCGACATTGCTCTGCTTACTGCTGTGAACTCATAATACGCTCAATATCCTCATAATTACGAGGCAGCATAACCGACAAATTCTCAGGTTCGCCGCTTGTTATTAAAATATCGTCTTCGATGCGAATGCCTATATTCCACCATTTCTTCTCGCAAGGGCTTCCTGCCGGAATATAAATGCCGGGCTCGACGGTGATAACCGAGCCGGCTTTAAGATTGCCTCTTGTTCCAGCGTCATGAACATCTAATCCAAGATAATGAGATGTTCCGTGCATAAAATACCAGTTTGTCTGTTCGGGCTTTTGAATAATGCCAAGTTTCATAAGGCGGTTTTCGATAACTTTTGTTGCTGCCTGATGAGGCGCATTAAACGGCTTGCCGGCAATACAGGCGGCAATTCCGGCATTTTGGGCTTCAAGCACTATATTATAAATTGCTTTTTGCTCATCTGAATATTTTCCTGAAATTGGAAAAGTACGGGTAATGTCGGCTGTATAGTTTTGATATTCCGCTCCGCAGTCCGCCAAAATCAAGTCACCTGCCTGCGTTTGCTTATTATTGGCAATATAGTGAAGAATGCAGGCATTGTAATTTGTGCCAAGAATAGAAGGATAGCCGACATCTTCGGCGCCGCTGCGCTTGAATCTATACTCCATTTCGGCTTCAATTTCATATTCATACATTCCAGGCTTTGCAGTTTTCATAGCGCCTAAATGACCTTCGATGCTAATACTTATCGCTTTGCGAAGCAGGCGAAGCTCGTCGTCGTCTTTTATTTCTCGCATAGCGGCAAGTTTTGGAAGCGATGTTTTAATGTATAGTTCAGGAAATGTCTCGTGGAGTTTATTTTTTATTTCTGTTTCGGCAAAAATTGGCTTTTCGATAAGCGGAGGCGTCATTATATTTGTAGGCAAACCTGTGAGCCATAAAGTGTCGCGCCCTTGCAACGCTTTGGCAAGTATTTCATTTAAGCGAGAGTAGTCAATACAAAGCTCTATTCCTAAAATCGCTTTGGCTTCTGCTGGCCCCATTTTCACGCCTGTCCATATTTCACGCTCGATACGGCGCGGCTGCACAAATAAAATTTCTTTGATTCGGCGACCTTCAATTTCAATCCCTCCGGGTATTAGCAATAGAGCGCTTTGCGGATCGGGCATGCCGGTTAAGTACCAAAAATTACTGTTTTGCCGATAATCATAGTCCACATCGTTTTGTCTGTTTCGTGTGTCAGCGGCAAACGATAATACAACTGAGTGATCGCCGAGGGAAGCCATAAGCGCATTTCGACGATTGCTGTAATTCTTCATCGGAACGCCGTCTTTATACGGGTATTCGTAACTAAATGCTACGCCGGGTGCTTGTGAAATTGCATCTGAAGCAGAAGCAATACATAATAGTATCAGAATAAGTAAATAACAACTTTTCATGCTCTTTTTTTCCATTTAATACTACAGCCAATAGAATGTATCTGTTTTGTAGGAATTTCTTGATGTATTAATAATGCGTCGAGCGCCATGCGAATATCCTTACCGGTTACAGGTAATGTATTAGAAGGGCGTGAAGAGTCGAACTGACCATGATAAACTAAATACATTAGTTTGTCAAAGATAAAAATATCAGGCGTGCATGTCGCGCCATAGCGATGCGCCGTTTCTTGTGTTTCATCATAAAGATATGGAAATGGATATTGCTCCTCAAACGCAACACGCTTCATGTTTTCCGGAGAATCTTCGGGATATTCTATAGCATCGTTTGACGATATTGCAATAAACTGCACTCCATTCATTGCATAATCGTTGGCTGCCAGCACTAATTCTTTGTTGATGTGCTTCACGTAAGGGCAGTGATTACAAATAAATAGCAATACGGTAGCTGAATTTCCTCTCAATTCGTCTGTTGAAAAGTATTTTTCTGACACTACATCCACCAGTCGAAAATCCGGAGCAATCGTGCCTAGAGCTAGTGTGTCTGATGATTCAGTCAAAGCCATGGAATTATAGAAATTCTTAATGTAAGCAATGCAAGGCGAAATTTAGTTCTTGTTCGAGATGAAGCGCTATGCGCATATATTATTTTACGCACAATTTACAATAATTTTAATAATATGACGATAATGCAACGCTAATATGTGTGTGATGCCACATAATTACAGAGAACATTCTGAAATCTATGTTTTTTTGCTGGACTTTTTATCTTGAAATATGCATTTATAGCCGCAAGATTTGCCAATAAAGCAATAGCTAATCTGCGTATAATATTGACAAAAAACGAAATTCTGGCACATAAACTGTAATGGAAAAAATCTAAAATTTATGCAATAAAGTAATTTTCAGAAAGTCAAATAGTTGCGCTGATTGCTCAAGGCATATAATTCTCTAATCTGTTGTTACATTAAACTTCATTCTAAACTATGAGTGCAGGCATAATTACAGCTAATATTGCAAGCTCCAACGAAAAAGAGCGTTTTGTGCGCGAACATGATTTCTTAGTGTCTAAGACAGACACAAAAGGAATAATCAAATATGCTAATCAGGCATTTATAGAAGTTTCGGGCTATTCAGAATTAGAACTAATTGGAAAAAATCATAATATTATTCGACATAAGGATATGCCGGGCGGTGTTTTTCGCTACTTATGGGCAGAGATAAGCATCGGAAACGAAGTATTCTGCTATGTTAAAAATAAAAGTAAAGACAGTTTTTTCTATTGGGTTTTTGCCAATGTTACGCCCTCTTATAATTCTAAGGGGAATATTATCGGATATTACTCTGTTCGTCGTGCACCGAAGAAATCAGCAATAAAAGAGATAGAAAAAATTTATTCACAATTGATGAATGTGGAAAAACAATATTCCAACCGCAAAGAGGCCGCTCGAGTTTCTATGGAATTTCTTTCGGAATTTCTTTCGCATCACAATACAAGTTATGACAAGTTAATCAGTTCTCTTTGAATGATCGCGCTGCAAAGAGATTTGTCGAAATTAAATTATACAACATAGTTATGAATAATTCTATAATAACGGCATCACGCTCCGGCTCTCGCGAGCAAATGGTGCGTGAGCAAGATTTTTTAGTGTCCAAAACTGACACAAAAGGAATAATTAAATATGCCAATCAGCCGTTTATCGAAATTACCGGTTTCTGCGAACGAGATCTCATTGGCAAAAACCATAATATTATCCGTCATCCTACTATGCCCGGCGGCGTTTTTCGGCTGTTATGGTCAACAATCAGTTCCGGGCAAGAGTATTTCGCATACATTAAAAATATTAGCAAAGATGGTTCATTCTATTGGGTTTATGCCAATGTAACTCCATCGTATGACTCACAGGGAAAAATTGTTGGATATTACTCTGTTCGCCGCGCTCCAAAACGAACAGCAATACAAGACGTTGAAAAAATATACATGCAACTTTTAGAAGTTGAGAAAAAATACTCTAATCGTAAGGAAGCGGCGAGAGTTTCCATGGAATTTCTTTTAGATTTTTTTGAACATCATAACACTAACTATGAAAAATTCATCAATGCTCTCTGATTTTGCGATAATACTGCTTCGAAAAACTCCTCTTATGCTGGCGTTTGCAGGGCTTTATATTTTTGCCATGCAGCATTATGATGCAATGTATTCGCTTATATTGGCAATTATAGCGTTTGTGTTGTCATTCAGCTTTGAATTTCTTAGAAAAAGCAGTGCGTTCTACGCATTTGCAGTAAAAAGCTTGCCGCATGTCGCAGGATTTTTGCAAAAACAGCGTCAAGCAATGGTTTCTGACGAAGAAAGAAATCGGCTTCAGTCATTAGAGAAACTGCTGGCCGACGCAGGACAAGGAAAGTTTGAAAACCGCATTGTAAACACTCCCGAAACAAGCGTTTACTATAAAGCAACGTGGCTGGCAAACGATATACTTGATCAGTTAGAAGCAATGTCGCGAGAAATTCAAACAGCAATTTTATTTGTTAGTCAGAAGAAATATTATCGTCGAGCCCATATTGACGGCCTACGTGGAGATTTCAGCACGGCTTGTGTCCACGTCAATGAAGCAATTGTATCAATAGAGGAGTCCAATTCCATTATTGAATCCATGCTTTTGCAAATTGACGAAACTGTGCAGACAATCGCTTCATTTTCGGCTGCTATCGTTACTGCCGTTGAAGAAATGTCAAGCAATGTTGCAGAGCAGTCTAGTAGCTTGAACGCTATGACAGTTTCTACAAAAGAGCTTCAAGAAACAACCGGATCAACTTCGCAGAGTTTGCAAAACATTGCATCTCACGTGCAGACAGTTGCACGTGCTGCCGGAGTAGGAAACGAATCTGCAATTGATACTCGCTCATCAATAGAAAAAGTTGCTACCCTTGCGAGAAATACTGCAATAATCATTGGAGAATTTGAAAGTGCTGCACGAAAGATATCAGATTCAACACGTATGATAAATGAAATAGCCGATCAAACTAATATGCTTGCTCTCAACGCGGCAATTGAAGCAGCACGAGCAGGCGAATCTGGACGTGGCTTTGCAGTTGTTGCAGACGAAGTGAGAAAATTAGCAGAGAAAACACAAAAAACAACTTTAGAAATTTCTATTATAATCAAGCAAATCAATACAAATGCGCAAAATAGCGTTCAGGCAACTAATGAAAGTTTGCAAGCAATAGAGAAAGGTTTGCAACTTGCCGAGCATACGGAAAAGGAACTTTCGAATATCTTTAAAAGTGTACAGGAAGTAGAATCTATTGTTACCCATATTGCTGCTACTTCCGAAGAGCAGGCTTATGCATCTAGCGAAATTTCCGAACGAATTGTCATGCTTACTCATGCAGGTCGTGAAAGTCATATTGCCACTCAAAGCGTTGCCGAGTCAATGACTCAATTAAACGGACAAATAGAATCGCTTGCTTCAATGGCAAAAGCTGTGTTGTAACATTGTTTGCTATAAATGAACATAGCCGAAAAGAGATCCTCTCTTTTTCGGCTATGTTGTTTGGGGATGCGACCGTATCTTGTATCTGCCGCTTTTCCATAGTGTTGTGCCATTAGCTAAAATTATTCTTCGCTGCCGCCGTCAGCATCAAGCAGACCTTCATCATCATCAATATGGTGATGGCGAACGAGTTTTGATTCTGACATGAAAATAACGTTTTCAGCGATATTTGTGGCATGGTCGGCAAGCCGCTCAATACGGCGGGCAATATAGATCAATGCCACTCCTGATTCAATATGCTTAACGTCGGTTTTCATAAGTTCAATAATATTGGTTATGATGCTCTGCTCAAGCGTGTCGACAATATTATCGGTTGGCAAGACATGCTTTGCCAACTCTGGATCATTATTGATAAATGCGTCCAAACTTGCCTTCATCATCCGAAATGAAGCGTGAGTAATGCGCTCAATATCGAATGATGAAGATAAAGAAGATACGGCAGGATTATACAAGTACTGACGTGCAATTCCTGCGGCTACATCTCCTATACGCTCAAGCTCGTTATTGATTTTCAGAGCGGCGAGAAGCAGGCGCAAATCGCCGGCAACCGGCTGCTGCAGTGCAAAAATTCGCTGGCATTGTTTGTCAATTTTCAGATCAAGCTTATCCACTTTGTCGTCGCGATCCACAACAATTTTTGCAAGCTCGGCATTGCCTTCGAGAAAAGCGCGAAAAGCGAACTCTACCTGCTCTTCAACTAAACTACCCATGCGCACAAGTCGCGTGCGCAATTTGTCAAGATCGTCTTCAAAAGAACGGTGCATAGCGGTTATTTTATTGTTTAAGCGTTGTTGTTATGCTGTAATTATATGTAGAATATGATGCTCTTGATTAGATGATTTATAATGCAATTTATTTGCACTTATTTGAAAAGCATATTATGAGCCCACTCCGAAAAGTCGGTTAATATTTCAAATCAAAGAAAGCATAGTGAAAAAGTACAGTTTTTACTCATTATATAAGAGAAAAACGGCAAAAAAGCGACTTTTTTAGCTCTTAGAAGATATGTTTTTATGAAAAAAAGCGAATCTTTCGTCTACAGTTTTTATAAAATACCTTTTCGGAGTGGGCTCATATTATTTTTTTTGAATTTTGGTGTATCAGCCAAAGCGACCTGTGATATAATCTTCGGTTTCCTTTTGCGCTGGGCTTGTAAAAATAGTTCTAGTTCTATCAATTTCAATTAATTTCCCCATGTAAAAAAAGCCGGTAACATCGCTTACGCGAGCGGCTTGCTGCATGTTGTGAGTTACAATAATGATCGTGTAAGAGGTTTTAAGCTCTTCTATAAGCTCTTCGATTTTAGCAGTGGAAATTGGATCCAAAGCCGAGCAAGGTTCATCCATCAAGAGAATGTCGGGATTTACTGCAATTGCGCGCGCAATGCACAAACGCTGTTGCTGCCCGCCTGAAAGACCCATTGCTGATTGGTCTAAGCGGTCGCTCACTTCTTTCCATAATGCAGAGCGTTTCAAACTCTGCTCCACAATATCATCAATGTAGGATTTTGGAAAACTGCCTGATAATCTGAGTCCAAAGGCCACATTCTCGTAAATTGATTTTGGGAATGGAATAGATTTCTGAAAAACCATTCCAACACGCTTGCGAAGCTCGACTACATCAACTGAATTGTCATAAACATTCACATTGTCAATTTCGATGACTCCGCTTACTTTTACTCCTTCAATCACGTCGTTCATTCTGTTGATAGAACGTAAAAGAGTTGATTTTCCGCATCCTGAAGGACCAATAAGCGCCACTACTTTATTCTGACGCATTTCGAGTGTTACATCGTGCAAGGCGCGTTTTTCACCATAATACACGTTGAAATCAGTTGCACGAAGTTTTATGGCAGAATCAGAAGACATTCACATTAAATGGTATTATTGTCAGAAGAATTTTTTTAATATATGGTAGCCGCAAATTTCCAGCATTTCCACAATAACTGAAGAAAAGATGATAACTGCGTCGCAAGTTAAATTGTCACAAAGATTTTCGGCGTATTCTTAATCGCGCAAAAACAGCCGTAAAGTTTAATAAAAAAGTGATCATGAGCAATACAATTGTTGTAGCATATTGCTGAGGCAAAGCTTTATCAACATCTGGCGATTGCGTAGTCAAGACAAATAAATGATAGCCAAGATGCATAAATTGATCGCTTAACGACTTTGGCAATTCAGGCAGAGAATATACTGCTCCTACAAAAATTATAGGAGCTACTTCGCCTGCGCCGCGCCCGACTGCCAAAATTGAACCGGTAAGTATTCCGGTTATTGAGTTTGGGATAACAACTCGTTTTACGGTTTGCCATTTTGTTGCGCCCAGTGCAAGCGATGCGTCGCGAAGTTCTCGCGGAACAGCGCGCAATGCCTCTTCAACTGATACAATGACAACCGGCAGCGTAAGTGTGGACAAAGTCGCCGCAGCCCATAGCAAAGATGGATGACCCCATATAGGAGTTGCGCTACCCAAAGCAGAATCCATTCCAGAGCCAATGAATTGTATAAAAAAACCAACGCCAAATAATCCAAATACAATGCTTGGCACTCCGGCAAGAGTATTGACGGCAAATCGAACAATACGCGCAAAAATTGAGCCGCGCCGCGCATATTCTGAGAGATAAATTGCTGTTGCCGTACCAATCGGAACGCCTAAAATAGTCATAGTTAATACAAGCAGAACTGTGCCGTATATTGCCGGAAATACTCCTCCTTCAGTATTGTTGTTATGCGGGGCTTCCGTAAGAAACGACCATGTTATATTCGGCAGACCTTGCACAAGGAAATGAATCATCATTACCGAGATAAAAGTAACAACAATAGCGAGCGAGCCAAGTGAAACAAAAATGGCAAACCAGCCAATAATGCGCTTTTTAATGCTGTGAAACGAATATGGAGCGTTGATTGTTCTCATTGGCAAGCAGTGTTAACTTCCTTGAAATTTTTTGGCAAGCCGCTGCCTAACAAATACTTCGGTTAGAAGGTTTATTGCAAAACTCATAACAAACAATAGCGCGCCAAGGAAAAACAAGACGCTGTAATGGAGTGAACCCCAGATTACTTCGCCCATTTCAGCGCCGATTGTAGCGGCAAATGTACGGGAAGGGTCTGTCAAGCTCCACGTAGACAATGGAGCGTTGCCCGTTGCCATTAGCGCAATCATTGTTTCGCCAAAAGCGCGTCCTACGCCTAAGAGAACAGCAGCAACAACTCCTGGTAAAGCAGCAGGCAGCATCACTCGAAAAGCTGTCTCCCATTCAGTTGCGCCAAGTGCCAACGCTGCCTCGCGATACGTTTTGGGAACAGCAGAAAGAGTATCTTCTGTTATTGTAAAAATGATGGGAATGACAGTAATAGCCAATCCTATTCCTCCAACTAATGAATTAAGGCGATAATCCAAACCGAAAATATTTTGCAAAATGCTCGCAACTGTCATTAAGCAAAAAAAGCCAATGACAACCGAAGGAAAACCGGCTAAAATTTCTATGTATGGCTTCACAATTTCACGAACTCGGCGACGCGCAAAAAATGCTACATACACTGCTGAAAAAATACTTAGCGGAGCAGCAAAAAGTATGGCAATAAAGGTTGTTTTTAATGTGCCGATTAAAAGAGGTATAATACCGAACTTAGGATGCTCGGATACGGGTTGCCAATTTTTTCCCATAAGATTCTGCCAAATATTTTGACGGGCAGAAATTGAAGCTATTTCTTGAGATTTAGAGCTTGCGAATTGGTCAAGAGAGTCAGGATTATATACTTCTGGTTGAAGATGATTTTTTTGCGCGATTAAGATTAATTCCGAACTGTCCGGATTATATATTTCTGGAGCAAGACGCAAACTTTTGGATTTGTTATTGGTTATGGCGGCAGATGAGCTTGCAGTTTTTGAATTGGCCGCACAATCTGAAATTGACTCGGTTTTTGAAGAGAAAATGCCTATCGCCTCGCGAAAAACAAAAAGAAAAATTAAAGCGATAATTAAAACTGACGCCGAAGCAACAATACGTATTGACCATTCGGCAATCATATCGCCATATCTTCGGCTTGTCTTTTGAAATATATGACGTTTCTCTGAATGCACTAGTGCTGTTAATTAAGTAAAATATTATGTGCCAATAAAGAGGTAATCATTTGGTTAAGCAATTTATCAAGTGTCAGTTTCTGATAGGATAACAGAATAATTCAGCAAAATATCTATCTTTTTCTCAAGGGAAAATACCCGACTTCTTTTGCAATATTTTGTCCTTCGTCTGTAAGAATCCAATCCACAAATTTTTTAAGCTCGCCGGAAATACGTTCATGCGTGTAAAAATATAAATAGCGAGAAATCGGGTATTTGCCGCTAAGAATATTTTCATTATTCGGCATATAATAGGGTTGGTTGCTGTTTGCGGATACAGCAATATTTTTAATTTCGAGGGCGTAGGCAGCTCCGCCGAATCCGATTCCGGCTTTGTCTTTTGCAATTGCATTGACTACAGCCGCAGTGCCTGGCAAATGTTGGGCTGAAGCGTCCAAATCTTGTTTGTTTAATACATGTTCTTTGAAGAAATCGTAGGTTCCAGAATTATTCTCGCGGCTGTAAAGTACAATTTTCATGTCTGCTCCGCCAACTTGCTTCCAATTTTTGATTTTTCCAGTATAAATATCGCTGATTTGTTGAATCGTTAATTTTGACACCGAATTTTGTTTGTTAATGTAGATGCTTACACCGTCTTTGGCAACTCGAATTTCCAGTCCCGGATAATCATATTTTTCTTTAAGGCGAATAATTTCATCAGTTTTAATTGGTCTGCTGGCGCTGCAAATATCAGTGGTGCCATTGATAAGCGCAGCAAAGCCGGTGCCGGAGCCGCCGCCTGTAACCTGAAATTGAATGCCGGTCTTTGCGCTGTATAACTCTGTCCATTTCTGCACTAAAATTACCATTGTATCCGAACCCTTAATGGTAATTATCGGCGGTGAAGGCATTGCGCTTATCAACATAAGCGCTGCAAAAATCAACACCGTTTTATATGTCATAATCTCCATAGAATAAAAAAACATGGATCATCTTACAACTCAATGCATTTCAAACAGCGGTTATACAACTTCATCATAATTGCTGTGTGGCTGCAAATAATCTGTTAATTAGTTTGTAAAATTACGGAAAAACCATGAAAGCGTGATTTGAACTCGATTAATGAACCATTCAAACAGCGGTTATACAACTTCATCATAATTGCTGTGTGGCTGCAAATAATCTGTTAATTAGTTTGTAAAATTAC
>JBDHXA010000058.1:0-18350 GCA_039810485.1 Chlorobiota bacterium | reverse complement strand
AAAATATCGCGGCATTCAGAAGCAGCGTCTATGGTCGTGCTGTCGTTGTTTATGGATAAATATTGTTCGCATAGCCACCTACGTTGCAGAGCCATGTCAAAGGACGTCAGAAATCGCATAAGAAGCGATTATTATCGCATATATCTGGCAGAAATATGCCGGTTTCAATCAAAGCTCCGACAATTATTATCATCATAGATCACATATTGTTGTTTTGCATGGACTTTTGAATAAAATAAAGAATTTTATTATCTTTATTTTAACTTCCTTCAATAAAATAAACCCCCTTTTAAGAGGGGGCTCATTCATTAACTAATTACAATTAAACTGTGCGACAAGAATCACTATCATTTCTGACAAACTACCTTAACAACAACTCGCCTGTTGGATTTGAATCTCCTGGACAGCGTCTTTGGCTTGATTATGTAACTCCATTTGTTGACGAAACTTTCACAGATGTTTATGGGACTGCTGCGGCAATTATAAACCCTGGTGCCGACTATAAAGTCGTTATCGAGGCGCATGCCGATGAAATTTCATGGTATGTGAGCTACATTTCAGAATCCGGCTTTATTTATCTCAAACGCAATGGCGGCTCTGACTATGCGATAGCACCTTCCATGCGCGCTAAAATCCATACGCCAAACGGCACTGTCAATGGTATTTTTGGCTGGCCTGCCATTCATGTTCGAGACAAAAATAAAGAAGAATCTCCCGGCGCAAAAAACGTTTTTATTGATGTAGGATGCTCAAAACGTGAAGAAGTTGTTAACCTCGGCATTGAAGTTGGCTGTATTGTCACTTTTGACGCCGATATGATGACCATGAATGATAAATGGATTGTGGGCAGAGCTTTAGATAATAGAGTCGGCGGATTTATGATTGCCGAAGTTGCTCGTAAAATCAAAGAAAATGGCGTGAAACTGCCTTATTCTCTTTATATAGTCAATGCAGTTCAAGAAGAAGTCGGATTAAGAGGCGCTGCCATGATTGCCAATCGAATTGCGCCGGATGTCGCAATTATAACTGATGTAACTCACGACACTACCGCGCCAATGTATGACAAACAACTGCAAGGCGAGCGGTCATGCGGAAAAGGTCCGGTATTAACTTATGGTCCTGCAATACAGAATAATGTTCTTGCAATGTTATTTAACGTTGCAAAAAATGCAGAAATTCCGGTGCAGCGCACAACGGTTAGCGGAGCAACCGGCACTGATACTGATTCTTTTGCTTATTCAGGCAATGGAGTTGCTTCAGCATTGATTTCACTTGCTCTGCGCTATATGCATACTACGGTGGAAATGGTGCACTCTGATGATATTGAAGGCGTTATAGAATTGATGTATCAATTCCTAACTCAACTTCCAGCTGGACATGATTTCCGATATATTAAGTAGCTGATACAAACTCAAGATTTATCGAACTATTCCAATATATACGTATGCCACGCCAAAAGTTAATGGCGTGGCATACGCTTTTGTGAATGCATTAGATTCTCTCATCAAGTCCAGAAATTTATCTCCGGCAGGGAATTGCTTTGATGTATTAACTAAATATGAATACGCCGAACGCTTTCCGCTTACGATACCTCCGATAAAAGGAATTGCTGCATGGCTATACCAGCGATAGAAAACGCCAAACAACCCATTCGGCTGACCAAATTCAATAATAACTACTCTGCCGCCGACACGCACTATACGTGCCATTTCTTGCATGGCTCGCATAGGATCATCTACATTGCGAATCCCAAAGCTAATGCTGGCAATATCAAAAGAATTATTAGAATAGGGCAGATTCATGACATCAGCAATTTCATATTTGATATTCAATCCTGCAGTGTTTGCTTTTTGAGGCGCTGTCAACATCATGTCGTCGCAAAAATCCGTTCCTAACACATTACCCGTCTGACCAACTGCTTTTTTGAATGCCATTGCAAGATCGCCAGTGCCTGTTGCGCAATCAATAACGCTCATTCCTTTTTGTGCTCCAGATAGCAAAACTGCCTTTTTCCTCCAACGACTATGCACGCCGAGCGATAATACAGAATTAGCAATGTCGTAGCGCGGCGCTATTTCGGCAAACATTTGTCTTACTTCTTCACTCATAGACAGTTAGATATAGTCGTTAATATAAAGCCAGAAAAGATTCAGCGGACAATAAAGATTTGTGATATAGGCGATAATTTCGAGCTTTATTCGGCACGCAACTCGGTTTTGTACTGTTTAGCAAGAAATTTGGCGGCATTTTCAGATTCTTCTGCAGTGCTATAGCCCCATAGTTTGACTGAATACATTGGCGTTCTTTTTACCATCGTTCTTTCATAATAAGATTTCAATCCTCGCTGTTCCCATTCTTGAACAAAGTGAATGGCTTCATCTTCAGTCGCAACACGCTGGGCAGCAATTTCATAAGGCAAAAGCGACGGATCGAGCCAGCGAATATCCACACGGCGATTGGAAATTGCCTGCCATTTTGTATCTTCAAAGTAGTATGCCGGCTTATGATTAGACATGTTTCTAATAAAAATGCGTGAAGCCGCTATGCCTTCAGTAACAAGTAATCGTTTAACAGATTGTGCGCGACGGTCTGCGAGAGCTACAGCATCGGTTTCGCTGTTCGAAAGTGAGCTATGACCTGACAATTCGATTTTTTTGTCAGGATTTGATCGTAGTGTGGCTGCAATTTGCTTGATGGTTGATTTGTATTCGTCCGGAATGTCCGCATCATCATCAGTAAATAACACAATTGACTGATACATAGGCGCATCAATAATTCGCCGGTCGTATATGATTAATTTATCGTTAAGAGTTGTTCCGTTTGACGGAAGAGCTATTGTAGAGGTAACCGTCTCGCAAGATTGCGTATTTCCGGGAGACGGCAAAGTTAAATCATAATATGATGTTTGCCCTTCGACGATTTCTCTGAGAACTGCGGGCAGATCAGCTATATTCTCTGCAGACAAATGGTATAGTCGTCCGCCTGACTTCATTGCAAGATTGCGTAAAACATAGAGTTGCGGCGCTTCTCCCAAAGCGATAATATACAAAGGCACATTAGCAAGCCGCGCATGACTAATAACGTCTTCAGCTGTATAAAGCACAGATGCATTATCAACGCCTGCCGTTATAATAACGGCAATATTATTAGTTCCTTTTGAATTTTCTACCGTGTTTATTGCAAAATCAGTTGCGCGAAATAATGCAGAAAGTCCGCCTGGTGAAGGAATAGAAAGAAAATCGGCTTTGATTGAGGCAGAATCTGAATTTGTTAACGAAAATTGCGGCGATATTGTTTGGTTGAATACAGCAAATGCACATTTGCTATTATTGGGCATCTCATTGAAATACGAGCGAATATCTTGAAAAATGGCAGACCCATATTCTTCCATACTAAAAGAACGGTCAAGCATAAATGAAACTGCAGGCGTTGGAATATTGCCTGTGCGTTCGATAATTGAAATAGCTTTATGTTCTTCCGACACTTCGCTGCAGCTATAGCGAACATACCAATCGCCCTCGCTTCCTTCGCGAATTCTTTCAGGGATAAAACTGCCAGCTTTATCAAATACTAATGCTTTGGCTTCAAGCGATTTTTCGTCGAGTGAAAATGGGGAGAAACGAATAATTTTTAATTGCGCAGGAATAGCAGATGGTTGAGCAGAGCCGCCGTGGAAATATCTTGAAACAAGTGACGTATCATATTTTGCAGATGACTGTGAGCCGCCGGCTTGGTCTGTGCCGTTTTGCTGATGCTTTGAAGTGCGGTATACATTTACAGTCCATTCTTGAGACAATGAATCATCATTTCGCATGGCTGTTACTCGATAGGTTGTTGTGCCGCTGGGGCGAACAGTCATTCGGTCGCTAATTGCGTATTGTTTTGCATTGCCTTCAACCTTAACGAAGTCAGCATTGGCAAAAGTCCAGTAAATAAACGCTTCTTCACCTTCTGGTATATCTGAAACGCCGCCAAATTGCTCCATGACTATTGGCGAAGACGATCCGCAGCCGGCGATAAATAAAAAAGAAAGCAAAAATAATGAAGCTAGTATAAGAGCAGTAGAGCGTTTTTTCATGTGGCCGATACTCCGGCTTATGAATAAATTAATCATCAAAACGAAATTGTTATGTCGAATATTCGACATAATTATTCGAATTTTTGCGTGTTGCATTATATCAATGCAAAAACCTTACCCAAAATAGAAAAACTCAATGAAATAGTGTCCAATCCACAAGCATTCGCAGAGATGATAGAAAATGAAGCATATTTCACGCTAAATAATGAAAAGGCGCTTACTCGGCAATTTTATGGAATAAAGTCTGTTCGCTTCCGCTTGATTCATAAATTGGCTGGGCGCCATAAATGCAATCTTTGGTAATAATACATTTGCGAACATTACGTTTGTCGGGCAAAATAAACATTATAGGCAACATAACACCTTCCATAATAGCGCGAAGACCGCGAGCTCCGGTTTTTCGTTTTTTTGCCAAGTTTACAATTTCGGATAAGGCATCGTCTTTGAATACTAACTCAATGCCTTCCATTGCAAACAGCTTTTGATATTGTTTTGCCAATGCATTCTTAGGATTAACAAGAATATCAAGCATTGCTTCATCGCTAAGCGGTGCAAGAGGAGCAATAACTGGCAGACGTCCGATAAGTTCTGGAATAAATCCAAAACGCAATAAATCTTGCGGCTCGGTATGGCGTATCAATTCGGCGGTTTCTTCCATTGATATTGCGGCGTCTGCCATAAACCCTATGGACTTATTGCTCATGCGGCGAGCAACGGTTTTTTCAATGCCCTCAAAAGCTCCGCCGCATATAAAAAGAATGTTTTTAGTGTTCAGGTAAATTAGTGATTGTTCGGGATGCTTGCGCCCGCCGCGTGGAGGTATTCCCGCAATAGTGCCTTCAAGTATTTTTAGCAATGCTTGTTGAACGCCTTCGCCTGACACGTCGCGTGTAATGCTTTGAGAGTCGCTTCGGCGTGAAATTTTATCAATTTCATCTATATATACTATGCCGTGTTCTGCGCGCTCTACGTCGTAGTCGCAACTTTGCAACAAGTGAACAAGCACAGTTTCTACATCGTCGCCTACGTAGCCGGATTCGGTGATTGTTGTTGCATCAGCAATTGCAAAAGGCACATCAAGGATGCGGGCAAGAGTGCGGGCAAGCAATGTTTTTCCGGTTCCGGTTGGCCCAATTAGCAAAATGTTGCTTTTTTCTATCTCCACGTCTGAAAAAGGACCTGTAGTGTTTTCCGATTGTACGCGTTTGTAGTGGTTGTATACTGCAACAGACAATACGCGCTTTGCATCATCCTGGCCAATAACATACTCGTCGAGTTGTTGTTTAATCTCAGAAGGACGCGGCAGCTTTTTGCTGCTCTTTTTACGATATGTATGTTGTGATTTCGGCGGAGAGTTCTTTTGAAGCATTTCCACGGAATTAAATATGCACACGTCGCAAATATATACTCCCTCTCCAGCGATGAGATTGCCTACTTCGGTTGAGTCGCGTCCGCAGAATGAACAGTAAATTTCTGCATCTGTATATCGTTCTTTTTTCACTGCCTATAAATTCAAATAGTCGTATAGTTTTGGCGTTAATTCTTAAGCACTAATATCGCACATTGTCTTGAATTGTTGTTTGTTATATTTATCAGGCAAGTTCTAATGGAATAGATCATTTGCTATCCGATTCCGCCGATTGTTCTGCTGGATTCCTTGTCAAAATTTTATCTATAATGCCGTAATCCAATGCTTCTTGCGCAGATAGATACTTGTCGCGGTCTGCGTCCCGCAATACTGTTGCAACGTCTTTTCCGCTATGTTCTGCGATGATTTCATAGAGCATATCACGTATTCTTAGCATCTCGCGTGTATAAATCTCTATATCGCTGGCTTGTCCTTGAGTGCCGCCAAGGGGCTGGTGCATCATAATGCGAGAATGCGGCAAAGCAAATCTCTTGCCTTTTGCGCCGGCACATAGCAATACTTGCGCCATAGAAGCGGCCATTCCAACGCAAATGGTGCATACATCTGCGCGAACAAATTGCATGGTATCATAAATAGCCAAGCCAGCAGATACGCTTCCTCCGGGCGAGTTTATATAAAGATTGATATCCTTGGCAGGGTCTTCGCTGTCAAGAAATAGCAATTGTGCGATAATTAAACTTGCTGTATAGTCATCAATAGGCGTGCCAACAAAAATAATGCGCTCTTTAAGCAGTCGAGAATAAATGTCATAAGCTCGCTCGCCGCGGCTTGTTTGCTCAACGACCATGGGAACTAATTGATTGACAATAGGTTGGCTTATCATAAATATATGTGTTCTATTTGGGTGTTAGTTTTAATAACTGCCGATTTGTACAAATTCTCTATTTTACGTATTAACGTATAAATACTAGAAATAATTCAGAAGTCAATTTAAGAAAGCGACAAACCGTCATCGAATTGTGCTGAAAAATATTGCTGCACATTATCGTCGGGGTGGAACGGCGTGTCCTTCTCGCTATAATACTCTTCTTCAGGAACTTCTGTTATAGAAGCACTTTCAAATAATTTATCGAATGTTTTGCGCTGGAATATTTCAGAAATTAAATCTTCTTTCTGTAAAAGATAGTTGCGGATTTGCATGTCATTAAGCTTGGTTTGGCGGCTTCTGAGGACTTCAACGTAGGGATCTAAATCGCTTTCTTCGATTTCTACTCCTTCTGCTTCGGCGATTTTATCGCTTAATATCTGCCAGCGGGCAATTTCTATAGCGCGCGGACGGAATTGTTCTGCTACATCATCTACTGTGATATTTTCAAGACCGGGCTGGTCAAGCTGTCTGCGTGCATTGTCAAGCATCGTTCGCATAATGCGTTTAACTAATGTTTCTGGAACTTCAAACGAGTGTGCCTCTGAGAGTTGTTCAACTGCTTGGTTTTCCATCTCTGCGCGGGATATAGTGGCATTTTCAGATTCAATGTATCTTTTAATGTCGGCGCGCATTTCCTCGATTGTTTGCAATCTGCCTTCAGAGAATTTTTGCGCTAATTCATCGTTAAATTCAGATGGAACAACACGCTTAATGTCTAATACTGAAACACGAAAACGTCCGGGCAGCGTATTTTCGTCAGTTGCGTCCTCAACAAATGTCAAAGTATCTCCCACCTTTGAGTCAAGAAGCAATCCGCGCAAATTGTCGTCCATTTCTTCATTTCGCAGAAAGAAACTGGATTCTTCGCTCTTTGCTCCAATTATTGGAATCAAAGTTTCGTCATCGAGAGGCGTGAAGCGCACTTGTACGATGTGCATATTGTCGCTTACAACTTCAGCCGGCTGCAATGAAGAAAATCGCAGACATGCATCATCTATTATACGCTGGGCTTTGTCTTCGGAGACGGTAAAAACTGGCTTGCGTATGCTAAGGTTGCGATAATCTCCAAGTTCAATATTAGGAATAACTTCATAGTGAATAATAAAAGTAATAAACTCCGGGTCTTTACGAATATCGCGAAGGGAAGGAGCGCCTACGAATCTGATATTGTCGTCTCTAACGATGCGGTTGAATTCATCATTGGCAATTTTATCCAAGGCATTTTGCTCTATTACGCGACCGAAGCGTTGCTTGACAATATTGAGTGGCACTTTGCCCTTGCGGAAACCGTGTATTTCAACTTCTTTCTGCGCTTCGTGGTAGGCGCGCTCATAATGAGGTTTCAAATCGTCATTCGTCAAGGTGATTTCAATTTCGCGAGTGCAGGCGTCAATAGTGGATGTGTAGGTTTCCAATGCGTTTCCTTGTCTGTAAAATACGTGTAAATCCTTATATATAGTGCGGATGGGGAGACTTGAACTCCCACGGTGTTAACCACCAGATCCTAAGTCTGGCGCGTCTGCCAATTTCGCCACATCCGCGAATAATTGCAAATAATTCTTACAATATCTTGCAAAAATACATAGTTCTCGACATATTGCCTTAAGAATGGTTGTGAATGGAAAAAGTTTTACAATAGAAAATTGGATAAAATATGTTTGCATTCAAGTAATAAAACAATTATGACAAGACCGAATAGCACAGATTGTTTGTAAACAAAAGGGCTTCGGATATAAAAATCCAAAGCCCAAAAAACAAGAAATAAACGCTTGCTCAAAGTTTTAATTCGCACGTTATTCGTGCAGTCATCGATGGTGAAAATTTTGTAGCGGTGTTTGTGGCGCTATTTTTCATTTCCGAAAATGTAGAAAATTGAATATTGGGAATAACGGAGAATTTTTTATTCACTTTCCAATCCAATCCGACTATGATATAATTTTCAGAAAGATTGCTTTTTGCGTTGGAAGTTTTTGCATAATCAGTTGCATCGACATCAGTATTTGGAGCAAACATATCAACTCGGGCGAGAGCAACGAGTTCAGGCGTAAGATAATAAGAGCCGTAAACAGAAATTCCTGACTTGTTTAGCGAGGTAAAAGTAGAATCTGGTTTCATATAGCTATTATCAGCCGAACTCACTACATATTCTGCGCCAACAGCATATTTCTCTTTTTCGACGTAACCGGCAAAGAATGATAAGTTAACTACATTTTTATTGCCGGACTGCCATTTGCGTTCGCCATATACAGAAATGTTTAGATTTTTTATAGGTTTCACAGCCACGGATGCAGAAAGCCGCTTGTACTTGTCCGATTCATTGAGAGTTGCAGCATTGCCATATTGCACTGCATAGCTAATCTTTCCGGCGCTGTCGGGTCTGCCTTTGAATGTAAGCGCAAAATCACGTACGGGAGGAATGCCGCGCATATCTGTAATCATTTTTTCTACTGACCGATAGCCCCATACCGATTCGGGAAGCATGAATGCAAGTGTCGGCTGAATGCCCATAATAATATCATGGTTTTCTACGACATCATTTACTTGGACGTATAAATCTTTGAGAAATATGCCAAGATTTGGATATAAGGCTGATTTGCCAGAAGAATCTTTACTTGTCATGGCAGTGCCATCAACATCAATGCGAAATCGTGATGTAATTTTGGGCGAAATATCATAATCAACAGTAAAAAGTGACCTGCGAAGTTGAAAGCCATAGAGGTCTTTTATGCCTGTTTGTGCCGAGCTAGAGGGAGCGCCGGTGCTATCACGCAACACATTGTGGAAATAATCCATGTAGACTAATCCCGAAATCTTTTGCGCCGTCGCTGTTTTGCTTAAAAAGCAAAGTGCCATTGAAATAAACGCTAGCACAGTAATTTTTTTCATAACTCCCGCCAAAAAAAATGGAACAAATAAAAAATATTATAACAGCAATTAACAGTTATAATGCAAAATTACAATGAAAGTAACAGATATTAACTCTTCGTTGAAATAATTTTATTGAGTTGTTTTTTTTAAATAAAATAAAATCTTCTTTCACAAGGCGCCGTAATGACTTTTACAAATTTAGAAGAAATGTTTAGTGTAACTTTAACGATAGATTTTACATGGCTGAACCAGTAATAGTTTTAGGAGCAGGAGTTGCAGGTATTTCTGCTTCGTTAGAATTGGCTCCGCATACGTCCGTTTCTGTGATTGAAGCTCGACCTTATATCGGCGGGCGGGCAAGATCGTTTATGGATAGAGAAACAGGAGAAATAATAGACAATGGTCAGCATCTTTTAATGGGCTGTTACACTGACTTTCTCTCAATATTGCAGCGTCTTGGGACAGACAATTTATTAAAAAGGCAAGAGTTTCTACGCGTTGAATTTACAGATAGCAATGGAGAAAATGACCTACTCGATTGCTCACTTTTGCCCGGAGCTTTAGGGGTTGCAATAGGTATGCTGAAACTGAGAAAATTAAATTACAAATCGAAAGTATTGGCATTACTTTTCGCAGCTCGTCTGAAGTTTGACATGCTGCGCGCAGACGGGTTGACTGCTGCGCAATTCTTAGAGAAATATCATCAGCCAAAGGAGCTAATCAGCAGGTTTTGGGAGCCAATAATATTGGCAACTCTCAATGCTGAGCCAAAAGAAGCAGCCGCAATAATGCTCGTAGAAGTCCTTCGCCGCGCATTTTTTGGCAAAAAAGGTTCGTCGCAGATTCTTCTTGCTTCAGAAGGACTTAGCGCTTTATTCGAGCCGTTTGAAAAATATCTTGTCCAAAGAGGTTCTACTATTTTAACAGGTGCGACAGTAAATGAGATTGTGATTGAAGACAAAAAAGTAATAGCTGTGAAATTAGACAATGGTGAAATAGTTGGATGCCGTGCTATTATTTCTGCAATTCCACCGCCGGCTCTTGCTCGGCTGTTGCCTAAAGAAATTGCTTTGAATCCGCCTTTTAACAAGCTGTCGAATTTTCAATTTTCGCCAATTATTTCTTGTTATTTATGGTTTGATCGTTCTGTTATGAACAGTGAGTTTACAGCGATGCTCGGCTGCGTTGGCCAATGGGCGTTTAATCGCCGCGCTTTGTGCGATGCGCCTGCTGAAATTGCAGCAAAATATCCGGGACATATTACAATTACTATCAGCGCAGGCAATGAACTTGCGCAACAAACGCCAGAAAAAATAGCACTGCACTGCGCCGAAGAAATAAAAAGCGCTTTTCCGCCTGCAATAAATGCTAAACTGCTGGCTTGGAAAGTAATAAAGGAAAAGTCAGCAACTTTTCTTGCAACTCCATCTATGGTTGAACAGCGTCCGCAATGCATTACGCCGATAAAAAATCTTTTTCTTGCAGGTGATTGGACTGCAACCGACTTGCCGGCAACACTCGAAGGCGCGGCAAAAAGCGGGCGCGTAGCATCAGTTGCAATTCTTGAGTATTTAAATAAAAAAGAAAACAGCAATCTGGAAAATTGAATTTTGTGGCGTTGTAGCGATCCTAAGTGGAAAAGATGTAGCAAGCATAAAATGAACGAATATTAGCATCTTGAAATGCCTCAATTATTTACCCCAAAAACTTATTTTTTTCATGTTGAAGCATTTTAACTAAATATTGTAGATTCGGATTGTCGGATGCTGTTGCTAAAGGTAAATAGCGTTCAATAGTATTCTCAATATATGTAAGAGGATTACGCTTCAAACTGTACTCAAGACAGCGAAAATTATCTAATCGTGCAGCCAGTCGAATTATTAAGCAATCGTCGCTGGCAAGGCGAAGCGCTTCAATTTGCTCGGCGTCTGCAGTTTCAGGGTCATAACGATGCTTTTCGAGATTTTTGGTTAATGTTTCGACAATGTAAGACACGTATAAGCCAAAATTATAGGAAAGGACATTGCGGCTGATACGAGCATCGTCTTCCATTACATCGTGAAGCAACGCAGCGGAGAGAACATCTACATCAATTATTCCTAATTCTCTGTTGAGGATGTTGCACACTCGAGCGCAATGATAAAAATACGGGCTTCCGTCGTTGCGTTTTTTCTCGCTATGAGTGTATTCGGCAAACTCGAAAGCTGCGCGAAGGCGATTTAGCTCTATGGGGTTAAGCTTTGGTTGAAGCCGATTTTCAAGCTCGGCAATAGCAATTGTGGTAAAGTGATATGGAATATTGCTTTCCAACGAATAAACTCCGCAATGCAAATGTTGAAACAGCGGTGAATTGAATAAAATCAATACGACCGAAAGAACTGTAAATGTTGCAACTTATCAATTATTATCGAGTTTCGCAATAACTTCCTCAAACGGCATGATTTTTTCGGTAAATCGGAGCAAAGTTTTTCCACTGCTTCGCGATAGTGAAATGAATTTGAAAAAGCTAATCTTGAAATTTCTGCAATACTGTGAAATGGAACGCGGATATTCAGTTCATACGATTGAAGCTTATCGCTGCGCTCTCGTCGAGTTCTACGATTGCTTGCGAGAAGACAATTTGGAAAATAATGATGTTTCTGCTCTGTCCTCGGCTGACGTGCGTCCATTTCTGGGCTGGCTTCACGATCGAGGATTGTCAAAGAAATCACTGAGAGTTAAGTTTGCTGCAGTGCGCTCGTTCTTTAATTGGTGCCGTCGCAACAAGTTGTGCGCAACGAACCCCGCTTCAAGCATTTCTGTTCCTAAAATTGATAAAAAACTGCCTGCTTTTTTACATAAAGAAGAAGTTGTGAGACTATGTGAAAGTTTTGACATTGACACAGCCGAGGGAGCAAGAAATGCAGCATTGGCAGAATTGCTCTACAGCGCCGGTTTGCGTATTGGTGAAGCGCTGGGCATTCGATCGCCGGATATTGACTTTGCTTCTCAAAGTGTTCGCGTAATCGGCAAAGGAAATAAACATCGAGCAGCGCTTTTTGGAGATGCCTGCGCAATAGCTCTCAAGCGATATCTTGCTTTGCGCGAATCACTTGCTTCAAACGAAAGCGGCACTGCTTTGTTTCTTGGTAAAAAGGGAAGGCCGCTAAGCGCTGCTATGGCCTATAAAATTCTCCACAAATCAATGCTTTCACTTACAGAGTCGCCGCAAAAAAGCCCGCATATATTGCGCCATAGCTTTGCCACTCATTTGCTTGATGCCGGAGCTGATATCACTGCTGTCAGCGAGATGCTAGGACATTCATCGCTTGCCGCCACCCAAGTTTATACACACGTATCAGTAGAAAGGCTGAAAAGCGCATATCGTCAAGCGCATCCAAAAGCGTAAAATTTCGTGTGCAATTTTCCGCAAAAGTCGTATTTTTGTAGTGCGTTGCCCGGATGGCGGAATCGGCAGACGCACAGGACTTAAAATCCTGTGAGGCGTAAACCTCGTGTGGGTTCAAGTCCCACTCCGGGCACAAGATGTCTTGTCAAAAAATAGGTTTACACCAAAACGTGTAAAAATGGACAAAAAAAGTAAAGTCATTTCAGGACTAATAGTCGATAAAAATTATCATACAAAAACCAAACAAGTATTTTACCGATGCTGAAAAGCATCACATCATTCAGAATCTATTGGATTCATGTTGTACTAAACGTGAGGTTTAGGAAAAAAATACCGGACTAGAAAGAAGAAATGTGTTGCACTTCAGTGTTGAATCCGGCAACAAGCAAAAAAAACGATTCTTTTGCGTCCGTTCTCTCTCCGTCGGCTATTTCTCAGGCGAGGCATGTTGCTTCAACGATTTATGGTACACTTCAACTTCCCATCGTTTCTGATAGATTGCTGTCACACCGGCATAATCAAGCTCGGTGTCGTTGCTGATTAGATACATGCGTGAGCTTATTGATTTGCAGCAAGTAGAATATACTGGTGCTATTCTTTTCGATAAGCAGTATTTTCGATAAGCAGCTGACATTACAATAGTTAATATCAAATCAGCTTTATATCCTCATCAATTTTCTGTAATATATTTCTTGTCCTTGTTTAATTATTAAAATATAAGCTCCGGGAGCAATATTTGATATATTAACTGCGGTTTTTGCGTCGGTAATATTTCCTTTGGCAACTTGAATTCCGGCTGCTGATTGCACTTCAAATACAGCTTCTTTATTGCTTTGGGACGTTTGAAGCTCAATTGTAAAGCCGGCGTCGTCGAAAGGATTTGGAAACACATACAATCCATCTTGATAATTTTCGGCTATGCCAGTGAGAGAGCCGACTGTATACTCGCTCGATTCCGCCGTACAGCCATAAGCATCCCAAACAGTAACTGAATAACTTCCGATTTTGGTAAGATGTATAAATTGGTGGTTTTCACCTTGAACTACTGCCCTTTCGTATTTCCATTGATATATTGCAGCCGAAGTAGAAAACAATGTGTCATTTCGCCGATTGATCAACGGACGCGATGGCGGCGGATAAAAAGTTATGACTGCCGGAGCGCTAGTTCCTGAGCAACCGTTATTATCTGATACGGAAACGGTATAATAACCAGATGTTTTGACGATAATTGCTCTGCCGAAAGCTCCGTTGGACCATTGATAAGAATTATAACCGTAAGGTGCTTCGAGTAGAAGAGAATCGCCTTCACAGGCAGCGGTTTTTGCCGCGGCAATTGTTGGTTTCAAAGATGCGCTTATCGTTATATTTACTGTGTTGACTGAAGTGCATCCGGTTGCAGGAAAAGATTTGCGAATCTGCACTATGCCGCTATTTCCGGTCCATTTCACCGAAATCTGCGAAAATCCCTGCCCTGTTTGAATTGAGCCGCCTATTACAGTCCACTCATATACAGCACCGGTTTCCGGCATGGCAAAATAATTTGCCAAAGTGCCCGCACAAACTGAAAGAGGGCCATTGATTGTTGTATTGGGCTTTGCATGCACAACAACGCTAATTGGATTGTTTGCATTGGCTTTGCAACCGGCCGCATTTGCCACTTCAACAGAATACGTGCCAGTTTGCCACACTTTAATTGTCTGCGAAATTTCTCCGGTTGACCATCGATATGAAGTAAAACCGGCTCCGGCGTCGAGCGTTATTGTATCTCCATCGCATATTGTCGGCTGCTTTGAGGCGCGTATGGTTGTAGAAGGACTTGGAAGAACGATCAGTTTTACTGTGTCGAACCATTGGCAATTGTTAGCGTCAGTTACCGTCAAAGCGTAACTTGTTGTTGTAGTGGGGGTTGCAATAGGATTGGCGGTCGTTGCAGAAGAAAGCCCCATAGCCGGCTGCCATAAAAATTGAAATGGCGGAGATCCGCCGGCAACTGTCGGCGAACCGCCAATCAAGTGAGGAACGCCCGCGCAAACGGTTGTATCTCGACCGGCATTAACACTTAGCGACGGAAAAACGGTTACTAAAACGGTATCGCGTACTATGCAATTATTTGCGTCGCGAACTGACAAAATATAAAATGTTGTTTCCGCAGGTTTTGCAATAGGACTTGGAAGAGTGGAATCATTGAGCGTTGCTCCCGGACTCCAGCTATACACGAATGGCGAACGCCCTCCTGATGCTGTTGGCGATGCCCCCAGCGTAACCGAATTGCCTTTGCAAATTTGTTTGTTTGCACCTGCGCTAGCAAAAAGCTGCGAATAAGCGATTACAATAACCGTATCGAGGCCCGAACAAAAATTTGCATCTGTAACGGTTAGAATACATTGAACGCTACCGGTAAAATTGAGAGTGATAGTCGGATTGGGAATAGAGCTGGAATTTAAAAAAGCTGCTCCGCTGCCAGACCAAGCATAACCATATTCGGGAGTTCCCCCTGATGCAGAAGGCGTTGCGCCAATTTGCGCCGATGAGCCATGGCAAGCCGAAAAATCGGCTCCGGCATTTGCCTTTGGCTTAGGATAAATAGTAATATAATTTGTTTTTGTTATCGAAGAACTTCCGGCAATATTAGCGGCCGTCATTTTCACAGAATAAACGCCTGAATTAACAAATGTATGTGCAGGATTTTTTATAGTATAATCCACGGTTCCGTCATTGTTAATATCCCATTGCCACGAAGTTGGAGAATTGGAGCTTTGATCGGTAAATTGAACTGTCAATGGAGCGCAGCCAACAATTGGAGCCGCGATGAAGGCAGCATCAGGAGCTATTGGCAACTGACAATTATCCGATGTCAAAGGAACCATCGGCATTGGGTTGCAAGGCCTTGTAGCCGACGAGCGCGCTACTACGTCTCTGCCGCCGTCAATATCTCCTTGCGATAGAGTTCTTTTATCAGTATTAGCGCTTATGCTCCAATGCATTATTTGAGATGCGTCAATTATATGCCCCAATTGACTTTCATGCCCAAGTTCATGCAGCGCTACCGATTCAAGATCGAATTTCGAGTTTGATGTGGCGCCCGGTCCAAAATTCCAGCCGCCATACGGAGCTGGATCTGCAAATATCATGTCAAATTCTCGAATATGCCAGTTTGTGCCATTGCATGTTGTCCAATAATTGTAAGTTGCAGCCAAAGCTCCATCTGGGAAAGAACATCCTGGAGTTGCAAAAGCCACTAAGCATACGCCATCCGTGCCATCATGACAAGCTGTCGAAGTTGGCGAATATGCCGTTTCGATGTTGACATAAGTAGCGCATCTCCACGTTGTTAGGGCGCGGCGGAAAGCGTTTGCGGCAGGCTGATTATTAAAAAAGGATGTGTTGAATTGTATTTGATAATATCCGCCTTGAGAGGCGAGATATGACGGCGAATAGGTGCTTCCATTTACTGCGTTAATAAGCGAATAATAAACCGTAAGCGTTTGCGAAGAAGTGCTTTGCGTGCCGTCAACGCCGGTAACTCTGACAGTTCCAGTTCCAGCGCCCGTTGGAACGCGCACCTGAATTTGACCGTCGGACCACGAGACTATATGATTAGCCGGCGCATTTATCGTTGTTGCTCCGCCATTATCGGCATTCAAAAATGCTACTCGCGCACTGCCGGAATATGAATTTCCAAAACCAGAGCCATTAATAGTCAGCACGCTAAATGTGCCTGCGGTAATTATTCCCGGATTTATGGAAGTTATATTAGCAGCAAGAGTTTTATCGGATTTATCAATGCGCAACTTGGTCGAATCGGATGGCTTTGTATGTGAAATTTCTATGGGATTTTTGCCTGAAAGCCGAATAAGCTGCGATTCAATCTCGTTTTGTGTGTAATGATGAAAAACATCATGCGCTTGATTAGCGATTAAAGCAATAATGCCCTGTGATGCGCCATACAGCCCAAAACGGTCGGCAAGTTGATTGTTTTGAGAAGTTTGATCAGGAGAAGACGTTAGAAAAAAAACTGCGGTCATTCCTACGGCGAGCGAAGGCGAATATGATACGGTAACTGCTTCATTTCCAATAATGCCGCCTTCGACAATGACTTCGGCAAATTTCGGCGCGATGCCTGACGTTTTATAAGCTTTTAGAACTGAAACGCGGTACGCAGTATAGATCATAGCATTTTTAGGATTGCGAAATACATCGCTACTGGTTATAGATCCCTCTATTACTGCCTGCGAGTTATGAAACCTATCTTTCAACGGCAGTTCGTATAACATGCACTGACCGAATGACGATTGCCGGAAAAGTGCAGCTGTCAAACAAAGACAAATAAACGAGCGAAATATAAAAGTGTTCATAAGCTAATCATTATTAACGCAGTATAAAGTAGAGTAGACAATCCGGCACTCATTGTTCTATACAATTCAAACGCCAAACATACAAATCCTAAGAAATTATCGGCATTGTACTGTTTTTTTTAAGCGCGAATATGATATAAACGAAATAACGCTATTCGCTTTATTCGCAGCAAATATTTTTTCGTTTTGTATTCACAGAAGGAACTGTTGTGGATCAAGACAATTCCTTGGGTTTGTAAGATAACGGCTATTTGACTATCTCAAGCTTTTCTCTGTAAGTTTTTGTCGGTGTTAGCAGTTCTAAAAATATAATCCTATGTCGAAGCTTAACAGAGAAAGCGATGTTGTAAATTCGCCGGTTTGCCTTGAAAGATCATGCTCCGCCAGCAACTGACCGGCAATGCTGTACAAGCGTAAGAATGCGCTGCTTTGCTCTGAAATACTGAGAGTTATTGCCGCTGTTTCAGCTCTCGAATTTGGATAAACAGACATCATGCTTGCTCCTTGTTCTACGGTGTTTTCCAGCACATCAGTTGCACTTTTGTCAAATTTTACCACCCAAGCGTCTCTGCCTCCGTGATTGCTTTTTAATATCGCTATTATTGGATCGTGTGCTTCTTGCCACGGCAATAGAGCCGTCAAAAAGCTCGGTTAAGTAATATGCATAATCATTATTGCTACCGCTCAGCGCCTTCTGCCAGAGAATAGCAGACGCAGCTTCGGCTGTTGCATTTCTATTTACTGATGTGAATTGTTGTCCTTCTACATGTCTTGAGTGATTTGGGAATGTTTGTAATGCGCTTATGCCTTCAAAGTGGCTTGCTCCATATTGTTCAATGATGAACTGCTTGTAGTCATATTCAATTGCAACCGCCTTATATTTATCAATGTGATTCATTGGCTGCGCTGATGCTTCGGCTACGCTCAAGCAAATGATTATCAGAAAGTATTTGATAGAAAACTGCAAAAATGAATAATACAGTTAGAGCATCAATGAAAAAAATTATTCTAATTAACGAAACACATTAAAATTAACGCTTATTAACAGAAAAGGCAACGATATGGAAAAGGATTGGCAAAGATACAATTACTGCCGGTTAAAAAGAAATAATTATGCAAATAAACTTTTATAATGAACAGCAGAATTTAGATTGCTTCTATGAGCCCCCTCTTAAAAGGGTGTTTATTTTATTGAAAGAAGTTAAAATAAAGATAATAATATTGAGCCCACTCCGAAAAGTCGGATAAAAAAAACCATAGATATTCAGCCGTTAAATTTCAATATCACATTTGTTTTCAAACTAACAGAAAAACATGGTAATACTTGTTGATAAATATAGTTGCATATTTCGCTTATTTTTATT
>JBDHXA010000057.1:0-18374 GCA_039810485.1 Chlorobiota bacterium | reverse complement strand
TTCGGTATATGACCGCGCAAGTCCTTGCCGTTGCATCGCTTCCGATATTTCTTTCGCGCATGGCGAAGATGCTGGTAAAGCGTGCCTGACGCTTTCTTGTTTGACCATATATATTGATAAATACGCTCATGACTGATGCTATAGCCGATGCGCAAAAGATCGTGTGAAATCTGTTCCTGACTCAAGTCGAAACATAGAAGCTTCTCTACGATAGAGAGTAGCTCACCTTTGAATTTGAGGACTTTGCCTTGTCGCCTGTTGCGCTCTTGATATTTCGATTGTGCTTGTTTATGCCTATAGCCTCTTTCGCCTTTATTGCGGCGCAATTCACGACTGAGAGTAGAAGCTGAAACGCCAATATTTGCTGCAATGGTTCGTAATGAAACTTTATTCCTATGCATGATTTCAATTTCGTATCTTTGCTCTTGCGTTAGGTGTGTATAGCCGCTGGGCATATTGTGCTCCGTTTGTGATAAACTCGTCGTTGGGTTGTTGCACTATGACACTTAAACCAACTCTTTATTTATTTCATCCGTTGCACTTCACTGTTGAATCTGCGATATGTAAAATTGATTTTTTCTGATAAAATAATGTAGAAAAGTAAAATAGTTATTCATAACGCCAATTTATTCACGCTTTTGGATTTATGTAAGTTTGGCGAGAATGCAGAATTATTGTAGTTTTTTATAGGAAGTGTCTTGGGCTGAATTGGGCAAAGAGTATCATCTACTATATTTATGCGTTCTGAATCAGAGCACGGTGCCAAACCGGTGTATAATGTTAACGAAAACAAAGAAATGCTGGCAATTATGAGCCAAGCAACAGATAAAATCCAAAGCAAATTATTGTTCATAAACACTATAATTCATAGGCAAATAAAACAAATCAATCATATTTACCGAGCAAAGATAGCGTTTTTGTTCAAAATCAAAAAGTAATCAGCCAAAGATTATTCACATCACATTATTACGCAACGCTATAATAAAAAGAGAACTTAGCAGAAAATGATCTAACAAGGAGTTTGGAAAATTTCCTGCAATGGCATAGTTTAGTGATTTACAAAAAGAAAAAATCTCGATACTTACCATTGAAATAATGGCTGTTCCGAGTGTTGTTTTTAATATTATCATCTTTTTAACAGTATTATGAAAAGAATTTTTACAGCTGTGCTTTTGGCAGCTTTCTCGCTTATTCCGCTTGCAGCGCAGCAAACCTTGCGTCAGGTTGTTATTCTCAATGAAGGTAAATTTGGGGGGCCGGTTACTGTTGGCAGCTACGATCCTGCAACTAGGATTTACAAAAGTTTTGACACCCTCAATTTGAAATTTGCGTCTGATGTTATTGTTGATGAAAAAAGTATATATGTAGCTGCCGACTCCAAACTTATTCGATACGACCTCGATACTAAAGAGAAATTAGGCGAAAAAAACGTTACTGGAATTCGAGAACTTGCCGTATGGCAAAATCAATTGCTCGTAACCCGCGGTGATGTTGCTCCTTTGCCGTCATATTTTCAAGTGTACGATAAATCGTCGCTTGAATTACAATATGAATTGTCCGCTGTAAGCGAGCGAGCCGCAGAAGTAAAAGTGATGAATAATATGGCTTATGTAGCAGTCAACGGCTTCGGAACTGTTGGAAAATTAGCAGTTATTGACCTGAAAAATAAAAAATTACAAGAAGAAATAGATTTGGGGCCCGATGGGCTTAATCCTGAAACTGTAGAAGTTGAACCGCTTAAGAATACAGTGTATACCGTAAATTCTCTTGATTTTACCGATGCTTCAGTTTCATCGTATAACACTCTTAATACTGTTGCAACCTCAACGCGTTTGCATCGCGCATCATCGTGTGCCGGAGCAATGTATTATTTAAATAATATCTATTTTCAAACCAATGGACAAGATTATATTGGCGTTTTTAGTACTGGCAATAAAACAATTTGGGACTCTCTTTTGGTGGGAAAAACGCTGTACGGTGTCGGAGTTGATCCGGTGAATGCTCATATTTATCTCAGCGTAACGGATTATTCATCCTTTGGCAAGATTTATGTTTATGATTTATTTGCAACTCCAATTGACTCTTTTGATGTTGGTGTTTCTCCCGGCTCTTTCGCATTCGATGTTCGTTCGGCTTCTAGCGTGGATGAAAATCTTGATGCGGCAGGAAATCTGTTGACGTATCCAAATCCTGCATCCGATGAAGTACAAATAGGATTGATTACACAGAACAGCGAAACTGCAACGATTGTTTTGTCTGATGTTATAGGCAAAGAACTTATACGTCAAGATATAATTACTAATATGCCGCAAACTATTTCATTGGAAAATTTGCCAAGTGGCGTGTATTTTCTCTATGCTACGACAGCACAAGGAAAAACAGTCAGAAAAATAATAAAACGCTAATACTATAATTTTAGCAATGTACATGCGGGCAATTCATAAAGCTACTTTGCGATGAATTGCCCGCATTAGCAATAACAACGCTTATATTTTGAGAGATACTTTAGTTCTCGACTCAATGAAGTTTGCATTTGAACAAACAACGGTATAATTATTTTGAATGTATTGATGGTTCAAGATTATGGTTTCAGAATTAGTATTACGCAATTTTATTCGCACTGAAACGCAATCTATATCGTTGTCAACGACTATATGCCCATTAGAATCAATTCAAAGTATGTCTAATAATAAGGCAGACACATCTTTCGAACCTTGCTCAATAATCGTACTTGCATTATCAGGTCTTGGCGATGCATTGATGGCTTCTCCAGCTTTGCGGGCTGTCCGCGAGCGATTCCCAAAAGCTCAGATTGATATTCTCACTATGTTTAGGCCAATCGTTGATATCTATAAATCGAATACATCTGTCAACAATGTCATATACTGGAATTTCTTAAAAGAAAATCCAATTCTATCCTTAAAATTTGTTCTGTCATTACGAAAAAAACGATACGACGCATCGCTTGTGGTGTTTCCTGCAAATCGCTGGCCCTATAATGTAATCAGTTGCCTTATTGGTGCTAAAACACGTCTTGGACATGATTATCTTCACGTAAATACACGATCGCTCAACGCACTGAATAACTCGCGAGTGCTTGAAGATGATGCGCTTCATAATGTAGAAGAAAATTTGCGCTTGTCAGAATTGCTTGAAGCAGCTTCTCCTCAAAATCCGAAACTTGAAATAACTGTTGCGCCTCTTGCCGTAAAAGAGGCCGAATTGTGGCTGGAAGCGAATAAAATCAAGAATAATGAATTAGTCGTCGGAATTCATGCTGGCTCTGCAGTATTCAAAAATCAAATCAACAAACGATGGAGCGCATCAGGTTATGCCGAAATTGCGCAGCGATTGACAAATGAGTATCATGCGCGCGTTTTGCTTTTTGGCGGTCCGGAAGAAGTGGATCTAAATGCGTCAATTGCAGAAATGTCCGGCAGCAAGGCAACAATAGTTCAAACATCAAGTTTCCAAACTACTATAGCATTGATGCAGCGATGCGGCCTTTTTGTGTCGAACGATTCGGGACTGATGCATGTTGCTGCGGCGCTTGATCTGCCGACAGTTGCTATTTTTGCCTATACAAGCCATGTGCATACACGACCTTGGTGCAGCCGCTATATTGTGGTGCGGCATGACTTGCCATGCAGCCCATGCTTCTATTTTTCACCGAGGCCGGTAAAATGCAAATGGAGCGGCGATGATGAATTTATGTGCATACGCCGCATAACCTCCAACGAAGTGTATGCGGCGTGCAAGGAACTATTGCAGTAGTGCCTTTTATGCTGGTAGTAATTTAAGGAACTATGCGGTAAATCATGCGTGGAAAGGGAATTGTTTCGCGAATGTGTTCTGCTCCAGAAATCCATTTTACTGTTCGCTCCAATCCTAATCCGAAGCCCGAGTGCGGAACACTTCCATATTTGCGCAAATCTAAATACCACTGAAATGCTTCTTCTGGCAGATTTTCGTGCTTAATGCGTTCGAGAAGCAAGTCGTAATTATCTTCACGCTGGCTGCCGCCAATTATTTCGCCAGCACCCTCTGGTGCGAGCATATCCATAGCCAAAACTACTTTATCGTTTTCAGGATCGCGCTTCATGTAGAATGCCTTTACTTCGGTTGGATAGCGATGAATAATGCATGGCTTGTCGAACTGGCTCATAATAGCCTCTTCCTGCGGCGCGCCAAAATCTTCGCCCCAAGGGAAATTATGCTGCGACTCCGTGCCGTCCGGGTTCTTTCTATTCAGCTTGACATTGTTCTTATTTAGCCATTCTACTGCTTCTGTATAGCTCATGCGATGGAACGGGCGGCGCACGGCTTCTAATTTTGAAATATCACGCCCCATTGTTTTTAGTTCCGGCTGGCAAGTTTTTAAAATAAACTGTACAATATATTCCACCATGTCTTCAGCCAAATCCATGTCGTCATTTAAGTCGAAAAATGCCATTTCCGGCTCAACCATCCAAAATTCAGTAAGGTGCCGTTTTGTCTTCGACTTTTCAGCGCGGAAAGTAGGTCCAAAAGTATAGACACGTCCTAATGCCATGGCAGTAGCTTCTGCGTAAAGCTGCCCTGACTGGGAGAGATATGCATTGCCAATATCAAAATACTCAGTAGAAAAAAGCGTAGAAGTTCCTTCGCAAGCATTTGGAGTTAATATTGGAGAATCTTGCAAGCGAAAGCCGTTGCCATCAAAGAAATCACGTATTGCTTTGACTACGGCAGCGCGAATTCGCATTATGGCATGCTGCCGCGAAGACCGCAGCCACAGATGGCGATGCTCCATTAAAAATTCAATTCCATGCTCCTTCGGCGTAATAGGATACTCTTTCGCTAATTGCCATATTTTTATGTGCGTAACATCTATCTCTACGCCGCCGATTGCACGGACGTCGGATTTGACTAATCCCGTGATTGAAATCGAACTTTCCTGAGTGAGCAAACGCGCCGATTCGAATACTTCCTCTGCAACATTCGGCTTAAAAACTACGCACTGCACAATTCCGCTGCCATCTCGCAATTTAATAAAATGCAGTTTTCCTTTTCCGGTGCTGTCGTAAACCCAGCCGTTTAAAGTTACTTCCTGTCCTACGGCTGATTGGAGGTTCTCGATTGTTTGATAGGATTTATAACGTGACATTGTTCTATAAAAATGTGATACTTTTTACAAAAATACATAGTTGCAACTTTTCATTACCGTTTGTAATCGGCAATAATTCTAACTCGACGGCTATAAAATCGTCCTTCCGGCAGTCCATTGTCAAAACTTGTGGCATCTTCTCCAAGTCCTATCGCCTTGGCATTGCTGTCTGTCAAGCCGAGCAGCCGCATTATTACTTGTGCCCTGCGCAGCGATAACTCTTTATTGTATTGGATATTGCCGATGGTGTCAGTTGCTCCTACAAGCGTAAAATTTGCATTCTGAGGCAATTGGCTGCGAATGTAATCAATTTGTCCGGTGCTGGCAGTCGCCAAATTTGTTTCGTCATAGTTAAAACACATAACAGAAAACTCCATGCGCTGCCGCTGCAAATCTCTTGTAACAACACTTTGCTGAAATACTAGCGTGTCGGGATTGGTAGAAAGTGTTTGTCCGTCATTATCAACAACAGTAAGTCTATACGAAACGGGCGCAACGATCAATCGCTCTTTATTCTCGCCATCATTGATATTCCAGTCAAGAAACTTAGGCGGATCGCCAATGCCGTCAATTACCCGAAGCAAACGTCCGTCCTGCTGTATTTCAATACTCCAGGATGCTGTACCGGAAGCGGCAACTGAAATAGGATGAAACCGCAAAGTCGGTGGATCGGCAACGCCAATAGTATCAATAATAATATATGGTTTTAAGATTTCAGATTGCATAGTACTCAGTTCAACTCTGCGATATTCTGACTCTTGCTGCATATTCCGAGAAAGCGGCGCATTTTCTATCTCGACGGAAAGCCGAGATGTGTCTATACCGCCAAAATCTGATATTATTTTGCGTATGCTAAAAGAACGCTGGATTGCAAGTTTTCCTCCGTTACGCATCTGATCGTCGGGCGAGGCAATTGCTTTGATATGCAACTGTGATGCAGGGCTTTGTTTCAATCGGGCAGACACGATTTGCAGCAATGAATGATATAACGGCAATATCACTGCATCGCTGTTAAAATATCGGCGCTCGAATATTTTATCACTGTTCAAATATCGCTTAGGTAATGCTGTGTCGCCTTTATCATAAAAAATATAAGGCAAAAGCGGAATTTCGGTTGTTCTGCGTGTTTGCTCCACATTAACTTTGGCAGATTGTGCCTCGCTTCCATCAGCAGTTATAAATTTTACGCTAATGTCTGCTGATAAAAGCGCTTTGGGCTGCGGTATAAGCCGTTTGTATGTTTGATGTGCAAAATAAGTGTGTATTTCGGCGTCAGACTCGCGAATTAGCGATGAATCTATTATAGTGAAAGTTGTTGGAATAATTGAAATTGTATCAATATTTTTCACTAATTGCGAAATCGTGTCTCGAACAATATTGGTGTCGCGAAATATTGGAATTATTGGCTGCGGCCTCCATTGAATTCTAATTTCTGCGCCAAGAGAGTAAAAGTTCCCTTGCTCAGAATTGTTTCTCGCAATTTTTGCAGTAAAAGCAGGAGAAAACATCAATTCTGTATTTCGTGCGAAGGGAAGTGCAGTTCCGACAGAAATTTCTGCTGTTGGCATTAACTGCGTTTCATTGGTTGAGCCAATCGCTTCTTTTTGTGTTGCTTTGAACATTGAATCACTGGGATAACTCCATGTTTCAGAGGCGTGGTATTTTGCAGAAAACGGCCTTTGTAATCCGACTAATAACTGTGTGAAAATGCCGCTTCCGAGAATATATTTTGCACCGGCTTGCAGTGAGGCAAAGTAATTATTTGTTTGAAGCAGATGTTCGGATATAATTGGAATTACTTTTCCAGATATTCTGTCAACAATAGCGGTTGAGCTTGTCGTTTTGTATTTTGTGTCATTCTTCCCGGCTTGAATTTGCGCCGTTAACATTAATGAAGGCGAAATTCGCAATCCGGCACTCAATGACGGAAATCTTATTTCCAATCCTGTACCGCTTGTAAAACTGCGGGCACTAGCTGGTAGTGAAAAATCGCCGATGCTGTGAAAATTAGACGATAAGAGCGACGGCGACAAACCGCCGCCTATGGAAAGTTCTATTGGGAATTGCAATGAGTATGAAGCATTTTTAGGTGCAATTGAATCTGGCGGCATCGCTGTCGTTGTTTTGGTTAGCAACAACAACATAATCCAAAAAAATATGCTTGAAATCGTAAAAGATGTTCTCATTACTCATTTGGCAGCAGCATGTTGCACTCAGTATTCATCCTATTGCAAGAGTGCAACAACAATATATTATTGCAACGAAAATACCGAAAATGTATGAATGTGCGCTTGGACAATGCGTTTGTGCTGAAAGATATAACATTGACAGAACACTAAAAAGAATCCTTCGATAAATTTTCCTTGCCTCTTTGATTGTAAGTTAAACTTCAAATTATTAGGCAATTTGGCATGATTTCGAACTCGGGTCTAATTTTGACTTGTCAAATAATATTGTCGCAATTTGCTCTGATTGCGTACATTTGCGCCCGCAACACAGCAAATACTACAAACATTTAAAACAAAGCTTCTAATAGGAGAAATTCAGCGATGAGAAAATGGCGAATAGAAGATGCCGTTGAATTATACAATATAAACGGGTGGGGAATTAATTATTTCGGAATAAACAGCAAAGGCAATATGACGGTGATGCCGCGCAAGGAAAACGGCCCGGCCATTGACCTCAAGGAATTGATAGACGAATTGATAATCCGAGATGTTGCTCCGCCGGTTCTGCTTCGCTTCCCAGACATTTTAGACGATAGAATAGAGAAAATTTCTGGCTGTTTTACCAATGCTGCCAAAGAGTACGGCTATCAAGGAAAATACTATAATGTATATCCTATCAAAGTCAATCAGCAGCGTCCGGTGGTGGAAGAAATTGTTCGTCATGGAAGAAAATTTCCCATCGGCCTCGAAGCAGGATCGAAACCGGAGCTTCATGCGGTTTTGGCTATAATGGACAATCCTGAAGCGCTTATCATTTGCAATGGCTATAAAGATGAAGAATTCATCGAACTAGCTTTACTAGCTCAGAAAATGGGTAAAAAAATATTCATAGTTGCCGAAAAACTTAATGAATTGAAATTGATACGCTCGGTTGCCCAGCGAGTAAACGTCAGACCGAACATTGGGATTCGCATAAAATTAGCTGCATCGGGCAGCGGAAAATGGGAGGAATCAGGCGGTGATCAAAGCAAATTTGGACTTCATGCAGTAGAGCTTATTGAAGCAGTCGAGTTCGCTCGCGAATCCGGCATTTTAGATTGCATTAAACTTATACATTTTCATCTGGGAAGTCAAATAACCAATATACGTAAAATTAAAACTGGTCTGAAGGAAGTTGCTCAATATTACGTACAGCTGCAACGTATGGGATGCACCTTAGAATTTGTGGATATTGGGGGCGGATTGGGCGTTGATTACGACGGCTCTCGCTCGGCTGCTGTTCATAGCATTAATTACTCGATTCAAGAGTATGCCAACGATGCTGTGTATACAATAAAGGATGTCGCCGAGAAAAATGATCTGCCGCATCCTCACATCATCACGGAAGCAGGCCGTGCGCTGACTGCTCATCATTCAATACTGATCTTTAATGTCCTTGAAACTAGCACTCTGCCGCAAACAGAGTATTCCGAGCCGACTGAAAACGATCATGAAATTGTTCATGAATTAAAAGCATTGTTGAAAAACATAACTTCACGTTCAATGCTTGAAACATGGCATGATGCGCAGCAAATTCGCGAAGAATCGCTTGACTTGTTCAATCTTGGACTCATTGATCTTCATACTCGCGCTTCTGTTGAGCAGTTCTACTGGAGCATAGCAGCCGAAGTTAGCCGTTTGGCAAGCGAAATAAAACATCCGCCCGAAGAATTGCGCATTCTGACGAAATTGCTTGCCGATAAATATTTTTGCAATTTTTCGCTGTTTCAGTCGCTGCCTGATTCATGGGCAATAGATCAGCTTTTTCCGATAGTGCCAATTCAACGCCTGCATGAGAAACCCGACCGCGAAGCTACGCTGCAGGATGTTACATGCGATTCTGACGGTAAAGTGGATAAATTCGTAGGCATGAGAGACTTTATACCTTTTATTCCTGTGCATGATTTAAAGGTCAATGAGCCATATTTTCTCGGCGCATTCTTAGTTGGCGCATATCAGGAAATTCTTGGTGATTTGCATAATCTGTTTGGCGATACAAATGCAGTGCACGTAATTGTAGATGGCGACGGCTACAGCATAGATCAGATAATTGACGGTGAAACTGTGGCTGATGTGCTTGATTATGTGCAGTTCAGCGCAAAAAAATTAGTGCGAACCATGGAAACTTGGGTGAGCAATTCAGTAAAGGCTGGCACTATAACAATAAATGAAGGGAAGGAGTTTTTAACGATTTATCGTTCAGGTCTTTATGGCTATACATATTTGGAATAGATTAATCTGTGCTGTATGTTGTTGGTGAGTGTTTTGTAATATTTGAGAAAATTTTGTTCGGTGAGCGATCAATTATTATATGTTGCATAAACGGCAGAAATTTCTGCATATCTCTGCAAAATATAATGTTACAAATTATTTGATCATGAATTCAGTTCAATTTTTCGCCGGCTGTAGAACAGCCAAGAGCCATAGATTATCATTGCTATTGAAATCCACTGCGCTTGTGATAATCCCCAATAGAGAGGATTGAGGCGAATAAACTCAATAAGCAATCTCTCTATTCCCGCAAGAATTAAATAGAGGCCGAATAATGCTCCCGTTAGTGAGAATTTTTTCCTAAGCGACCAGAGCAGTAAAAATGCAGCAAATGAAGCAAGCGTTTCATAGATAGGCGCAGGATGCACTATTTCCATTGTTGGAACCAGCCCATGCGGATAAGCCATTCCCCAAGGAAGATCAGTCGGTATTCCATAATCTCCATCACCGGCCAATTGACATCCAATGCGTCCTATGCCATAAGCGAGTATAAGAGCAGGAGCGGCAGCATCGGCAAAAGTAAAAAATGATATTTTTTTTCGGTGAGCATAAATAGCAATCGAAGCAATAGCCACTATCAACCCTCCGTAAAATGTTAATCCGGCCCCGCTAAATATCTGGCCTATCGGATCTAACTTTACATCCTGAAAGTTTTCAGCTAAATGAAATAGCTTAGCGCCAATAATGCCGCCTGCAAGAGCAAGCAATGTTACTGTAGAAGCGACAGCATCAGCATTAGGGAGCTTCTTGCGACGAAGTTCATGCGTAAATAGATAATTTGCCGTCAAGAATGCGATTGCCACCATTGCTCCAAATGAATTGATAACAATCGGTCCTATTTCAAATAGTTTTGGGTACATAGAATTGGCGTATTTTTATAAAAATTCAGATTAACATTAATGCGCTTATGAGCAGTAAATTATCCTATACTTTTTCCAAAACTGCTTTTCTTATTAAATCTGGAGATTCTTTAAGACGGGCGCCAAACTGAGCAATAACTTTTGATGCGGCATACGAACCAAGATGTCCGGCCTGCACCGCTGAATAGCTATGCGTAATGCCATATAATACACCGGCAGCGTAGATATCGCCCGCTCCGGTTGTGTCAATAGGCGTGGTATAATAAGGCGCGATCTCGTGAATATCTTCGCCAAAATTCAAAAGCGATCCGCGTTTGCCCAAGGTGCAGGCAACCGAAGGAAATGAATTGCTCAGCTTTCGAAATGCGTCATCAGAGTTGTCCTCTCTCGTAAATGCCATTGCCTCAGTTTCATTGCAAAAAATAAAATCTGCGTTTGAAGCAATTTCTTCCAAAGAATCACGAAAAACATTTACTACGAATGTATCGGAGAATGAAACGGCAATTTTAGTTCCGTATTGTCGCGCAAATCGCATTGCTTCAGCAATTGCTTCGGCACCATTCGGCTCTGAAAATTTATATCCTTCAATATACAGCCATTCTGACCGGGCTACCGTTGCTTCACGAATATGTTCAGTGCCAAATGCGCGATTAACGCCAAGCGAAGTGAGCATAGTGCGCTCGGCATCGGGCGTTATTAACGCAAGGCATGTTCCCGTATCCTGCTCATGCACCATGTCAGCGTCAAGATGAATGCCTAAATCCTGAAACTCTTTGGCATAGAAACTACCCATATCGTCGAGGCCAAGTATAGTTTTTAGTGCAGACCGAGCGCCAAACTGAGCAAGCGCAATCATTGTATTAGCGGCAGAGCCGCCGCTGCTTCGATGAAATGTATGGTTGTTAAGCTGCTGTATATATTTCGATTGCGCACTGGCTTCAACCAAGGTCATAGTGCCTTTGCCTACGCCAAATTTTTCTAACATGTCGTCATTAACTTCTGCTTGCACATCAACCAACCCGTTACCAAGTCCGCACACTTGAATTTCTTTGTCAGCCATATCAACGTATAAAAAATATCACTAATCAACTTTGCATCATTATCGCAAAAATACACAATCCACTCTGATTCGCTAAGGCATGAGTTCAAGAGGCGTTTGTTCAAGATTTAATTGTGTCGCTATCTTTCATTATGCTTAGAGTAAAATGGATAAGCGATAAAAAATGACAAACGGGTTATTATTCGCCATGTATCTGTTGAAAAGCCGATTATTCAACACAAACGAAATGATAGAGGCAAAAAGTTTGCATACGAAAAAAAAGTACAGTACGATTTGCCTATGTATCTATTAAACAATGTGTTATAATAATTGATGCAATAGAGATATGAAAATATGCTTTGCTATAACAACAATGTTTGCAAAAATAAATATGATAATGATGTAATTGCTCAACACTTGGCATATCGCTTGTAATACTATGTTAAAAAAGAAGAAAATACATTCATTTTCACAAAAATAAACGGAGTAAATTATGCCAAGTGCAGTATCGGGTGGAGCGAGAATTCGGACCAATACGCCCGCAGAAAATGCTTATAATGCGTTGCAGGCATCGAGCAATAATATCGCATTGCGTCAGTTGCGCCTATCTACCGGCAAGCGAATAAATTCGGCTGCCGACGATGTTTCGGGGTATATTACATCACGCGCTTTGGGCGCTCGCAACGGTGCTTTGCGTTCGGCATTAAATGCAGTCGGCGATGCTTCAAATGTTGCTAATATTGCGCAAGATGGATATGACAATATCAATAATCTGCTTACGAGCATAAAGGATGCTGCAGCGACTGCTTCTTCCGGCGCTCTCGGCACTGATGAAAAAATTGCTCTTTCAAAAGCTGCATATCGTTTAGCTCAGCAAATTCAAACAGTTGTTGATTCTACGGTATTTGGCGGACGTCAGTTGATAAGCGGTGATTTTTCAGGAGATTTTGTCATCGGTTTTGATGCGGCAAATTCATTGCTCACTCTTGCAATTGATTTGACCACCAGTGTTAGTGCGCAAAATTTCAATGTAAGTGGAGTTTTTGATATAAATGTTGCCGGTAATGGAAACTTTGCAGGCATTACAGGTCTGAATCTCAATTCATTGGACGCGGTAACTCCCGGTAATCTTCAGCTTTTTGGCAACGATAAAATTTCGCTCACGCTCACAAGCTTGTCATTAGCGCTCAACAATGTGAATAAAGTTGCATCCTATCTTGGAGGCATGGTGAATCGTCTTTCTTCGCAGGAGGAAGCACTTAAATCGCAGATAACCAATTATCGCGCTGCTATTTCTCGTATTGAGGATGCCGATGTAGCTCAAGAACAATTAGAACTTGTAAAATCACAGTTTTTGCAGCAAACCTCGGTTACATCGCTATCGCAGGCAAACCAAAGCCCGCAAACATTCCTGCAGTTGCTCAGATAATTTTTAGCGCACGGCTGCGCCACAACGTGCAATGATGCACTCTCAACAACGGACATCTCCAAAAATGGGGGCGTCCGTTTGTTGTATTATAAACTCTCATATTAATAGGTTGCTTGTCAATGATGAGTTATGTTTAATATAAAAACCATGACCCCACTCCGAAAAGTCGAGAATATTTCAAATCAACGAAAACGTAGTGAAAAAGTATAGTTTTTACTCGTTTTATAGGAGAAAAACAGCATAAAAGCGTCTTTTTTAGCTCTTAGAAGAGATATTTTTTTAAAAAACAGCGAATCTTTCGTCTGCAATTTTTATAAAACATCTTCTCGGAATGGGCTCGACCATAGTGTTTAGAATTTTCTTGTGTTGCTAATCATCTTTAATGCAATTCGAGCTAAACCAGTATTTTTGCAACATTCTTTGTTCAGGACATTCTTACTATTCTTGAATGATAATATTTATTCTTCGTAAAGTAATCTATGCCGCTTCGGTTTTGCTTGGCGTAATTACGGCAACTTTTGTGATAACATACGTTCTTCCGGGCGATCCTGCGCGTTTAATGCTTGGGCAGCGCGCCGATACGGCATCTGTTGCTGCGTTGCGACAGCAGCTTGGTTTAGACCTTCCGCTTTATGAACAATATGCCAATTATCTTGTAAAACTTGCTCAATGCGATTTAGGCCGCTCTTTTTCGACAAATCGCGATGTGCTTGGCACAATAGTCGAGCGATTTCCGGCAACTGCTTTGCTTGCTGTTTCTGCCATGACAATTTCCACGATTTTCGGTATTTTGTTGGGTGTTGCTGCGGCGTCTCGCCCTAATTCATGGTTGGACACAAGTTTGATGAGCGCAGCTCTTTTTGGCATATCGCTCCCATCATTTGTTGTGGGAACAATATTCCTTTTGCTATTTGGCGTAACTCTCAAATGGCTGCCCATTTCCGGCTATGTAAATCTAGGATGGGATCATTTGATATTACCCATGACTACGCTTGCCTTACGCCCACTGTCTGTTATTGCGCGTGTAACTCGAAGCAGTATGCTGGAGGCATTGTCGCAAGATTATATTCGCACTGCTAAGGCAAAAGGCGTAAATTCAGTCAATGTTTTATTGCGTCATGCACTGCGCAACGCGCTTAATCCGGTAATCACTACTATCAGTTCATGGCTTGCAGGAGTTCTAGCAGGTACTGTGTTTATTGAATATATATTTAATTGGCCTGGCATCGGTACGGTTGCGCTCGATGCAATTCTGAAACTCGATTATCCGATGATTCAAGGCACTGTGCAATTTACCGCAGTTATATTTGTTCTGGTCAATTTAGCAGTTGACATAATTTATGCATTGACCGATCCCAAAGTAAAATTATCTTGATAACAGCAACGGTTGAAAAATGAAAAAAATGGTGGCAAGCCAAGGCGGTGAGAGCTTGGGACTGATTGCATGGAGAAAACTGCGGCGTCATTTTGCCGGCGTAATAGGCATGGCACTAGTGGCATTGCTTACATTAACTGCAATACTTGCAAGCCTTGTCAGCCCTTTCGATCCAATTGCCCAAGTGCTGGAGTATTCTCTAAAGCCAATAATGTTTCGTGGAAATGTCTTATATGTCAAGAACACTTCGAATCCGACTCAACCCATTGTAATTCCTATTAAATATTTTCAACAAATTGGCGATAGTGTCCATTTTACAGATGATATTGGTCGCAGCGCTGCCAAACCCCTTGTTAATATGTGGGGTGATAATGTGAATAAGTATCATAATGAGCCGCTTTACATACTTGGCACAGATAATTTTGGGCGCGATTTGCTGAGTCGTATTATTTATGGCGCTCGCATTAGTTTGGTTGTCGGTGTTCTGTCGCAATTATTGGCAGTATTTATCGGAATTACATTAGGAGCGCTTGCTGGCTATTTTCGTGGAGCTACCGACGGTGTAATTATGTGGATTTGCAATGTAGTATGGGCATTTCCTACAATTCTGCTTGCAATTCTTTTTTCAATTGTCCTGAAAACTGCCAATGACGCTTTCGGATTTTCTCTAGATGCTTTCTGGCAAACTTTTATAGCCATTGGCATCTCAAGCTGGGTGGATATAGCGCGGGTTGTGCGCGGACAGTTTTTCTCGCTGCGCGAAATGGAATATGTGGAAGCAACAAGAGCACTTGGCTATGGTTCGTTGCGAACAATATTTCGTCATATTTTGCCAAACGCCTTAGGTCCAATAATTGTGCTTTCGACTGCAGGAATTGCCTCAGCGGTCATTATTGAAGCGAGTTTTAGTTTTGTCGGACTTGGCATTCAGAAGCCGCAGCCCTCATGGGGAATATTAATTTTTGATGGCTACGGCTATATTTCTAATCCAGACACTTGGGGGCTTGCAGTTTTTCCAAGCATTGCTATTGCATTGGCCGTCTATGGATTTAATCTCTTGGGGGACGGTCTTAATGACGCTTTTGACCCTAAATCTTTGCAACGATAAATTTTATGAATAATATGCCGGAAATACTGCCTATTATATACTTGGTTGATGATGATGCAATGATCCGAAAGTTATTGGAAAGCATCATCATGTCAGCTTTTCAGGTTCGCGTAGTCAGTTTTGATAATGCTCAAATTGCCTTGAAACAAGCTAAAAATGAACGTCCTAACCTTATTATATTAGATCTTAATATGCCGGCCATGAATGGACAGGATGCGTTGAGAGTATTGCGAAGCGCACCAGAAACAGAGAAAATTCCGGTTATTATCTGCACAGTCGAATCACAGGAGAAAATTGTTCGCGATCTAATGGAAAATAGGATAGAAGGATATATACTGAAACCGTTTGAACCGGAAGCAATAATAGATAAAATTGTTCAAATTACCGGATTAGCTTCATATCAAACGACAACAGACGCAGCATCGGTAGATGACAAGGCGATGGTCTTCATGCTGATAGGCAATAATCTCCGCTATAAGTCATTTGTAAAAAAAGCGCTTAAAAAATCATTTAACGCTGTTATAATTGATGCTTTAGATTATGCAGCAGCTAATACTCTGTTGCAAAATAATTCTCCGGCAGCTGTTCTTTCTTCCGTTGAAAATGAAACAGAATCAAGGAACAATTTTGTTTCGATTATAGATCAGTGCCGCCACAGATCAATACCAATAATTGCTTGCCCGGGAGAAGTGTCGCAAGAATTTGCACAAGAAATTATACAACTAGGCATATCTGATATTATACTAAAGCCATTTACTGAAAAACGCCTGCTCGATAAAGTACGAAAATGCCTTCCACATAAGCTATAATATATTGTGCTTGATTCTATCGCCCATATTATTGCAAGCAAGAAATTCCCACCAATTTTGTTAATTTTTGGCGAAGAAGAATTTCTTGTAGACGAAGCGTTCCATTCATTGATTGATGCAGCGGTGTCAACTGAACAAGATAGGTTCGACCTTGAAATAGTGGACGGCGAAACTGCATCCGTAGAAGCTGTTGTCTCAATGGCTTCTGCATTTCCATTAATAGGCGCAAAACGTGTTGTTGCCGTCAAAAATTTTGAATCGCTATTTTCCGGTCGAATTTCCAAAAAAGAGAAAAATTCTTCTCCTTTTGTTAAATATCTGGAATCGCCGACAGAGACAACGTTTCTCCTGTTGCAAGCAAATGCCAAGGATTTGAAAATCAATGGCTTAAGCCAAAAACTCGCAAATCCAAAGCAGCAAGAGCAGGCAAAGAAGATGATTTCCACTCTAAAATTTCCTTTTGACGCTCTAATTCAATTAGGCAGTTGGATTGAATTTTCTAAAATTCATGAACGCGATATTCCATCCTGGGCGGCAAAGCGGCTGCGCGAATACGAAAAAGAAATAACGCCGGAAGCAATCTCGATTTTGGCTGCCAATACAGGTTCATCGCTTCGCGATCTGAATAATGAAATTGAAAAACTTTTGAACTATATTCAATGTAAGCGTAGAATCACCCACGACGACGTTGCAAGTGTTGTTGGCGCTTCTAAAGTCTACAATATTTTTGAATTGCAAAAGGCAGTAGGCGAGCAAAATCTACAGCGATCTCTTACCATTCTTGCGAATATGCTTGATGCTGAGAGGCAAGAGATTCTCATTGTAACAATGCTGACGCGATATTTTATGCTTTTATTTAAGCTTGTCGAGGCATCTCAAATTACAAAAAATAATTTTACATTAGCGCAAACAATGGGAATATCGGCGTTTTTCGTTCCAGAATATCTAGATGCTCTGCAACGATATTCGCCAAGTAAAATTGAAAGCGCATTGTTTGCATTATCTGATGCCGACATAACTTTGAAATCAACATCGGAACCACCTCAAACAGTATTGCAAAAAATGTTGGTAGAAATTATTGGATATAATAAATAATTATGAATTATATGAAAACAGCATATTTTCCAAAAAATAACAATGTCCATAACTCTGTGAATAATATAATGTTGTAATTCGCCTCTTCTGAATGATAATAATTAGTAATGCAGCAGATTAGCATAAATAACTTACGATAACTCAATTTATTATTGTTAATACTCTCCGTGGCTGTTTTTAATAAAATACGAATTATAAATATTTCTCTTCTGTATTGCAATCCGATTTGACGTTGAAAATTAAATGTTGGAATAATGGAAAATAATATTGTAATACGTGCTGATAATATCATAAAATACTTTTATGAACCGATTAAATTTCAGGTGTTGCAAGGGATCTCGCTTCAAGTAAATCGCGGTGAATTTGTATCTATTGTCGGCAAATCTGGATGTGGAAAGTCAACCCTGTTGTATGTGCTTTCAACTATGGATACCGACTACGAAGGAGCTCTCGAAATTTATGGGCAATTATTAACTGGAGAGTCGCAAAATTATCTTGCACACTTTCGGAATCAGCATATTGGCTTTGTTTTCCAATTTCACTATCTTCTGCCAGAGTTTACAGTGATTGAGAATGTCATGACGCCTGCAATGAAATTGGGGAAACATTCTAAAAGTGAGATTAGCGATCGAGCTTATGAAAAGTTAAAACTTTTGGATATTGCCGATCAAGCTTTAAAGCCCGCAAAAAATTTATCGGGAGGGCAGCAGCAGCGCGCAGCTATAGCAAGAGCGCTTATCAACGATCCGGCACTGATCATCGGCGATGAGCCGACAGGAAATCTTGACTCGCATAATGCCGATGCGATTTTTCAAATATTTTCCGAACTTGCGAAAACTAATCAGCAAACAATCGTGGTTGTTACACACGATGTGGAGTTCGCTTCACGCACCGATAGGCGCATCGAGATGTGCGACGGCAGAATTGTCAGTTGACAGGTTTTTCAGATTTTTATTACGACGCAGATTCAACAGTGAAGTGCAACGGATGAAATAAATAAAGAGTTGGTTTAAGTGTCATAGTTCAACAACCCAA
>JBDHXA010000056.1:0-18435 GCA_039810485.1 Chlorobiota bacterium | reverse complement strand
TGTTTCAGTTCAAGGGTGATGATGGCAAAACCGTTCAGGCAAACCACAATGTCAATGCTTTGGCGGTCGTCTTCTTCTTGCCGTGCATTGGCGGCACTGGTAAAATGATACTGACGGATAACGCTAAAGATGTTTTTCTTAGCCAGTTCTTCCTGATGCTTGTTGTCGCTGCGTTCGGGTTTGAAGTAGAGTAAATCCAGTGTGTGCTGACTGTTTACTTTAAGTCCGTCACGAAGTAACTGGAACAAAGGTTTATCCTGAAGTAGTTCCGTTATCTTTTTGCCCAACTCTTTTTTCCAGTCATACCCCAATTCCGATTTTACGGCTTGCAGGGTGGGACGTTGTGTATCTTCCCAAAACTGTTCTAACCTGTCCCAATGGATGCAGTTTTCTTTGTCTACCGTTATTTCACTGTCACGGAAAATGCGATAGCCCCATTTCGTATCAAGCTGATGACAAAAATGGTCTTCAAATATTCGTTCCCAATCTTTACGCTGTTGTTTCGGCATAAGCGTTTACTTTTATTTTGCCAGTTACGGCTTCATATATCTTAATTTTTCGTAGCTCTTGCAGTTTTTCAATTTGTGCTTCAATGTTTTTAATGAGTTGGTCTAAGGCAGTGGTTCGTTTTTTCAAATGTTCAACGATTTGTAATTGCTCATCCTTTGGTGGACAAGGAATTCTTAATTGCTTAATTGTATCTTGACTGATGTTTGGTTGACCACCTCCGTAACTAAGGCGAATTATATCTTCACGAATACCAATGAAGAAATAAAACATATAATCAATGTTGAAGCGATAGGAGTTTGCCAATGCACAGCAGGCTTGATTTGTTGTAGCCTCTGTTTTTAAAATTCCTACTTTACCGATGGTTGCACCATACATTGCAATCAGTAATGTGTTGACAGGGAATAATTTTAGACTTGTAAATTTTGTAAACGCTTCTTCTGTGATTTTTTTCTCACAATCAAAGATTTCACAATCCTTTAAATCACCAGTATTGACGAAATAGTATTTGCCTGTTTCATCATAGTATTCTTCATTCCCTGCATCAGGAGTTGTTCCGCTTCCAATGATTTGAAAGTTTGTGGCAATTTTTCGCTTTTCCCAATGCTTCGGAATTTTCCCCAACCACTCAATGCCACTGTCCTTCATTTCGGCATTGGGGTTTAGCCCTTTGGTTACGGCATTGTTGATTTCAATTTGCCGCAGTTCTTTGAGTTTTTCTGCCTGTGCTTTTTTGTTGGCTATCAGGCGGTCAATCTTCTGGGTTTGGTCATCTAAGTAGTTGGCGATGGTGATTTGTTCGTTATACTCAGGTATAGCTAATCTCAATCTTTCAATTACACCCATTCCAATATTGGGCTGAGTTCCAAATGACCAAGAATTTTGAATTTGCCTTTGAATACAATCAGATGAAAGAAAGTGAAATAGAAACCGTGATGAATTCTTGCTGTTTGAACGAACCAATGCTAACGGAGACCAAATATTAAAATTCAAATCTGTATCAACATAGCCAATTCTACCAGTAGTGGAACCTGATTTTACAATGAATATATCATCTCTCTTGGGTTTGCATTTGAGAGAATATATTCTATCTTGTTCAACTGAAATATTTCCACCTCTTGCCTCATAGTTAATCCCATTTTCTGTGATTGCTTCGGCAGAAATAAATGGAATGCTGTCTTCATCATCTACTAATTCAGGTGTTTCGTGTGGTCCATCTGTAATTTTGGGATTAACCAAATCTTTCAGTCGTTTGATTTTCCATTGTTGTGGAATATCTCCAATCCAGACAACCTCGCTGGGCTTATATGTTTCGTATCTGCTCATAAGGTAATGCCTAAGGTTTTCATTAGTTCCAGATTGTCATTTTCCAGTTCTGCCATTTCGTTTACTACTTTGGCTTGTTCACGCAAGGGCTGATACACATAAAAATGTTTGGTAAAAGGTATTTCGTAGCCTTTTTCCTCCTTGGTGATTTCCCATTTCTTTTCTACTTCTTTTTTCAGAAAAGTATCACGGTCTTCTTTCCACGGTATATATTCGGTGTCTTTTACAATCTTGGGCACATTGATGGTGGCTTTCAATCCCAGTTTATTGCCGTCTAAAGTTTTGCAAATGGTGATGATTGTATCAGCCGTTTTGTTTTTAATAGCCAATTCACTTTCAGGGTTCAGGTTAAAAGTAAAATCACCTTCTTTTCCCTTTTTGTCTTTCAATTCGGCTAATCGTTTTTTATCATCGGCTGTTATTATCAGCAAGGTGTCGTCCAGTTTATTTTGTGCAACGGTTACTTCTTTTTCTTCGGTTATCGGATTGCCGTTTTCATCAGTTTCTTCCAAATCCAAAAACACTTTTCGGAAAGCAAAATCTTCCAGATCAAAAATCTTGCTGTAAGGTCCGGGTTCAAATGCTTTATGAATTTGGATTATTTCCTGAATCTGTTCTTCATCAATTCGTCTGCGTTTGTTGCCCAAACTGCGCTTCATAGGTTTCCAAAAATCAACCGCATTGATAAGTTGGATTTTTCCTTTTCTTTTTTCAGACTTGTTGTTTCGCACAAGCCAGATGTAAGTAGCAATTCCCGTGTTGTAAAACAATTCGGTGGGCAGTGCTACAATGGTTTCTAACCAGTCGTTTTCCAAAATGTATCTGCGTATTTCGCTTTCACCGCTGCCTGCATCACCGCTAAACAAAGGCGAACCGTTGTGAACAATGGCAATGGCAGAACCGCCCAACTCGGCAGGTTTCATTTTGCTAATCATATGCAGGGTAAAAAGCAACTGTCCATCGCTGCTGCGGGGTTGCCCCACATCAAAACGTCCATTGCTTACTGCCATTACTTTCTTTTGAATTTTCTTCCAGCTTTTGCCATAAGGCGGATTGGAAAGCATAAAGTCGAACTGCTCACCTGCTGCACCGTCTTCATAAAGTGTATCGCTTTTGGTGATGTATGCTGTTTCGCCTTTCAGCAATAAGTCAGCTTGTGCCACTGCCCAGGTTTTGTCGTTTACTTCCTGTCCATACAACACTACTTTGGCGTTGGGATTTATTTTTTCTTCAATAAACTCTTTGGCTGCCGAAAGCATACCACCGCTACCACAAGCGGGGTCGTAAATGGTAACGAGTTGCCCGTCTTTGATGGCTTTCTCGTCCATATCGAGCATGTGCGTCATCAGATCAATTACTTCGCGGGGCGTGTAGTGTTCTCCTGCTTCGGCATTGTTGGCTTCCGAAAATTTGCGAACCAACTCCTCAAACACATAACCCATTTTGATGTTGCTTACCTTTTCGGGACTTAGGTCAATCTCCGAAAAATCCTTGATGAGTGTGTAAAGGATTTTTTCTTCTGCCAGTTTGTTGATGTGAGAACGAATACCCGAACGGTCAATAATGATTTTAATATTGTCGGTATAGCCGTTCAGGTAAGCAATGAAATTATTCTTGATACTGCTTTCGCCTTCGTCTGCAAGAATGGCAAGTGTTTTTCCGCTGGTATTGTTGAACTTGATTTCCAGCAAGACCTTTCCGTTCAGGATTTGTTCTTGGGTTTTCTTGTCCACTTTTGAGAGTTGGCTTTCCAATTCTTTTTTAAGCTGCTCTGTCTTGGCAATCATCACACCTTCAATCCTGCGGATAAGCACCATCGGATAAATAATGTCGGGGTATTCTGTCCGCTGAAAAATGTCTCTTAAAACATCATTAGCGGTATTCCAAATGAGTGCTACTTCTTGCGAAATGTCTGTATCTCTTTTCATAATAAACTATAAATGCAAATTGTTTTTCAGAATAATAAATATTCTATAACTATATTATAAAAAACAATTTATCATTTTAATAATTGAAAATATATTTTCTTAATTCTCATTCTCGTTGCGCGGGGCGACCCATTCAAATGCGTGGCGAATATGCTCGATATCATAGCCGGCACCAAGAGCGCAAAGAAGCTTGATTCTTGCTTTTTGCCCATTCATATAATCGGCAAAAATAATTCCCGCTTCGTATAGTTTTTTACCGGCTCCCTCATAAGCATAGGTATGCTCAATGCGTCCTACGGGACAGCGCGACACCAAAACAACAGGCAGGCCGCTTTCTACACATTTTACTAATTCGTAATAAACCGGAGGCGGCACATTGCCTGCGCCAAATGCCTCGATAACTAAGCCGGCTGCGCCGTTTTCACGGCAATATTTCACAAATCTTTCATCCATGCCGCTGTAGCACTTAAGCAATGGAACAAATTCAGGCAATTTTTCTACTTTAAAATAATCGCGATGGACAGGTTTGCGATATAGCAGCAGCAGCGAATTATTGATTCTCCCAACGGGTCCAAAATCCAAACTGACAAAGGTGTTAAGTTCCGTTGCATCAGTTTTCGTGGCTTCTGATGCTGCATTAATGACATCGGACAAGCAGAGCATCACGCCATAGCCGCGGGCTTCACTTTTTGATGCAATGATAATGGCATCACGAAGGTTGCGCGGGCCGTCCCAGTCGGCTTCTGCTGAATTGCGCATAGCACCCACTACAACAATAGGCTTTTCTGTTTGTAGTGTGCAGTCGAGAAAAAACGCCGTTTCTTCAAGTATATCTGTGCCATGCGTTACAACTATTCCGGCAATATCGTCGCGTTCAGCATAGCGTTGCACAATTTGCGAGAGATTGAGCATGATTTCCGGCGTAATATGCGGGCTTGGATAACGTCCAAATTCTTCGATTTCAACGCGGGCAATGCTTTCTAAATCTGAAACCGAATCGAGAATTTCAGAAGCTGATAACTTCGGAACAACGCCTCCAAAACCGGCGTCAAGTTTCATGGCGATTGTGCCGCCTGTAAATATTACTGCAACTAATGGTTTTTGCTTGGTCATTGTGAGTATCCTAAATAAAAAAGAGATGGGCAAAAATACCGATTCTCAACGTATTCCATTTCACTTTGAGCCGCTTGCGAAGGGAGAATAATGGCCAATGTGCTATTATTAACCTATAAATAGAAAATTGAAGCAAAAAGCATATTTGTAATATGCGTTTTAAGTAAAGCAGCAAACTGTTGAATTACAAACATATAGCAACAATTTATTTCGACTGTTTGACGCTGGCATTTGTTTTGTTTTCCTTGCTGAAAATCCAAGTAAATTATATAGTGCGAGGAATGCATGCTATTGCGCGACCACCTCTACAATAAAGGCCGACTTAACTTAATGAACAGAGCATTAGATGCATATGCTTTGCGTCAGCAAGTAGCAGCCAAAAATATCGCAAACTCGACATCTCCTGTCTATCGCCCTCAACGCGTTAAATTTGAAGAAGAATTTGATAATGCCGTTGCGTTGCATCGTGGCTCGCGCACTGATGAGCGCCATTTGCCAATCGGCGGACAGCAGCAAAATGAAGTAACCGGTGAGGTAGAAAATTCTCCCGTGCCAAAGCCCGAGGTTTTATTCTCTGGCGAAAGCCATGTAAATGTTGATAAGGAAATGTCTGCATTGGCTCAAAATCAAATCAAATTTCGATTTGCCTCTCGCATGGCCGCACGGTATTTTCAGGGTTTGCAAACATCAATTCGTGGCAGTATTTAAGAAGTAATTTTTTATGGCTGAGAATATTTTCAAATCTTTTGCAGTTAGCGGTCAGGGGTTAAGCGTTCAGCGTATGCGGCTTTCGGCTGTGGCTAAAAACATTGCAAATGCCAATACAACTCGCGATGAAAACGGCCAGGTCTATAGACGAGAAGTTGTTATAGCTCGCGCACATCCTGATACTTTTTTTGACAGAGAACTGCAACAGCAAATTAGTCTTGTAGGAACAAATGTTAATCATGGCGGCAATATAGGAATATCCGATAAAATTGGAGATGTCAAAGCGGTAGATGCTGCAACTGCAAAGGATGCTTCTCCGGCTCGTAAGGTGTATGACCCATCGCATCCTGATGCTGACGCTAATGGCTATGTTGAAATGCCAAATGTGAATATAGTAACTGAAATGGTTGAAATGATAAGCGCGCAGCGTGCTTTTGAAGCAAATACTTCTGTGTTTAGCGCAGCCAAAAATATTGCAAAAGAATCATTGGATATATAAGAATCTATGAATATCGCCGCAATCAAAGCATACACATCAGCCGCAGGAGTTCGGCCAACTTTGCCAGCGCGAAATAAAAATGCGATAACAGATAATTATGACATACAAGCAAAGAATAATTATCAATCGGAAACAAGCGTAAAAACTCCTGATGACAACATTGTATCCATAAACATTAGAAGTCAAGAATTTCAACGTTTTACATCAACTGGAAATATAGAGAAATTTGCAGCCGTAAAAGGTTCGTTGTTTGACGGCAAAGCATAAATAAAAAGGAAAAATTATGATACTCAGCGATATTCTTGCAGCGCGTCAATTTGACCCTTTGCAGCAACAGCGAAATATAGCCGGTAAAATACAGCCGGCTGACACGATTAAAATTCAGGCGCCGACTACGGAGAAAAGTGAAGAAAATAAAAATACTTTTGCTTCAACTCTGCGCGAGTTTATTGGCGATGTTAATCAATCGCAAGTAGATTCAGCTGATTCAACAGAAAAACTAATAAAAGGAGAGCCGGTTGATATACATGATGTTATGATTTCTGCTGAAAAAGCAAAAACATCATTTCAACTGCTTCTCGAACTGCGAAATAAAGCATTAGATTTATATCGTGAGTCAATAAGAATACAAGTGTGAATTTAGTGGTTGGTGGTTAAAATAAATATAAAAAATAACTGTTGAGAAAAATACGAATAAATAGAATAAGAAGCAAAGAAGCAATTAACGAAATAAATTCAAGCGAAATAACATTAACACGAAATAAAGACACATGGCAGAGAACCCTTTGCATCAAGCACAAAATTTTTGGAAGAAGCTTACACAGATTCAAAAAATTACGATTGCAGGAGTAGTTACTTTAGCTGCAGCAGGCATTATTGCTATTATTGTAGGCACAAACACAGAATCGAAAGCAGTTTTGTTCTCTGATGTTGACCAAAAGGATGCGGCAGTGATTGTCGAAAAATTAAAAGAACGAAAAATTGAATATGAATTGACAAAAAATGGAACTACGATACTTGTTCCGCAAAAGGCAGTGTATGAGACGCGATTTGCATTAGCGGCGGACGGTTTGCCACAGTCAAGCACAGTTGGTTACGAGATATTTGACAAAACAAATCTTGGAATGTCGGATTTTGTGCAAAAATTGAACTATCGAAGAGCGCTTGAAGGGGAATTATCGCGCACAATTAATTCTATTGAAGAAGTGCATAAATCGCGCGTTCATATTGTTGTGCCCGAAAAAGCTTTGTTTGATAAAGATCAAAAAAAACCGACTGCTTCAGTTATTTTGCAATTAAAGTCCGGGCGAAGTGTCAGTAAAATTAATGTAGAAGGAATACAGAATCTGATCGCCGGAAGCGTGGAAGGAATGGATGCCGGAGCAGTAACTGTTGTCGACCAAAAAGGGCAGATATTATCAGAGCCGCCGCGCGATAAAAACACTCTCGCTGGGATGTCGTCAACTCAATATGAATTGCAGCAAAAGGTTGATCAATATCTAACCTCGAAAGCTCAATCAATGCTTGACGGCGTGCTTGGCGCAGGCAATGCCGTAGTTCGTGCAACAGCAGAGCTTGACTTTACTCAAATTGAAAAAACAACCGAGGACTTCGACCCTGACAAACAAGTTGTGCGAAGCGAGCAGAAAATAGATGAAAATTCACATGCCGTTGATTCGCTAAATTATCCGGCAACAAACTCTGCAAGCCAGCGAGGCAACACAATTACTAATTATGAGATTTCGAAAACCGTAGAAAAAGTTGTATCGAATGGCGGAGGAGTAAAACGCCTTACTGTTGCAGCGTTGATAAATGGCAATACAAAAGTAGTTGAAGGTGAAAACCCTACTTTGGAATACAAGCCAAGAACGCAAGAACAGATGGATCAGTTAAAAAAAATTGTGATGAATGCTGTTGGCTACGATCCGGCGCGTAATGACCAAATTAGCATAGAAAACATACAATTTGACATAACTCAGCAAGAAGAAGAACTGAAGCAGCTAAAGGGATTGCGGCTTCCAATGACTACAGAAGACATTATCGAAAAAGTGTTTATCGGACTCGCTATGCTCTTGGCAATATTTATGATTCGGCGCCTGTTTATGTCGCCAGAAGTGCGCAAGCGAATAGATTATGCTTTGGCTCCAACATCAGAAATTCAGCCGGCATTGGCAACTTTTACGCCTGAAGAACAGCAACTGCTTATAGCAGCCGGCGAAACTAATGCGCTAACGGCATCGGGAGAGCTTCCAACGGATGACGATCATGATGCAATATTGGCAAGAGCAAAAGCGAAAGTAGAAAAATCAATGCAAAGAGATATGAGCGAAGATGAATTGATTGGCATGGAAATGCGTAATCGTGTGCTGCAATATATATCTGAGCATCCCGGCGAGTCAGTACGCCTATTCAAAATAATGATGGCGGGAGATGAAAGCACAGCCGCCGCAACTTCCAGAAGATAATATTAAATATGGAAAAAAATCATGGCAATGACCAAAGCAATAGAAAAAATAACATTTAAAGAACTGACTGGCAGACAGCGCGTCGCTATTCTGCTGATGGCGGTGGATGTTGATGCGGCAGCAGGAATATTCCGATTGTTCGACACCCGCGAAGTTGAGCAAATATCGGTGGAAATTTCAAATATGAAAGGAGTTGCCGACGATGTAGTGCAACAAGTCGTAGAAGAGTATTTTCAGATGATGACTGCTCAGGGCTACATTATGGAAGGCGGAATTGAGTATGCTACAACAATTTTGCAAAAAACTTTCGGCATTGAAAAAGCCAAAGATATTATTGAAAAAGTAAGAATGTTGACAGCAATACGCGGATTTGATATTCTAAAGAAAGCAGATCCTCAGCAATTAGCGAGTTTCCTAACCAAAGAGCATCCGCAAACGGTCTCGCTCATTCTGTCGCATCTACCGCCCGATCAAGCTGCTGAAATACTTACAGAATTTTCTGAAGAGCTTCGCTATGATGTGTTGATGCGAATCGCAACACTAGGCAAAGTGTCGCCTCAAGTTGTTAGCGAAATTGAACAAGTTGTAGATCAAATTGGTGAGTCGGTATTAACTCAAAACTTAGCAAAAACAGGCGGCGCTCATTTAGTGGCTTCCATTTTAAATAAATCAACAACTGCTTTAGCAAAAACACTGCTGGAAACAATTGAAGAAAAAGACGCAAATTTGGGCATGGAAATCAAACGTCTGATGTTTCTCTTCGAAGATATTGTGCTCATTGATGACAAAGGTATTCAGCGCCTACTTCGCGACATTGATAAAAGAGATTTGTCTCTTGCTTTAAAAGCGAGCGACGAGAAAATTCGCACTAAAATATTCAAGAATATGTCAGAGCGCGCGTCGTCGGTTATCAAAGAAGAATTGGAGTTTATGCCGCCAGTTAAACTAAAAGAAGTAGAGGCAGCACAAATGCGAATTGTTGAAGTGATAAAACGTCTTGAAGAACGCGAAGAAATTGTTATTACCGGCCGCGGCAAAGATGCAATGTACGTGTAATAATCTCATTAATTTCGATAATATAATATGACTAAACGGCTTAGCATACGTTCGGTTCGACCTGTAAGATATATTGAAATACTTCGAGACGAAGCATGCGACACAATTGCGGCAACGCCTGAATATGAAGAGTTTTCAACATTCCAACCAATTGAAGAGGTTGTTGAAGAGCCGATGATTAGCGTGAGTGACGCACGAAAACAAGTTCAAAATGCTTACGACCGCGGATTTGCTGACGGAAAACAGGTTGCAACGGCAACAATGATGACTGAAATACAAAGACAGCAGGAAGTATTAAAAAATTTCGACACATTAATTGAGAACCTTCATGCGGAATTTGCCGTTTCGATCAATGCAATGGAGCGTTCGATAGTCGAGCTGGCGTTGATAGCGGCAGAAGCTGTAATAAATGAAGAAGTTCATCAGGATAAATCTGTCGTAGTAACGCAAGTAAAAAAAGCGTTGACAGCCCTGCATGGAGCAGAAGATATTGCCGTACGCCTAAATACAGATGATTATGACGCCTTGGCGCAAGCGAAAAGTATGTTTGTAAGCGATCCTTCAAAAATGGCAAAAGTAAAAATAATTGCCGACGATTCGGTTGAGTTAGGCGGATGCATAGTAGAATCTTCGCTTGGCTCGATAGATGCTCAATTGCAAGTGCAATTTCATAAAATATCCGAGGCATTTAAATCTAATATCAAGAAATCAACAATAGAAACGAAAACATCAACTGTTGCTTAATCAATGATTACTGCTGAAAGCATATTGGAAAAATATCGTCCTTTAGCTCGAACCTCTTCGGCTCTATTGCCGATAGGACGTGTTACTCGCGTGGCAGGTCTGCTAATAGAATCAGTCGGTCCCTATGCTTCAATTGGTGAAATATGCATGTTACGCAATCAATATGGCGAAGATTTAGTTCGATGTGAAATAGTAGGATTTCGCGACAATACAATTCTTTCCATGCCTCTTGGTGAAATACGAAGCATAGAGCCGGGGATGGAAATAGCGGCAACGAGCAATAATTTGCAAATTGCCATGAGTAATAGCTTGCTTGGACGTGTTATAGACGGTCTTGGCAATCCCATTGATGGGAAAGATGAATTGCCGCGGTTTCCAATGCGCAGCATATATGCGCATCCAATCAATCCATTGGCTAGAAAGAGAATTACAGAACATGTCGAGACTGGAGTGCGTGTAATTGACGGTTTGCTAACACTTGGCAAAGGCCAGCGTGTAGGAATTTTTGCCGGTTCAGGCGTTGGCAAATCAACTATTATGGGAATGATTGCCCGCAATACAAATGCTGATGTAAATGTCATTGCTCTTATAGGCGAACGCGGTCGCGAAGTGCGTGATTTTATTGAAAAAGATTTAGGAGAAGATGGGCTTAAGCGTTCTGTTGTTGTTGTTGCAACCAGCGATATGCCCCCGCTTTTACGCATCAAAGCCGCTTTGACAGCTACTGCAATAGCTGAGTATTTTCGCGACGAAGGGCTTGACGCTATGCTTATGATGGATTCCGTTACACGTCTTGCAATGGCACAGCGAGAGGTTGGCTTAAGTATTGGCGAACCGCCGACAACCAAAGGATATACTCCTTCTGTGTTTGCGATGATGCCTCAATTGATGGAGCGTGCCGGAATGGGCGCTCATGGATCAATTTCAGCTCTTTATACGGTATTGGTAGAAGGTGATGATATGAATGAGCCGATCGCCGATACTGCGCGTGGAATTTTAGACGGTCACATAGTTCTGTCTCGAAAACTTGCCGCTAAAGGCCATTATCCCGCTATTGATGTGTTGAATAGCATTAGCCGTTTGAGCAATGATGTTACTACTTATGATCATCGTTTAATTGTTAGACAACTTAAAGAAATGATGGCTGCATATCAAGAAGCTGAAGATTTAATTTCTGTAGGCGCTTACCAACGCGGAAATAACAGTTTGGTTGATAAAGCAATAGATAAAAAAGGAGAAATTGACAATTTTCTCCGACAAGAAATTGATGAATATAGTTCATTCAGGCAAACAATTGAATATCTTGGAAAAATCATTTGATGGCTAAAAAATTTCGCTTTTCATTAGAGGCATTATTGAAACTTCGCACTTATACTGTCGAAATTAAAAAATCGGCTTTAGCTGAAATTGTTCGTCTTCGTGAAGAACAATCGCGTTTGATAGAAGAAAAACAGTTTTATCTATCGGAAATTATTTCCTCGGATTATATGTTGAAAACAGATGCAGGAGCAATGCAAGCAGTGTTTTCTCATCGTGAATTAATTCAAAAAGAATTAGATGAATTACATCAAAAGAAAATGCAAATCATTGAAATAGAGAACCTTCGAAGAAATGAGTATTTTGAGTCAGTAAAAGAAGTGAAAATACTTGAAAAACTAAAAGAACAGCAAAAGGAAGTACATAGATTTGAAATTAATCGCGAAGAGCAGGCATTTTTAGATGAAACAGCACAAAAAATAAGCAATTCGTCAAAATAGTTTATGAATAATAAAAGAGGCGGCAATTTTGATGAATTCTGTACTTCAAACATTTATGGCTATAGCCATTATATTTATTGTGGCTTTTGGATTGATTGTAAGTGTATATCTTTTGCGTCCAGAGTGGCTGGGCTTGGAAAATACAATTAGGTCGGATTCTACGTCTCAGCAGCCAACAACATTAACGCTGGATATTGCTGCATATAAAGCTATTGTAAAAGAGCGTGATTCATTAAATAAAGCATTGTTAAAAGCTTCTGATTCAGTTAGAAAAATAAGTGTAGAATATAAAAATACTTTGCTAGATGTGTCTAATTTGCAAAAACGATTAGAAAATCAAGATAAAGAATATATGCAGAAAATGGATTCGCTTGAAAAATATAATTGGACATTATTTGCAAAAATCTATGACAAAGCAGAACCTAAAGAGGTTGCTAAAATTTTATCTGAATTAGATGAGCGCGATGCAGCTTTTATTCTTAAAGTGATGAAACCAAAAATTGCAGCAAAAGTACTCGAAAATATTGCGCCAGAAACAGCTGCATCTATCATGGCTTTAAGCAGAACGCAAAAATTAAAATAAAACAAGTAATTTATACCGTCAGGATGACGGATAAGTATTCGCAAGGAAGCGATAAATATGATTACTACACTCACTCCTAGATTGCAAAATCTGTTGAGATTTACCTCAACAGTTCCTTCAACAATACAATCGTTATCTACTGTATTTTCAGGTGTTTTATCATCAGAAACAGGAAATAAGCAGAATATCGTTCTGCCTATAGCCTCTTCAAAAACTTTTGTTAATGAAAATATTCATTCTCTAATAGATAAAGATGTAGAATTATCTAAAAATTTGCTTTCAAACGATATAAAAGTAGATGCATCGAATAGGTTGATTTTACCAATTCTTAATGTAACGTCAGATAATGCAGATGTTTTGTCTGTAACAGAAGAAGCATTTTTAGAAAAATCAGATTCAGATGTTAATCTTTTGGAAAATAATAAGTTTGGTATTTTGAAAGATGATATTTCAGCGTTAAATGTAAATTCATTAGATTCAATCTCGATCCATGAAACTGCTGCGTCAGTAATTCTAACGATTCCGAAAAATCATTTGGATAACTTGAAAGATAAATTATCTGGCAAATTACTTCTGAATCTCAAAAATGGAATATCGGTTAGTGATGGAAATGATGTAAATATTAGCAATAATAAAAACAAAGTACTTTCTCACGATATAAATTATGTCGTGTTGGATGGCAAGTTAATGACAAATGGTATAAATAGGGCATTAGAGTCAAATCAATCATATAAACAGATAAAGAAAGACGAGCTTTTTGAAGGTAATAATAATATATTGTTTGTTGTTAATGATTCTTTAAAGATCGATAATAATGAAAGACAAATTAATAATACAAATAAAGATGATATAAAATATAATATACTGTCTAATAAAGTCAGTGATACTATTTCTAGTTGTTTGAATGAGAGTTCAAATAATTTTAGCATTGTAAATAGAGATGCTAATCAGAAATTGGTTGTCAATCTTAAATCTGTTACAAATGAAGAATTAGCATTAAATAAGATTGCAATATCAAAAAAGGACAGTGTTGTAAATGAAGGCAGTATAGTCAATAAGGATAGTGTTGTCAATAAAGAAAACATAGTTAATAAGGATAGTGCGGTCTATAAAGATAGCTTTAGCAATAAAGATAGCTTTGATAATAAAGGCAGCAAAGTCAATAAAGATAGTTTTGTTAATAAAAATAGAGTAGTCAATAAAGACAATAATAAAAAAGCTCATTTAAAAGTAAATGATTATGCTGCGGTTGATAATAAAGTAGAGAATATAACGAACAGTATATATAATGTTTGTTCTGATTTAAGAACTATGGATGATAATGAGCTGTTAAATAATAACCTAGCTGAGAGTTTAGGAGCAGATAAATTATCTGTTTCAATTATTAAACAACCAAATGTTAATAATGAATATGAATATTCACCAATTTCGTATAATAAAAATGCTGTTAATGGCATAATACAAAATTTGGATCCAACTGTTGTTTCAGATATTGATGAAAGTCACTTAGCGGATAATATAGTTTTGAAAGATAATAAAGACAATAAAGGTAATAAAGTCAATAATAGGATAGATAGAAGTATTATATCAAACGATTTGCTTAGTAGAATATCGAGTACAATTAGTCATAATTATTCTAAAACATATAATGAAGATGTAAATGTCTTTGACAAAGATATTGATGAAGCAAATTATACTGATAATAATGAATCAAAAAATGAAGTTAATGTGTTAGTATCAAAACATATAAAAGATAATAAAGATAGAACTCATAAAATAAGTAATCTTAAGAATAATATAAATGATTCATTATCAGATAGTAAAGTAAGTAATAAAGTTAGTATGAATAACATAGCTGGCATAAATAACATAACTGATATAAATAATGGTGATGTTATACAGACGGGAAATGATAAGATAATTACTGGTGTAAATGATAAGAATGGTATTGATCATGATAATAATAATAAAGCAAGAGTTTATACTAATAGTGATATTTTAGGAAATACTTTTGTTCAATCGCATAATAACAAGGAATATATTTTTTCAAAATATGAAAGGATGATGTTCGGAAGTAATAATTCTTTGTATAATGGCAATGCTACAACAGTTAAAGACTCGTTGCCTATATTGTTAAATAATTCTAAGATAAATTTTAGCAGAGATGACCATGATATTAACGATAGGAAAGTAATAGTTGAAACTAAAATAAAGAAAAATGATAAAGATAATAATAAATCAACACTCGGAATTATCGATCAGTTAATTGATGATAAGATTTTATATGTAGTAGCTGACGATTTACTTCTGAAAAATAAAGCTGATACCCAACAAAAAAAAGTAAATGGAGGATCATTAGTCGAAAGCGTAAACCAAAATGCTGAGGGTACAAACAAAAGAATTACCTCAAATTATCATATTTATACAAATAATAAGATTGATAACACTTATTCATCAATTATTGCATCAGTAAATAATATTCTAAACGAAATTCCTAGCGGCTCATTTGAAGACATAGAATATATTCAAATAACTTTGCCGAAAGTGAAAATGAATACTTATGCTGATAATAGTATGTTTAATAATTATTTGGGAAGCAAAACAATAAATTCAGGTAAGAATAATGATGAGCATATTATAAATAGTGATTTGTCATTATTGAATAATATCTCAATTGCTGATAGTAATATAATTGATATTCCAAATTTAAATACTAATGTAAACTTGCAAGGTAATTCTGAAATAATAGATAATAATGAAGGAAGTATTAACAAAATAGTTACAAATAATATAAATGAAGATGTTCATAATTATATTGATATCAAGCAGTCTAACAAAGATACTCGTAAAGATTCAATAAGAAACATAAAGTTAAATGCTGCTGTAGGTAAATACAGCAATATAAAAAATATATCTAATGAAGAATTAAATATTAATTCATATAATTATAATAATAAGAATAAAGGACTACTTACTTTAAATAGCAATAATGTTCTACAAAAAGAAAATATAAAACAGAATATATCTAGAACTGGCACAATTTTAAAAAGTGATGATATGAAAGATGTTAATAACGTTCTACATGAAAAGAATGTTGATAACGAAACGCATAAAATATTAATTGAAAAGGTAATAACTACACATGAAGTAACGCAATATAATCCAGATAAGGGTATGTCGGATAGTGATGTACTCGATATAAATGGAAATAATAAGGACATAAAAAAGAAAAATGAAATAGTTAATAAGGCAGTAATAGGAAAAGGAGAACACAAAGCTTCTACAAAACTTACAATCGGAACATCAAATAATTCTAATAAAGTTAAATCGCAAATTGAAAATAATGATAAATATGATATTAGTACAAAAGTTACTGGTTTAAAGCAAAATGATAATGTTAGTACTGAGTCAGAAAGAATTAAAATTGCAAAACATGAAAATAGTATAACATTTCAAGAGCCTGTAGATTATTCTCGTCAATATGATGATAACAACATTGAGAATAAGCCAAACTCTTATGTTGATACAATAATAAGTGATCATATAGTTAGTTATGAAATAAATGCGCAATATCATTCAAACAAAGATGAAATCAATAGTGCAAAATTGCAATTTAACAAACATAATGTCAACTTGTCAGAAAGAAAAAAAGAAAATGCAGAAATAGTAAGTATTTATGATAAATCAAACGACCGTCTTGATGGAGAACTACCTACAGCTCATAGTAAAACGGATGTTAAAAATGTTGTTATCGGTAAAGTTAATGGTCAATCACAAGAAAATAAAATATATATAGAACACTCCATATTAAATAAAGAAGCAATTAAAAAGAATGCAGCTATGGAGAATATAAATAATTTATCAGAACAAAATGATATTTATTTAAAAGATGATATATCAACAGATAACATAAATGCAAAAATTCAAAACAATGAAGTATATGATTACGATAACTCAGATATTGATAAACAGGCAAAAGATAGCACGCGAATTGCAAAAGTTGAAAGAAAGGTGTTGGTGACAAATAATTATGACGATATTATCAGCAAGAAAGAAAGTAAAAAAAAACCAAATAATGTAAATACAATAAATAATACTGACATATCGCTAAATACAAAAGAAATAAAAGCATATAATCAACTACCTAAAGGAATAACTAAAAATACGCTAAACAAAAATGATGTTGATATGTATGGAGGTATGTATGATAAATACGATAATGAATCAGAAGATAAAAGAACGTTTATAAATATAACAAATAATGATCTAATTAAAAGTGATCATATTAAAACAGCAGATGTCCGCATAGAAATTATAAATAGCAATAATGGAGATGAAATAAACAATTCGAATAATAAAAAAGACAATAACTTAGAATTATTACCTTTTATAGTTAATGACAAAAGTATCGAAGCTTACAGTCAACCTGAAAACAACTTATTAAGTAATGATAAAGATAACATTATTACGATAAATAACATAAATAATATCGAAAACAATAATACAAGCAGATATAATAAAGAAAATAAAACTTTAACTAATAGTAACGTAAAAGATAATACAACGCAGCTTTCAAAACAAAATCCAGAATTACTAAATCATAACTATAACAATGTTGCTATAAAACAAGAATATAATGAAGTCATCGGAAAAATGACAAGTGAAAGAGAAAAGTATAGCATGTACAAACAACAATTCAATAAAAGTAATTCTAATGCTGAATCGAGCATACAAAATGTGGATTTGAAAATAAATAGTGATAATACTAACAATGAAATATCGAATATCACTGAAAATAAGATGTCAAATGCAAATAATAAAAATAGAGATACTATTCTAAGCTCCCAAATAAAATATAGCGACTATGACAATAATAAAAATAATTATAATGAAGAAAAATATGTAAATAACAAAATAGAAGATCTATTAATAGAACAAAATAATAATAAAAATGAAAATGAAAATGCACTTACTAAACCAATAATCAACGTTGAAACCAATCCAAACCACAAAACAACCATAAATAAACAAATAATTAATGATTTGCAGACTAACAATACGCTAACACTAGAACCAAAATATAATGACAACATAATACCATATAATGTAATAATAAATAAATCAAATAACGATAAAAATGAAGAACTTATAGGAGTAAAAAACGATGACATGTTGTTTGATAACGATCGAAAATCAAATCTGGCAAATAAAAATATATTAACAGAAAATGATAATAAAACCACATTTGTAAACCATAAAAATAACGAAAGTAAAATCCATTCTCATGAAAAATCCAAAATCGAGAACAAGATGTTACAAACGCTTAAAAGTAACGTGGAAAATGAGAATAAAGAAGTGAATATAGATTATGATGATAAAGTAAGCGATAGTAAAACCCGCATAAACGAACAAAGAAAATCAGAAAAGATACAATCAGAAAAGAATAGTAGTAATAAAGTAGTTCATAAAAATGTAATCCTCAAAGAAAATGTTTCAATAGAAACATTAAAAGAAAAAATAAAACATCAAGAAAAAGATGCAAATATAAATTACATAAAAAATGATAGTAATAAAAATAAGAGAATTGAAAGTGATGTTAATGAAAATAATATAAAGAAAAATAATATCGGAAAAATAAATGAAATACAAAAAATAAGCGAAAAATCGGCAATAATCGCAAAACCAGAAACAATCGCAAAACCAGAAACAATCGCAAAACCAGAAACAATCGCAAAACCAGAAACAATCG
>JBDHXA010000055.1:0-18496 GCA_039810485.1 Chlorobiota bacterium | reverse complement strand
TATAGCCTCTTTCGCCTTTATTGCGGCGCAATTCACGACTGAGAGTAGAAGCTGAAACGCCAATATTTGCTGCAATGCTTCGTAATGAAACTTTATTCCTATGCATGATTTCAATTCCGTATCTTTGCTCTTGCGTTAGGTGTGTATAGCCGCTGGGCATATTGTGCTCCGTTTGTGATAAACTCGTCGTTGGGTTGTTGAACTATGACACTTAAACCAACTCTTTATTTATTTCATCCGTTGCACTTCACTGTTGAATCTGTGTGCTTCCATTTTAAGACAAAGAATATCTTGCATTTTATCTTGCGAAAATGAAATTATGGCGTTTAGGGCCATCAATAGAACAAAAATCGTTAGTTTGATTAATCGTTCATTTGTTTTGTACGAATATTTAATAAATGATCCTATTCCGAAAAGCCTAGTAATATTTCAAAGTTGAAAAGCGCTGATGAAACAACATAGTATAATTCAGAGTTTGCTTATTCATTTATTTTTATGAATTTAAATATATTGCCATTTTCAATCTTAATAAAATATACTCCGGGTGCAAATTTATTTGTCTGAATTGTAGTTTTGTCATCGAAATCTCCTTTGAAAACTATTTGACCAATTATATTTAAAATGTCAAACCTAACCTTTCCATTAACACCTTCTTTTTCAATAGTTATTTCATTAGAAATAGGATTTGGATGTACTTTAATAGTTCTATCTGTTTCAACAGCATCAATGCCGGTTAATGATACTCTTATTATATTAGAAGGATTGGAACTACAGCCCGACATACTAACAACAACATAAAAATCGCCATCAGCTGATATAGTATATTTCTGATTTACAGCTCCATTGATTAATCCGTTTTGGTTATACCATTGATTGCCATTTGGAGCGTCTGACTGCAGTATTAATTCATTTAATGTAATAGTTGGAGTGTTAGGTCTTACATTTACTACAATTGGCAAAATAGAAACTTTGCCAGATCCACAAGAATTAGTTCCTTTTACTGTAATGTTGCCAGAAATTGCATTTCCTCCAAAATCAGCAAAAATACTATTAGTTGTGCTTGCTCCTGTTACACCACTTGGCAATGTCCAAACATAGGACGTTGCATTTGCTATTGAAGGAACTGTATAAGTCACTGAATTTTGACCCTGACAAACAGTTGTTATGCCTGAAATTGTTCCGGGTTGGGCTGGTGTTGCTGCTACGTTTACTCTCAATGATTTTTTTTCACTTGTACCGCAGGAATTATTTGCAACAACACTTATTGTGCCCCCGCTTGAATCTGAGCGACATGTTATTGATGTGCTTTTAGAACTACCGCTCCAACCGCTTGGCAAAGTCCATGTATAGGAGGTTGCCCCTGAAACAGATTGAATGCTGTAAGTTTGTGAATCTCCCTGACAAACAGTTGTTATGCCTGAAATTGTTCCGGGTTGGGCAGGTGTTACTGCTACGTTTACTCTCAATGATTTTTTTTCACTTGTACCGCAGGAATTATTTGCAACAACACTTATTGTACCCCCGCTTGAATCTGGGCGACATGTTATTGATGTGCTTTTAGAACTACCGCTCCAACCGCTTGGCAAAGTCCATGTATAGGAGGTTGCCCCTGAAACTGGTGTAATACTATATATTTGTGGTTTCTCCAAGCAAACGGATTTGCTACCTGAAATTTCTCCCGTTATCACCAACTGATTGTTAGATGGGCTATCAGATAATCTATTAGTATGTGTCCAAGTATGATTGCCACCTGAAACTACCCAGTTATAATCAGCAATTTTAAGTCCTTCGCCAAACCATGGATCCATATAATACATATTGTTTCCTATCAGACCATGCCCGACAAGAAAATGCCCACCACCGCCAGTCCAGCCCCAACGAATCACAAAAACCCTATTGTTTTGAATATCTGCCGTGATATCCGCTCGTGTAAGGCATGAGCCAACTCCGTAATTAGAAATATTTGCAAAATGTAATAAAATATCTTGAATACTTCCCGGGCCTCCCCAGCTATAGTTCCAATTATTACATGTAGAAGGCGAAATACAACAATTTGTATTTCCATAACTAACATCAGGAAATGTTTCAACGGATCGAGTATATTCTGCAATTGCACATTGTTGTGTAGGCGCGCAGTAATAATCTAAAATACAAGAAGACACACCAGCCCAACACCATTGATTTTGTTCTTGAGTCACTTGATTTACGTTCAACACCTGCGATTTTAAATGGATGGAAGTTAATAAAACTAAAGCAATTAAACTAATCGTTTTCATAATATTTACTTTGTCATTTTAATTAGTTCATTTAAACTATATTGTCTTTTATCAAGATTTGAAATAGAGTGAAATATATAGCCAGCATTCTTGTTCCCGCATATAAAATAATCTTTTCGCAATTCATATACCCTAAGCATTGCTAATAGAACATTATCTTTGCTAAAATTGTAAAGAGATTCGGCTAATAACACAGCGCCGTAATCAACAACTTGATATTTATTGTCAGAATTTATAATTACAGTAAATAGAGCTCTGTATTCATTATCTATAATTAATGGAACGCGCCATGTGTCTGTAAATGATAGACTATCTTTCTCAATCGTATAAACTGCAATGGGATTGCCAATTGCAGATTTTTTTATTTCATCTTTGTTTTTAATGCCGTAATTAGTTAATAACTCGTCAGGTATGCTGTCCAATAATCTCATCATTGAAATAATAGTTGCATCCGGTAAATCGGGTTTGTTAATTTTCAATTCTTGGGAATATGCAATGCTAGTTCCCATAAGAAATGCTAATAGAAAAAAGATTGACAATATATTCAAGTTCATATTATTTATAAAGATAGTATTAAATTGATTGATATTTAACTGCTTTATAGAATCGGTTAACTCTTTGACTTCCATGAATAAATGGCAAGTATTAAAGATAAAAATCTGTGTATAAATATAAAGCGGATAATGTTTTGTCTTGCTATTTGTTTAAATAACAAATTAATTATTTCTATTATTATAATTTTTCTCTTTCTCTATAATCTTGCTCTGTTGGTTAGACCTTATTGGAGCGGGCTCATAAATTGAAAACTTGGATGATCCTTCGTAATAATTATTCTCAATTTCTTGATAACCTAACTTGAATTCAGGCAGAAGATAATATTAAACATCAAGATAAATATTTGAAATGCTGAAACAATTAAAAAATAATTTCAAATCGCCTTATGTTTCATATCATCAGCGCACTCTTTTGCAGACAAAATGAGCCGTTCAAAAAATGAATTATGCTAAATTACTATGCTGGCTTTTTGCATGCAATACTTAGTAATACGTATTTTTTACCTCTCCAAAAATATTTTTGGTTAAAATTAATTCATAAACGACGCAACTGTATGACATTCTAAAAGTTAGAAAACAGCTTGATAAATGCAGCTTTTGAATAATTTTGCGGCAATCAAGCCGAATATGGCATATTTTAAGCGTAACTTCATAGAGTTGTGCTGCATTGTTATTGTTTAATGCAGTTGCAATCACGCTTTTTAACGGATGTTTATAGAGTTTTAACAGCGGCCTTAAAGATGGGCATTATTGCAGCATGAGAATTGAAATCAAAGAGATGATTTCTAAAAGGCGGTTAGCATAAAAACTAAAAAGCCGTCATATTCTGTTCTGACGGCTTTTTTTATACGCTGCAAAAATCTTCGATGAGGTTGAATTGCAAGTTATGCTTATGTCTTATTGATGCATGTCTGCCAAACTATGAAACGCATCTCTTGGCAACTGCTATATGATCTGTAGAAATAAGGTTAGATTAAACATAGAATAGCTGCTCTGTTTATTGTACTTTCTCAAAGCTAACTTTATTCCATGTAAATTTATTACTATTATTGGCGTTTAGAACGCTATTTGTTGTTTAGAACACCTTTTCGAGTGTTTCTATAGAAATCTTAATAACAACAGCTTATCATACTCTTTCGAGAGGATTCCCAATAAAAGAGAGTTTCTGATAGTTGTCTTGCTCATTAAACAAGCCTCGTATGTCTTTTTATTTATATTTTTGCTCTTGTATGGATTTTTCTCGTATAATTACGTGTATTTTCTTGATTGCCAAAGCTTTAAATTTTACAATCAACCTTTACAAATAGCTAATGAACAATGACGAAAAAGTCCTAAATTATAAAATAAAAATATCAGACAATTACAATAATGCTGTTCATTAATATTTTAATGATCACATACAACTATTTTAATAGCCACTATAATAAACTATTACCTTAGTTGTTGTACATGCAAGACAGCATATTACTGCCTTAAATAGACACTAGAATAAAAATAAGCGCAGTATTATTTCTATTCTAATGTCTTCAACAGAATACATGCTAATTTACAATTCGATTTCAGCGCGCTTTCACTTAGTTTTCTTTCTCGAAGCCTCCGCCATTCAGCTCCATGAGATTTTGTAAAGTGCGCATCATTCCTTGCGAAGATCCGTCAAGAAAGATAACATTGCCTTTGCCATTTTCAGCAAAATTTTTCACAGCTTCTGTCCACATCGAAAACAATATTACAGATGCGCTTAAATTTGCTTGTTCCATTTCTCTCATGGCTTGCGACATACCTTTCGCAACTTCTTCACGGAACAATGCCACGCCTTGACCGCGTAATTGCGCAGCTTCGCGCTCGGCGGTTGCTGCTATTTTTATGGCGTTCCCTTCTGCTTCGGCTTGTTTTGTCTTGGTGATTAAAAGTGCCTGACCTTCATTCTCGGCTGCCGCTTTCAAATTATTGGACGCCACCACGCGAGCCATAGATTGGACTATTGCCTCGTCAAATGTAATATCATTCATTTGCAGGTCAATAAGATGATAGCCCCATTCCTCCAGCTGCTCGTCAAGCTGCAGCTTTACCGCCTGCACAATTTCCCGACGAAGCGACAGTATTTCTGCTTGTTTTTTGGTGGCTACAAAGCTTCGCACCGTGCCTTCTACTGTGCGAATAAGCGCCTGCATAAAGCTGCGCTCGTCCACGAATTTGAACGCTACGCTCTTTATTGTTGTTTCTTCCTGATCTACAACTGCGTATAACAGAAGCGCTTTAAAATACACATTTGCCTGATCAAATGTAATTGACTGAAAGTCAAGCTCTATCGAGCGATTTTGTACCGATATGCGTTTGTAAATTTTCTCGATGATCGGCAATTTAAAATTAAGCCCGGGATACAGCACGCGACGATATTTTCCAAACATCGTAATAATAGAAACCATTCCTTGCGGCACAGTTCGGAAAGAGCCTAAAATGAGAATAAACAACAAAACTGCAACAACTAAAATAAGTTCCAAGACAAGCTCCTCAAGCAAATGAAAAAATATTTAATTAATTTACTATGTTTTGCAGAAAATTGATTTTAGCGACTGCAAATTTAAAATTATTTTAAAACAGTTTATCTAAGTCCGGAGCGAATATTTTTCATTCTTCATTCCAAACGCCCATTTTAGCAAATTTTTCGCGCCGATGAGCTACAAGCTCTTCTTTGGTTAGAATTGTTAACGCATCTAATTCTTCAAGCAGTACATCGTGAACCGTTTGATATATTTCACTTGGCGAACGATGAGCGCCGCCAATCGGCTCTGGAATAATGCGGTCGACTATTCCTTGCGCAACGAGGTCTGGCGCAGTCAATTGCAATGCTTCTGCCGCCTGCTCTTTGAAATCCCAGCTGCGCCATAAAATGCTGGAGCAAGATTCGGGCGCAATGACGGAATACCACGCATTTTCTAACATTAAAATTCGATTCCCAACACCGATTCCCAAAGCGCCGCCAGAAGCACCCTCGCCAATAACAACAATAATAATTGGCACTCGCAGCGACGACATAAGCAGCAGATTTTCAGCTATCGCATTTGCCTGGCCTCTGTCTTCGGCTTCAATTCCGGGATATGCTCCCTGCGTATCGAGCATGCATATTATCGGCTTATTAAATTTTTCAGCTAATAGCATCAGCCGCTTTGCTTTGCGATAACCTTCGGGATTGGGCATGCCAAAATTTCTATAAACATTAGATTTTGTATCTCTTCCCTTTTGATGCCCGATAAGCATTACATTATACTTCCCAAGAGCTGCAAAACCGCCTACAATGGCTGGATCATTGCGAAACATTCTATCGCCGTGCAATTCAGTGAAGCCGACAAATGTGTTTTGGCAATAATCCAACGTATAAGGTCTGTCGGGATGACGAGCAATCTGCACACGCTGCCAGCGCGTTAAATTGCGGTAAATATCCAAGCGCAGCTCTTCAACTTTACCTTCAAGCTCAAGTGTCTGCTCGGAAATATCGAGCGTTCCGGCAAGTGCTCGCATTTCTTCAATTTTCTTTTCTAGCTCTAATACCGGTTTTTCAAAGTCGAGTATAATTTGTGCCATTATTTTTCCGTCGAAATAGATGCTTTATAATAATATCTGCGTCGAGCGCAGGTGAATAATACTCTGCGTAATAATCATTTAGCCGAATAATTGTTTGCCTAGCAAGCGTTTCAGGACGAGCAATTTGAGCCAATCCGGTAACACCCTGTTTCCCTGCAATTGGCGAATATCCTGCCATCGAATAAAAACCGACAACAGAGCACCTTCCAAGCAAAACATCAATAAAATCAGACAATGTAGTTTTTCGACTTTTCGCCAGCAAAATTACAACGGGCAAACCAATTGTCAACATAAATAAAGCAATAACAATATCGCTAATACGCTTTAAAAGCCGGTAGCGAAACAATAATAGATTAGCTCGCGGGATATTCATTTCAATGCCGGCCACTTCATTTACTATGCGTGAAATGACAACATCTTCGTATTCCTGTGCAGCATGAAACCGTACTGTTGCCGTTGCAGAATTTCCGGCCAATCTCATTATCTCGTATTTAGGTAAAGATGATTCTGCAACGATGACTTCATGTATGTCGTGTTCAATCAAAATCTTAGATAAATAGTCAATATGACCGATAATTGGCAGTCCGGAAAACGTAGAAACACTTTCATCATTTTTGACAGCCACAATTCCCACAATATGAGCATTTCTCGTTTCTGCAGTCCGCAATGCTTCTATAATCGAAGCAGCATCGAATGTAGTTCCTATCACGATAATGCGCCTATCCGATTCTCGTCCAATTGTTTTATCATAAAGCGACCAAGCCATTCGCGACAATAATCCGCCGATAATGCCAAAACCTGTCAACATCAGAATAATGCCGCGGCTGTAGGCATAATTCTTAAAAAAATTCGTCAGCGAAGACAGTATGAAAAAAGAAACCATCATTCCCATAAGGAATGTGCGAAACTGTGTTTTCTTTTTGCTGCTGTAACCGCCGCAGGCTGCAATAGAACACAGCGCAATAAGCATCGGCACAGAAAATACGATTGACGAAGCGTCAAGCGGATAGTAGAAAAATTTATCAAACCTGATTTTAGTGGCAGTCAAGAGCGATGCTTCAAGAATTGCAGCATCGGTTAAGATTGCAGTTATTACTCTAAGGCGTTTTTTTAAATAAGCAATGGCCGCTCTTAACTCAATGCCTATTCGAAGAAATATCAACAGCAGCCGTGATTTTCCATAATGTTTGCGGGCAAATATTGTCATTGCTTCATAGAAAACGCGCACTTCATTCATAGAACTGCGACGTGTGCTTTCACCTTTGAAATGCACTATTGTTGTTGCAGGATAATATGCTACTTTCCAGCCGGCTTTTTGAGCGCGAAAACACAGATCAATATCTTCGGCATACATAAAAAAGTCAGTATCGAAACCGCCGATATCGCGCAATACTTGCGTTCTGCAGAACATAAATGCGCCAATAAGAGCATCAACGTCATACGATTCATCTTCGCTACGAAACGTCTGATTGTATTGGGCAAATAATGGCGAGCGAGGAAAAAGCGACTGCAATCCAAAGAGTTTGCAAAAGCTTGCCCAAGGAGTAGGAAATCCGCGGCGACAGGCAAATTGGAATGTGCCGTCAGGATTGATAACTTTGCAGCCGGCTATTCCAACTTCAGGACGGCCATCAAGATACGCAACCATTGTTTCGAGAGTATCTTCGGCAACAATTGTGTCGGGGTTTAACAAAAGCGCATAATCGGCGCGGGCAGAGCTAATGCCAATATTATTTGCGCGTCCAAACCCAATATTTTCAGGAGATTCGATAAAATGCACCGATGGAAATAATGCGCGTAAATATGGAACTGAACCGTCGGATGAATTATTATCAACCACAATTATCTCGATGTCAATATGCGCTGCGGCTGCTTCAAGCGATCGTATTGCTTGTACCAAAAAATCCTTTACATTGTAATTTACAATCACAACAGATACGGACAGCTTCGTATTTTTGTCGGAAATAATCATTACTTATCGCAATAAAGCATATTATTTATTAGGCGCAAAGATACCATTTTATCTGCTCAACTTTATCTTGGGAACTCATAACTATATAATTGCCATAGATGGTCTGGCCGGCTCTGGAAAATCTACAACAGCGCGGCTGCTTGCTCGGCGGCTTGGCATAACCTATATTGACTCGGGCGCTATGTATCGCGCTGTAACTCTTGCCGCGCTTCATGCAAAAGCGGCCAACAATTCATTGCTTATCAACAACTTGCTCGAAACGTTAGAAATCAGATTAGAACATTCGGATGAAGGACAGCGAACTTATTTGAATAACAACGATGTATCACATGAGATACGGTCATCGGAAGTTACCGCCTACGTCAGCTTTGTCAGCTCGCTGCCGGAAGTGCGCAAACGGCTTGTGGCAATGCAGCGAGCATTTGCAAACAGCGAAAGCGTCGTCATGGACGGCAGAGACATAGGAACAATAGTTTTCCCTAATGCCGATGTTAAAATCTACATGACTGCTTCGATAGAAGCGCGAGCACAGCGGCGAGCCGCCGAAATTACAGTCAATGGCAATCAATCCGACCCTTCAGAAATTGCTCATACTCTGGAAGAGCGCGATCAATTTGACCAAAACCGCAGTGAAAGTCCGCTTCGCAAAGCTGACGATGCAATTGAAATTGACACATCAGAATTATCCATAAACGACCAAGTAGAGAAAATCCTGACAATACTTCACTCAAAGAATTTGCTATAGAAGCTCTAATAATTCTTGGCATATACGCAAGTAAACCTTTTCGCCATATTTTGAAAAATTTTCAAAATATCCTGTAAACCATTCGGTTAACGACGCCCCGGCTTTTAGTGATTCGCTTATATCGGCTGCAGTTTCTATGCCTCCGGTGCGAATAATATGAAATTCATGGCGCGAAGGTTTTGCTTCAAGCGCCGCCGCTGCGGTCTTCGTAAGCATTAGAGATCGCGATGCAAGCGGCCTGCCGCTTATTCCGCCGCCAAAAGTGCCGGTAAAATAATCATAAATTTTTTGCTCGCTTTTTAGAATAGCCGATTTGCAGCATGCGTAGTCCGTTGATGTGTTTCCAAAATTTACTCCGTCATATCCAAGCGCAATCAAAGTGTCAATCAAATACGGAACTGACTCACTGTTCGTATCATTCGTGAACTTGACAATAACCGGCAGAGAGCGATTTCGCTTTTTCAAAAAATTCTTAGATACTTCATCAAGCCGCATAAACAACTCATCCATCGTAGCAGAATGAGCAATATTTGAATTTTCCTCCGTATTTGGGCAGCTTTCATTTAATTCAATAAAATCTACCCCTGCGCTCTGATACTGCGACAAGCCCTCTGCTAATCCTGTCACAGCGGTTTCGAATGACGCGAGAGGATCGAGAGCGACGCTAACGCCAATTGGACATCCGGCAACACGCGGAATCGAAGAAAGAATTTTAGCTGTCTTTGCGTGGCCTTCGTTTGGCAGCCCAAGCCAATTAGACGCAGCATGAGACTGTGGGTAAGGAGCGAATGGCAAATATGTGGAATTGCGCGAGTTTCCTTTTCTTGCCAATGAAGTGGTTGTGCCGGCCAAATATGCTCCTGCGCCGATTGAACTGCACCAAGCATAACCGGCTCCGTTTTTGTATATTCCAGCAGCATTAAAAATTGGAGCGCGAAATTGTATTCCCCAAAGAGTTCGCGACAATTCAGAAGGAATAATCATGCTCTTTTCTATGCTGTCTTTCTCATGGCATTTCAGAAAATACCTGCGCGCTGCCGAGTAAAACCTAACGCTTAATTTTGGAGAAACACGCACCCCAAGAGGTCGCACTAACGCATCCGATTTTGCTAACAGCGAAGTAAAGCTCACACTCTCTCCTATCTTTAATTGTTCTATGCTAACGCAAGACAGCCAACAACAATACTCATAGTTCTTTTCTTAATCGTGCAACGGGAATTCGCATTTGTTCCCGATATTTTGCTATTGTGCGCCGTGCAACGTTGAATCCTTGTTTTTTAAGCTCTTTTGTTACTTTGTCGTCGCTGTATGGCTTGCCTTTTGGCTCTTTATCTATCAATTCTTTTATTTTTTGCTTAACTAACCGCGTAGAAACTTCTTCTCCGTCGTCGGTTGGCAATGCTTCGCTAAAAAAATATCGCATTTCAAAAGTTCCGTAGTCAGTTTGAGCAAATTTGCCATTTACAATACGGCAAACAGTCGAAATATCTAATCCAGTAACATCGGCCACATCTTTATAAATAAGAGGTTTTATGGAATTTGGCCCTTCAATAAAAAAATCGCGCTGCAATCCTGCAATGCCGGTCATAACCTTTGTCATCGTAATTTTACGCTGCTTGATTGCCTGCAAAAGAAATTTTGCGTCATCGTATTTTTTTCTCATCCAAAGTTTTGTCTCTTTAGAATAATTTTTTGCCTTTGCTTCACTTTTCAATCGTTCGTACAGATTATTAACTTTTAGCGACGGCATACGATTGTCATTGATAGAAATGAAAATATCTTGCTCGTCATCGTCGTAGCGAACGACAAAATCAGGAATGATAGTGCCAACTCCGCCAATTTCGCCGCCATAGCCTGGTTTTGGGTTTAGACGCAGTATAATTTCCAAGGCGTCGCGTAATTCCTCTTCATTGATATTTAAACGGCGAAGCATAATATGATAATGCTTCATTACAAAAGCATCGTAACATTTAGTCAATATGAGTTTTGCTCGTTTTTGCGCTTCAGTTGGGCGAGGAATTATTTCTAACTGAGCCAGCAAACATTCTTGTATCGAACGCGCTCCTATGCCGGGCGGGTCAAGACGGCGAATATGCTCTAGCATAGTTTCTAAATTATCAGACGTAATATTGCGAGGATTTTCTGGTTGGGTTTCTGTGAAAACCTCTTCTTTTTCTAATGCTGTAGCGCGACGCAACCGCCATTCATCAGTCGCATCATCGTACTCTTCGTCTCGAATGCGATTAATTTCACTTAGCAAAGTGGGCATATCAACTCTTAAATACCCGTCGTCATCCAACATACCAATGAGGAATTGACCGACGTACAGCATATCTTTGTCCAGCGGCAAAAGAAGCAATTGAGCATTAAGTTCATCGGCAAACGTTTCTACTTCTTTTATTTGCCAGCCGCCGTCATCATCTTCATCATCGCGATTCTGAGATGGCAAATTATCCTGCCATGCAGCTTCATAGAAATCGAAGGGATCTTTTGCTTCATTAAGATACACATCTTCATTTAGCATGGAGGAAGCATTCAATTCTACACTATTCTCATGATGCTCATAGTCAGAATAATTGTCACGGAGAATTTCTCCATAAGCAAAGTCGTCCGATTCATCTTTTGCGTCAGAAAGCTCTCCTAACTCGTCAATTTCTTCGAGCATCGGATTTTCTTCAATCTCTTGCCGCAAATGCTGCTCAAATTGCAATATAGGCAGCTGCAATAATTTTAAATATTGAATCTGTTGCGGCGTCAGAGTTTGCAGCAGCGATGTTTGCAAGCTAAGCGACAATTTCATGATTATGCCCTCTTATTGTTTTCTGACGAACTATTATTTTCGGTGCGTCGAGCATCAACTTGTCGGTTAAGCTCATTCACCCATTGCTCGCCGAATGCACGCTTTAAAGCCGGCTGCAATACATCAAGTAAAAATATTTGATGTTTTGCGCCATGTTCCCTACCCGGATTACATTCATCGAAATGCTCATAATAGAGATACGAGCCGCCAAATTCGCCAACTCTCAGCGGGAACAAATGACATGAGGTTGGCTTGCGAAAATCTGTTTTTCCATCAAAGAAGGCGCTTTCTATAGAACACTTTGCAATGCCATTTTTATCGTGGTACACAAAACAGCAAGCGCGATTGTCTATGCATGTAGTCGAGTAATCCCCCGATAACCCTTCCACAGGACGATTTTGCACAATTTTACGCGAACGGTCCGAAAGATAGGGGCTAACCGCATCGCCGAGATTTCGCATTATTTTCGCTTCTTCATCGGTAAGCGGTGCGCCGCCTCCGCCCTCAAGTGTGCAGCAAGCGCCTTTGCACACAGAAGTATTGCAAGCAAACTTTGCATGAATAATGCTTTCATCTACAAGCACATCTCCGACCAAAATCATTGTATAACTTCAATAGTTGGTACGTTTGTTGCTAAACTACAAACTTTTTTTAATTATCTGTTTATATCTTCCGCTTTTTCACCGTCTTAACCGCTTTGCAACAATTACAATTTGGTAAAATCGGCTTAAAGCCGTACATTTGCGCCTCTTTGAATTGATAATATTCTGCGGAAGTGGCGAAATTGGCAGACGCACCATCTTGAGGGGGTGGCGCCGAGAGGCGTACGGGTTCAAGTCCCGTCTTCCGCACAAGCCCGCAAGGGGTTATCCTCCTAGATAACCCTTTTTTGTTTCATATTCTCTCCTTTCTGAATTCTATGCGCTTCGCAAACAATATCCTTGAACTCATTGGCAACACCCCGCTTGTACGACTACATACGATGGCGCGAGACATGGAAGCGACGATTTTGCTTAAACTTGAGAGCCAGAATCCCGGCGGTTCTATCAAAGATAGAATCGGCATTGCCATGATAGAAGATGCCGAAAAAAGTGGGAAGATCAAGCCAGGCGGCCTTATCATTGAGCCAACCAGCGGCAATACAGGCATTGGATTGGCGCTTGCGGCGCGTATAAAAGGTTATCAATGCTTGTTTGTGATGACCGATAAGGCATCACAAGAGCGCGCACGATACGTCAAAGCCCTTGGCGCCGAAGTTCTTATAGTGCCAAGCGCAGCTAAGCCAAGCTCGCCAGAATATTATTTAAACACAGCCAAGCGGCTTGCGGCTGATATTCCAAACGCTGTAATGTTTAATCAATTTGATAATCCGTCAAATCCTGATATTCATGAGAAAACAACGGGGCCAGAAATATGGCGTGACACTGACGGGAAAATCACTCATTTTATAGCAGGAATTGGAACAGGCGGCACAATAACCGGCTGCGCTCGCTATATGAAGCATCAGAATCCAAATGTAAAAGTTATCGCAGCAGACCCTGTTGGCTCTTCTATTAAAACCTTTAAAGACACCGGACGACTCGTAGAAGCACTACCTTACTTGGTTGAAGGAGTAGGACAAGAATGTATTCCGGGAAATCTCGACTTGTCTCTCATTGATGAAGTAATCAGCATTCCAGACAAAGAATCATTTACGACAGCGAAACGTTTAGCTCTTGAAGAAGGCATTTTCTGCGGTGGCTCTAGCGGCATGAATGTGGCAGCCGCATTGCGATTAGCCAAACTGCTTCCAAAAGAATCGGTGATTGTCGCCATTATAAGCGACACAGGCGAGCGGTATTTAACCAAGCACCATTCAGAAGAGTGGATGGAAACTATGGCTTTGCTCGATCCCGAACGAATTACTTTGCGCTCTGTGCTTGCTCAAAAGTCAAATTCTGGCGTTTTGCCGGCAATTATCGCCGCTAATTATAACGATACCGTCGAACAAGCTCTGCAAACCATGAGTAAATATGAAATTTCTGAAATGCCGGTGATTTCTGAAGGCAAAATGATTGGCGCTGTGCGGGAAAATCGCCTAATGTCCTTGGTTATCGCAAATAGAGATTCGCTTTCAAACCTTATAACTTCGGTTATGGAAGAAGCGATGCCATTGCTCGATTCACATGAAGACATACAAATTGCAATGCCAATTCTAAAGGAATATCCTGCAATTGTAGTTTCAGAATTTGGCCGCATTGCCGGTGTTTTGTCAAGGCACGACATATTAAAATATACGTAAATTCCGATTTCACCATAATTCAAAATACAATTGAATGCATAATGGTGTTCAATTCAATTCTTGACAATTTATTTACAGCATTATATTCTAATGCATTCATTTTTTAACTAATCATATTAACTTATGAAGATTGCTGTGCTTGCCGGGGGAATTTCTCCTGAGCGCAATGTATCGCTCGCCGGCGGAAAAGCAGCCGCTGAAGCTTTGCGTCAGCTTGATTATGAAGTATTATTTCTTGATCCCGCATTAGGGAACAAAGCGTTGATTGATGATAAGTCGCTCGAAGTTTCAGCTTCAAATTTTCCAGATGAAGAACTTGCAACATTCCCTTCGAAGAATTTAATTGACTGCATACAACTGCCAATTTTCGACTCGATTGACTGTGTTTTCCTTCTTACTCACGGCAAATATGGCGAAGATGGCGTGATGCAATCACTGCTGCAAGCGCGCGGTGTTCGCTATACGGGAAGCAAAGTATTGGCAAGCGCTCTTGCAATGGATAAATTAGCTTCAAAGCTAATTTTTTCTTCTGTTGGCATTACTACGCCGCAATGGGCGGTTGTTCGCATGGCAGATATAGATGATGCCGAACATTTGGAAGGCATATTGGCTGATTTGCGAGGCCATGTGGTAATAAAACCCAACGATCAAGGTTCCACCGTTGGTATGAGCATTGTCGAAGACGATTTTGAAGCATTTCAACAAGCAATTGCGCTTGCTACTAAGTATTCTGATACGGTACTGGTAGAGGAATATATTCCAGGACGCGAATTGACCGTTGCTGTTCTTGGCAATGAAGCGCTTCCTATTGTGGAAATAATTCCAGAAGACGGTTTCTACGACTATGCGCACAAATATACCAAAGGCATGACGCAATACTCGTGTCCAGCTGATATTTATTCAGATTCGGTCGAATTTGTCAAAGAGGCAGCTCGCACCGCACATCGCGCTTTGGGCTGTGCTGCATACAGCCGAGTGGATTTTCGCCTTGATGAAGAAAATGTTCCCTATTGCCTTGAAGTGAATACAATACCGGGCTTTACTACCACAAGTTTAGTCCCGATGGCTGCAGCAGCGGCAAATATTGATTTTGGCGAACTTTGCAAACGCATTATTGATTTGTCTTAGAAAAAAACACCGAAATATCAGCTTCTAAAACGCCATTTGCCGATATAAATCGGCAAGATAGCGCGATAATTGTGTAATTTTGCACTTGATTGCCTAGTAAAATATAAATCTCCTCCATGAAAATTTATTTGATTGCAGCGCTTGTTGCAATATTTTCAATTCCGACAGTGCTATTTGCCGGAGAATGTGAAGTTCAGTTTACTACCGGACTGGCAGATATGGGAAAAGTCGGCACAAATTCAACTCATTCTCTGACAGCCCGAATCGTAAACTCCTCGAACGATACAGTATTTATTCGCGGAGTGCACATAGCACAAACGATAGAAGTTTTTAAAGCCGATAATGTATTTATAGGCGCTTTGCCACCAAAATCTAATCGTGATTTTACATTTTCTGCATTTAGTCGCCACAATCTTCACTATACTGCTGTAGCTTTTATGCAGCTTCGTTGCTCTGCAGGCGAATATTCTTTGCCTTTAACCCTTTCTGTTGATTTTTTCTATCCTGATTCAGCATATAATTTCACACAGAATCTCAACGGCTCGGCATTAGTATCTTCTTTGTCGTCTTATTTGCAAGCACAAACTGTATTTACTTACAAACAAGCTCGCGAATATTTATGGGGCAGCATAGACAATCACAATGGGTCGGTAGAATGTGTTTATACCGGTAAAACTGTTGTAACCAAAGGAATTCCGGATGCTGCTAAATTTAACACAGAACATACGTGGCCGCAAAGCAAAGGTTCTGACACCGGTGCTGCCAATACAGATTTATTCCATTTATATCCTGCATCTGCATCTGCTAATTCTGCGCGTTCCAACAATCCGTTCGGCATGGTCAGCAATAATATTTACTGGCAAGATGGCGGCTCCAAAGCGGGTTTTCCACAAAATAAAAACGACTCGACATTCGAACCGCGCGACATCCATAAAGGCAATGTTGCAAGAAGCATGTTTTACTATTGCACTCGATATGGCAATAGAAAAGGGAAATATGACAAGGAAGGATTTCTGACTTCACAAGAAGAAACACTGCGCATTTGGAACACATTTGACTCGGTCGACACTCGCGAACATGAGCGAAATGAAGCAATTTATAATCTGCAAAAAAGACGAAATCCTTACATAGATCATCCTGAATTTATAGAGAGAATAAACGAATTATCCGGTCAGCAAGATTTTCCTCTTTATCCGCGATTGGCTGTAAGCGATGAACGCATAGTATTGTCATTTTTCAATTCGGCAGATCAATTCCAAGAATTGCCAATTTATATCGCCAATACAGGCACAGAGACGGCTGTCATTTCATCAGTTGAGCCGACTTCCAACCCTGACATGACTTTTCAGACAGCCGATATAATTCCAAAAGAATTGCAGCCCGGAAATTGGGCAAAAATTTTAATTCGCGCAAAAAGACCCACAGCGAGCATAGTTGAAGGAACAATGAAAGTTAGATTTGCAGACGGACTGCCTTCACTCTCCTTTTTCGTAACATCAACAAATGATCAGCCGCTTGCCATACAAGAAGCATCTCATGTCGCTGCGCAAAAAATTCATATACTTGGCTGTTCGCCCAATCCAGTTTCCGATGAGGCAACTTTATACTTTGACATGCCGAAAACATTGGTGCCTTTTGCTCGCATCATGTTATACTCTATTACTGGCCAAAAGATTGCTGAAATAGTGCCCAATATTGCGCATAGCATGGGAATTTATTCAGTCCAATTCAATCGCACTTCTCTGCCGTCGGGAGCAATTATTGCTCGAATAATTTCAAATTACACATCAGACAGTCGGTTAATCATGCTCGAATAATTTTTTCATCATTGCATTACTTGATTATTTTCAGGCGTTTACGCTGTTTTTTTCCTTTATTTGAAAGATTTTCATGCTACAAGAACAATCTGCGCCCGTCAATCAGGCGGGAGCCGGAACTCTCTACATCATTTCAACACCAATAGGTAATGATGACGATATAACTCTGCGCGCTATCCGCATGTTGAAGCATTGCGACACCGTTGCGTGCGAAGAGACAAAAGTGGGAGCTAAAATTCTTAAGAAACTTAATATTAGCTCGCCAATTATCGAGGTTAATGAGCATACTGAGCAATATGCAAACGACGAAGTAATAGCCAAACTTATCGCTGGTGAAAATGTCGCGCTGATCAGCGACTGTGGCACTCCTCTGTTTGCCGATCCGGGACAAGGACTTCTAAAAAGAGCATTTGCAGCAAATTTACCTGTTGTTATCGTGCCCGGCGTTACCAGCATAATGACAGCAATTGTGCGAAGTGGCTTATCATCCGAATCGTTTATTTATGCAGGGTTTTTGAGTCGCAAGCCCGAAGAACGACGCGAACAACTGCGCGCGTTAGCTTCAGAAATTCGTACATTAGTTTTTCTTGAAACACCATACCGCGTTGTGCCATTGCTATCGGCAATCGCCGAGATTATACCCGCTCGTCGCGTCTATGTAGGATGCAATCTAACAATGCCGTTCGAGACGCATCATTACGGTACAGTTGCAGAAGTGTCTGAAAAATTAATGGCTGAAAAATTCAAAGGCGAGGCGGTTATTTGCATCGAAGGTGCTGCTTCTGAAATTCGCGGCGGACTCAGAAGAAAAAAAGCATCAATATCAAGCCATTATTCTGACAATACAATAAGTTATAACGAAGAAACAGAAGTTGGCGAGATTGACGAATCTATGTCGTTTAATCCTGACGAGGAAGGATTTCCTGCAATGAGGTCATCTCATAATAATCGTCCAATCAACGATGACAATGCTAATGAACTCGATGAGAACAATGACGATATCGAAAATAAAGATATTAAAAACTCGAATGAAGACATCGAAAATGATTTAGAAAATGACTTTGATCTGAATTTTGATGAAATAGAAGATGATTTAGAAGAAGAAACGCATAAAAGAGGGCCAACCAAACCGAGATTTGACAATAAGCCGCGCCCCGGTTATGAAAGACCGCGCTTCGGAGGAGGCGACGACAGAGGAGAACGCAGACCGCGCTTCGGAGGAGGCGACGACAGAGGAGAACGCAGACCGCGCTTCGGAGGAGGCGATGACAGAGGAGAACGCAGACCGCGCTTCGGAGGAGGAGATGACAGAGGAGAACGCAGACCGCGCTTCGGAGGAGG
>JBDHXA010000054.1:0-18725 GCA_039810485.1 Chlorobiota bacterium | reverse complement strand
TTGTTGTACAACCTCTAAGATAATTAGAGTTACTTAATTTGCCCTCTTTCTATAAACGTTTAGGACGCTATTGATAAGTTAACTTTTTCAATTATGAAGATATGCTGTATCTCCTTAAAAAGTTTGGCCGTATTTTGATAAAGCAGTAATTTTGCATTCTGTTACTTCGCATTTTTGCGCTGTGATGACAAAATTACATCAGAAAAAGCCATTGCCGGAGAGTTCGATATATCGCGAGCTTGCTCCTTACTTAGGGTTGGGCTATCAACTTATAGCGTCTGCCGGACTGCTTGGAGCAATCGGCTGGTGGATTGACAACGAATATAATACACAACCGTTGTGGCTGGCTATCGGTGCAGGACTCGGAAGTGTAATTGGACTAATAACCGTCATTCGTGCCGTATTGCAATCCGAAAAAAGCAGTTAATTAACGTATGAAGCAATGGATTTACAGTCCTCCGCATGGTATTCAGCAGTGTTTGCAGTTGTGCTATGCTTGGTTAATGTTTTTGTCGGCTATTTTGTAGCGCGATTTGCAATTGTTAAGCCGTGGGAGTCATTCGTTGGATTGGTGCTGGGCGGAATGGTGGCTCGCGTAGCCATATTGGGTGCTTTGGTTTGGTATTTTGTTACTCAAATTGGTGTTCATACTCTTAGTTTTACTATGACGCTGGGCGTGGGCAGTTTCTTGTTTATTTTTGTTGAAATCATTTACTTTCATCATGTATCCGATAAAATATCACGTTGAAACATGGAGTTTTCAAAGCAAGTGATTCGGTTTAATAAAATTTTACTGTAAAGTATTGCAAACGCATAAAAAGTCAGTTTTTACATTTCGATTTTTAGACGCAAGGGATGAATGAGCAACGATAGCACGACGACGCAAGCCGGCATAGCGACGGCACATTCGACTGAGGCACAGCCGGCTGCACAAGGTGGAAGTGTTTTCAAAGAGATTTTCGACAGCAGTTTGGGCGATCATCACGGCTTCTATCTTTTCCATTACCATCTGCTTGATTTGCCATATATTGTGTATGACAGAGATTCCGGCTTGTCTTGTTATACATCCAAACAAGAACTCTTAAATACCGGTGTTTACGAACTTCATCACGGACATCCGATAGTCAAGGCGCGATATGAGGCGCAAATACACGCAGGCAAGCCCGACAAAGAAGCGTTGTCTTTCGCGCATCCTACTTTTGATGCTTCTGTTACCAATTTAGTTGCCTATCAATGGCTGGCAATGCTGTTCCTAGGCGCTGCTTTCTTTACGGCAGCGCGCAAGTACAAAAATAATATCATGAAAGCGCCCAGCGGTTTTCAAAACGCTCTGGAGGCAATGGTTGTTTTTGTGCGCGACGACATGGTGCGCCCTAATATGCCAACAGTAAAAATTGCCGACAGCTTAACAGGATATTTTGTCGCTTTGTTTTTCTTTATCCTCACATTAAATTATCTCGGACTGTTGCCCGGCGGACACCCTGCTGCTGGTGCGATTGGTACAACAACAGCTTTGGCTGTTACCGCTTTTTTTGTTGTCAACATCACAGCGTTGCGAGTTGCAGGCGTAAAGGCATGGTTCCATCATTTGTTGGGCGGCGCTCCATGGTGGCTTTTTCCGATTATGGTTCCTATTGAAATTGTAGGATTATTCACTAAGCCGTTTGCGTTGACTGTGCGTCTATTTGCTAATATGAGCGCCGGTCATATTGTAATATTTTCGTTGATTGGTCTTATTTTCTTCTTCAAAACATTGTGGGTTGCACCAGTTTCAATAGGATTTGTTGTGTTTATCTATTTCCTTGAAACATTGGTAGCACTTTTACAGGCATATATATTTACTGTGCTTACTGCAGTTTTTGTAGGGCTTGCCATAGGCGATCATGCTCATGAAGATCATGCAGCAGCTCATTAAACATCACACGGAATTATCGCATATTAAAAAAAAGTAAATAACGTACATTCTTTATTCTCGCTTTTATCACATTTTTTTAGGATTTACTTTATGGATTCTCACGGACTTGCTTGGTTGGCTGCCGGTTTGGGTGTTGGAATTACGGTGTTTGGTGTTGGAACGGGCATCGGACCGTTGGTTGCTGCGGCGCTTGAAGCAGGCGCTCGTCAGCCTGAAACTGCAAAAGATGCGCGCACGACGATGATTATCGGCGCTGCTCTTATAGAGGGTGTTGCTCTATTTGCTATGGTTATTTGTATTTTGTTAGCCACAAAATAATAAAAAATAACAGTATTGAACACTGTAAAAAATGTATTGGCGGTCGGCGCGAAACTCAACGTCGCGCCGGCTTTATTATACAATGTATTAAGGTTGTAAATTATTTAGTAATAACTTGACATCGTACTACTCAAGCTAATTGTATGGATAATCTGCTGATTATATCGCCCGGTTTGATGGTTTGGACGCTGATTAATTTCGGCATCTTTTTCTTTATCTTCGGCAAATTTGGATTTAAGCCGATGATTGCTTCGCTAAAAGCGCGCGAAGACGCTATTGCCTCTTCTATTTCCAATACGGAAGCGCTCAATGCGGAAGCAAAGCAATTGCTAGATGAAAGTCGTCAAAAAATTGCCGCCGCACAAAATGAAATAGCTGAATTGGTAAAAGAAGGCAAAGAACGCGCCGAGCGGCATATGCACGCAGCGCACGAAGAAGCTGAACGAATGAAAAAAATGAAAGTTGATGAAGCTGTTCGACAAATTGCTCAAGAAAGAGACCATGCTCTTGCATCGCTTCGCAACGAAGTGGCTGCTCTTGTTATCGAGGCAACATCGAAAATTCTCGATACAAAAATAGATGCTGCCCAGCATCAAGAGCTTGTACAGTCATATATCTCGCAAATTTCTAAAAACTAAAGCGCCCATAACCATAAGACGCATTACGAATGGTCAATCCTCGCATTGTAAAACGCTATGCCCTTGCCCTGATGAAATCGGCGAGTGCAACAACTTTAGAACCAATATACAACGACTTGCTTGCCGTCGAGCGCATCATAGGCGCGTCGAAAGATCTTAAAGTTCTTTTGCGTAGCCCTGTTGTAGAATACAGAAAAAAGCAGGCAATATTTAAAGAAATATTTGACTCTGTCATTGGCAAAGACGTTTTGGGCTTCATCATGCTGCTGCTCGAGAAGAAACGAGAAATTATGTTCAAAGACATCATTCTTGCTTTTAAGAATCTCTATAATGAGCGTCATAATATACAATCAGTCAGCATTGTTTCTGCTGTTTCGTTAGATCAGTCAGTGCAAAGCAAAATAATTGCAACGATTGAGGCAAAAATTAATAAAAAAATAGAGCCGAATTTTGTCGTCAATACTAAGTTAAAAGGTGGCGTAATCATTACTATTGGCGATATGACTTATGACGGCAGCGTTCGACGCCAAATTGAATTGCTGTATAAACAAATGACTGGCAAGGATATGCCCGAACAATTACGAGAATCTGCGTTGGCGTAAGAAATATTTGCCTTAATAGTTTAAGCTCTAAAAACTGCGGGAATATACAGAAATTATTCTAAAAATAATTTGGTGTTAAATATCAAAGTTTGAATTGAAAAAGTTATATCAGTTTGTTCTGCATTATAATAGTTTGCTATTTCTATTGTGATATTGATAAAATTATAAAAAATCTCTAACGAATATCTAAGGACCTACGATGGCTGATGTGCGCCCCGAAGAAATATCTTCCATTTTACGGCGACAACTCTCCGGTTATGAAAAAGATGTTGATATCTATGAAGTTGGAACAGTCCTGCAAGTTGGCGACGGTGTTGCCCGCGTTTATGGATTAACCCAAGTGATGGCCTCCGAGCTGGTGGAATTCCCCAATGGGGTTACTGGCATGGTGCTTAATCTCGAAGAGGATAACGTGGGCGTCATTCTTTTTGGCGACGACCGCTTAGTGAAAGAAGGCGATACTGTACGCCGCACCGGACGCATCGCTTCTGTTCCAGTAGGCGAAGCGCTGCTTGGCCGGGTTGTTAATCCTTTGGGAATGCCGATTGATGGCAAAGGAGCTATTCATACCACTGAAACTCTGCCTATCGAGCGGAAAGCTCTCGGCGTAATTGAGCGTCAGCCGGTAAAAGAACCATTGCAAACAGGCATTAAAGCAATAGATGCGCTTATTCCCATCGGGCGAGGTCAGCGCGAGCTTATCATTGGTGACCGCCAAACTGGCAAAACAGTCGTTGCACTCGATACCATTATCAATCAAAAATTTACACATACCGAAGCAGCACGTAAACAAGGCGTTAATCCAGTGTATTGTATCTATGTGGCTATCGGTCAAAAAGGTTCAACCGTTGCCAATGTGGTTTCTACACTTGAAGAGCATGGCGCTATGGATTATACGATTATTGTAGCGGCAAATGCTTCCGACCCTGCTCCCTTGCAATTTATCGCTCCGTATTGCGGCGCTTCAATGGGTGAATTTTTCCGCGACTCAGGCCGCCACGCTCTTGTGATTTACGATGACTTGTCAAAGCAAGCTGCCGCATATCGCCAAGTTTCGTTGCTTTTACGACGTCCGCCGGGACGCGAAGCATATCCGGGAGATATTTTCTATCTTCACAGCCGCTTGCTCGAACGCGCTGCGAAACTCTCGGACGATCTCGGCGGTGGCTCAATGACGGCATTGCCTGTGATTGAAACTCAGCAAGGAGACGTTGCCGCTTATATTCCAACAAATGTTATATCTATTACTGACGGACAGATTTACCTTGAGCCAAATCTGTTTAACGCGGGTATTAGACCGGCTTTGAATGTCGGAATTTCGGTGTCGCGTGTGGGCGGAAATGCTCAAATCAAAGCGATGAAGAAAGTTGCCGGCCCGCTCAAGCTCGAACTTGCCATGTTTCGCGCATTGGAAGCATTCGCAAAATTCGGCTCTGATCTTGATAAAGACACTTTGCAAAAATTGAATCGCGGTCAGCGCCTTTCAGAGATTTTGAAGCAGCTGCAGTATTCGCCGGTTCCTGTAGAGCGTCAAGTGGCCTTAATGTATGCGGCAACAACAGGCGCATTGGATGATATTCCGGTTGAATTCGTTGGAAGTTTTGAGATTGAGTTTACCGAATACATGGAAACCCATCGCAAAGATGTGCTCGATATGATAGCAGCACAAAAGGAGATTTCAAAAGAAGTATCAACCAATCTTGACGATGCTCTTAACCAGTTTATGTCGCGATTCAAAGCAGCGTTAGGCAAGAAATAAACTGCTCATAGACATACTTTTATAGCGTTATGATAATTCTGACCGGCGGAGCGGGATTCATCGGAAGCTGTTTTCTAAAAACGCTTAACGATGAAGGCATAAGCGATGTAATTATAGTAGATACGCTCGGCTCTGAATTAAAGTGGAAAAATATCGCAGGAAAAAGATTTAGAACAATCATACAGCCGAAGCAATTTCGCGAGATGTGCCTTAACGATACTTTGGATAAGGCAGTTGACACAATTGTTCATCTTGGGGCGTGTTCGACGACAACAGAGCGCGATGCAGATTATCTCTATGATAATAATACGCAATACAGCATTGATATTGCAACTGCAGCAAGCCATAAGTCCATACGATTTATCTATGCCAGCAGCGCTGCGGTGTATGGACTCGGAGAACAGGGATATGCAGATTGGCTGGGCATATCTTTGAGACCATTAAACATGTACGGCTACTCAAAGCTGCTTTTTGACGTATGGGTGCGCCGTCACGGACTTGACGGAGAATTTACCGGATTGCGGTATTTCAACGTGTACGGACCGAATGAATATCATAAAGGCGAAATGGCAAGCATGGTGTTCAAAGCATTTCGGCAGATTAGTGAGAAAAAATTATTGCGGTTGTTTCGCTCAAATTCGACAGATTATGCAGATGGCGGGCAAATGCGCGACTTTATCTATATAAAAGACGTTTGCCGAATCATGTGGAAAATCTTTGAGAATAAGGACATTCGCGGTATTTATAATCTGGGAACCGGATTGCCGAGAACATGGAATGATCTTGCTTCGGCAACGTTCTCCGCAATGAATTGCCCGTCGCAAATTGAATATGTGGATATGCCGGACTCACTGTGCGGACAATATCAAAATTATACGGCAGCCGATATGAAAACATTGGCATCGGTTGTGCCGGACATGCGGTTTACGTCGCTAGAAGACGGCGTCTATGACTATATTTACGGCTATCTCGCAACAGACAATATCTATCTTTAAGCAGGAGAACAACGCTCAATGGCAACGCTTCGCGATTTGCGCCAACGTATCAGCTCCATAAAAAATACAGAAAAAATAACCGCTGCAATGCGAGTTGTAGCTTCTACAAAGCTTCGACGCGCTCAACAAGCTATTTTTGCAGCTCGACCCTACACCATGAAAGTGCAGGAGATATTGGGAAATCTTGCCGCTGCCAAGGAAGAAGAATATTTTCATCCTTTAATGCGGAAACCAAAGGAAATAAAAAATGTTGCGCTTATTGTGATTACGTCCGATCGTGGATTATGCGGCAGTTTCAACACAAATCTGCTGAAACATGCCATGCAGCATATCATGCATGAACTGCCGGCTGAACACAAAAACATGAAAGTGTCAGTAGTAATTGTAGGCAAGCGAGCCGCTTCCTTTTTTGCAAGAACTACAGCAAATGTTGTCAAACAATATCCTGATGTTTTTGCAAAACTCGATTTTTCAACGGCAGAAGATATAGCAGCATTGATTTCAGACGGCTTTACTACTGAAAAATATGACCGTGTAGAAATTATCTACAATGAATTTAAATCTGTTATGCGTCAGGAAATACGGCAGACTACATTATTGCCTATAGAACCCGTGCTGACTCCGCAGGCGCAAAAGGCTGCCGATTTGCATCCTGAGCGAGTGATTGATTATATTTTCGAGCCGACGCGCGGCGATATAATGGATACATTGCTGCCAAAATATCTCAAAATTCAATTATGGCGCGCACTGTTAGAATCCAATGCCGCCGAGCAGGCAGCCCGAATGATGGCTATGGAAACAGCCAGCAAAAATGCAAAAGATCTCATTGATAATTTGACGCTTTCGTATAATAAGGCGCGTCAAGCGGCAATTACAAAAGAAATGCTCGAAATAGTGGGAGGAGCAGAAGCTCTTCGGGGCTGATATATTTTCTCGAAGTGATTTTTTAAGCTGATAAACGGCTGTTTGCGCTCAAATGCAGGCAGCCGTTGGCATTTGCAAAACACTGTTGCATTGAGTGAGAGCCATTTAAGCAATGAAGCATAAATGCGATACAACAGCAATTAACCGCAAAGAAAGAATGAAGCACTATGAGCGGCGATGAACAGCTTTATAAAAAAATTGACTGGCAAATGCTGAGGCGTTTGCTCGGATATTTGCGTCCGTACAAAAAACACATCATAATTGCATTATTCTTAGCCGTGCTATCTTCGGCTTTAATGCCGGTGCGACCAGTAATATTTCGATGGGCAATAGACAATTACATCGTTACGGGAGACAAGGCGGGGTTATGGCATGCCGTTATGCTAGTTATTGGTGTTTTAACGGTTTCGGCAGCATTGCAATACGGACTTTCATATTTAATGCAATGGGTTGGCCAGAAAGTGTTGCTTGATATTCGTTCCACAGTTTTCCGCCATATTCAAAGTTTTGCGCTTAAAGTATTCGACACAACTCCTATTGGTCGGCTTATCACTCGCGTAACAAACGATGTTGAGGCGCTTAACGAGTTGTTCTCCTCTGGCGTGGTGCTGATGATTTCCGATATTCTGCTTGTTCTGTGGATTGTCGGCTATATGTTTATGGAGAGCTGGAAACTTGCCTCGCTTACAATCCTTGTGCTGCCTTTGCTGCTTATAGCCACTTCTATTTTCCGTAGAAAAGTCCGCGTGGTTTATACTAAAATCCGGCGTGAAATTGCAGCAATGAACTCATTCTTAAACGAGTATTTGACGGGAATTACCACCATACAATTGCTATCGCTTGAGCGGGCAAAATACGATGAATTTGACGCAATTAATGCACGGCATAGAGATTTTCAACGCCGCTCAGTTTTCTATTACGCAACGTTCTTCCCGGTTGTAGAGATGGTAAGCGCCATTGCTCTTGCAATAATTCTTTGGTATACCGCGCGAAATATATTTACCAAAGAAATGACTATTGGGTTGCTTGTAGCTTTTGCGCAGTTTGTAGAAATGTTTTTCCGACCGATTCGCGATTTAACAGAAAAATATAATACGCTACAAAGCGCAATGGCGGCATCAGAGCGCATTTTTGGCTTGCTCGACGATAACACTCGGCTCGAAGAAGATAAAAATTCCGAAGAATTTGCTGAGTTGCAAGAAAGCATTGAATTTCGCAATGTAGTTTTTTCGTATGACGGGCGCAAACCTGTTCTTAAAAATGTGTCATTCACTGTAAATAGAGGACAAACAGTTGCGATTGTTGGAGCGACTGGAGCCGGCAAGACATCTATTATCAATCTATTATGTCGCTTTTATGAATTTCAAGACGGCGATATTCTTATAGATGGAAAATCAATTCGCTCTTACAGTCAGCACTCTTTGCGTTCTCATATAGCTCTTGTTTTGCAGGATATGTTTCTTTTTTCGCGCTCGGTGCGTGAAAATATCACGATGGGAAATGAAGATATATCTGAGGAAATTCTGTGTAAAACTGTATATTTCGTTGGGATATCCGATTTTATAGAGCGATTGCCGCAAGGATATGAAACGAACATTCAAGAGCGTGGTTCGAATCTTTCTGTCGGTCAAAAGCAGCTTCTTTCATTTGCTCGTGCTTTGGCGACCAATCCCGAAATTTTGATTTTGGACGAGGCCACATCGAATATTGATGCCGAATCAGAACAGATCATCGAGAAGTCAATCGAACAATTGCTCAAAGGGCGCACTTCGATTGTTATAGCACATCGGCTCTCTACAATTCAGCGCGCAGACAAAATCATAGTATTGCATCAAGGCGAAGTTCGAGAGATTGGCTCGCATGAAGAATTATTGGCTGCAAATGGATTGTACGCAAAGCTTTATCGCTATCAATACGAACAACTACAAACCTCAGCCGCTTAGCAATTTCTCTACAAATCACCAAGCCGAGGACGAACCAAGATTTCCTCAATAGACAAGCGTTCAAGGCGTGCTAGTTCAAGTGCGGCAACGACAGTTTCTGCAATATCGTCCGGTTGCATCATTCTATCTTCAAAAGCTTGAAGCGATTCGGCAGGCCAAAGCGATGTTGCGGCGGCTCCCGCTAAAATATCAATAACTTTAACATTATATGCCCGCGCTTCTTCACGCATTGAACGGCTGAAAGCCAAAGCTCCTGCTTTAGTTGCGGCATAAGCAGAGCAATTCGTAAATGTTTTGACGCTTGCAACTGACAGAATATTGACTATAACGCCCCGCTTTACCTTCATCATGCCAGGCAGAACGGCGCGACTGCAGTAAATAAGCCCTGCGAGATTTGCATTAAGCATTTCATCAATCTGCTCGTCGCTATATTCCCATGCCGAAGCAAAATAACAAGCGCCGGCACTGTTAATTAAAATATCAGGTAATCCGGTCTCATTATCATTTGAAATGTCTTTGCAGAGGTCTGCTATTCGGCTGCGTGCAGATGCAATGCTTGCTCTGCTGCTTACATCGCAAGGAATGGTAATAATGCTGTTATTGTTTTTTGGGTCAAATCGAGTAATTTGCGCTTCAATATTTATTTCGTGGCGCGAGCTAAGCGCAAGCATATTCACGCGGTTCTGGAGTTTGAGAGCAATTGCAAGACCAATGCCTGAACTGGCGCCGGTAATCCATGCGCATTTCCCAAGAGGTATTTTTTGATCCATATTTGATTGAATGAGTTTTAAGAAATGATAAAAGAGTTTTAACAAGGAGTTTTGATATATTTTATGCGTTCTGTTCGTTTATTTTCAAAATGTTTCGCATAATATAAACAAGCATCTGCAAAGAAAAATAGTAATTTCAATTTGAATTTCCATTAATCTTGAACAATATGATAAAAAATTATTTTTCACAGCGTCTTTTTACGCCTGGGCCCACCCCAATTCCACCGCAAGTTGCACACGCAATTGCGCAGCCCCAGCCGCATCACAAAAGCGCTGAGTTTCGCGAAATGATGCAGAGAATTATTGTTGGTCTGCAAAATATATTTCAAACTGCGCAACTTGTTTTGCCGCTTACATGCTCGGGCACAGGCGGAGTGGAAGCAGCAATGCTGGCAGTGCATCGCAAAGGCGACGAGGTTATAGTTATCAACAATGGCCGCTTTGCAGCGCGATGGAAAGAAATGCTGGAAACACATGGAATTACTGTTAGAGAGATTGCGAGAGAATGGGGTGAAATTGTTTCGGCAAATGAACTGTCTGTTGAGTTGACAAAACGTGATGCCGATGCCGTATGGATTGTTCATAGCGAAACTTCAACTGGCGCATTGTCAGATTTGTCCGACTTATGTCGTGCCGTGCAGCAACTTGGCAGCCGCGCTTTAGTATGCGCCGATTGCATTACGAGCATCGGAGTTCACAATGTGCCAATGGATGCGATGGGGCTTGATATTGCGGTGGCGTCTTCACAGAAAGCGTTTATGTCTCCGCCGGGGCTGGCATTTGTGTCGCTCAGCAAAAAGGCATGGCAAGTTGCATTGCGACCTGACAAATTTCCGACAATATATTTTGACCTTTTTGCAGCTAGAAAGAATCTTGCCGAAGGTCTTGCGGTTTTTACGCCGGCAGTTAATTCGCTTTCTGGGCTTGATGCTGCTCTTAGTTTAATGCGTAGCGAAACGTTGCCTGCAATAATTCTTCGTCATGAAGAATTATCCGACATTGTTCGCGCATGCATTAGAAATATTGGTTTGCATTTATTGTCGGAGTATCCGTCCAATGCTGTAACTGTATTGCGTACTCCGGGATTCGGAGTGGAATTGGTGAGAACTTTACGCGAAAATTATGATATCATTATCGAAAATGGGCAGGATCATTTGCGCAACGAAATTGTGCGCATTGGACATTTGGGCTGGTATTCACGCGACGACGTTACGAACTTTTGCGATGACTTTGCGCGAGCTGTGGAAATAGTGCGACCGCGCTCATTGCAAATGCTCGTTGAGCGGTCAATTGCTACCAAACACCGCGAGATAATCCTTGCTACAAATAATAAACATAAAGTTAAGGAAATATCGGATGTTTTATCGGAAATGCCGTCAAATGTGATGATTAAACTTATGACGCTTGACGAGGTCGGCTTGTCGGGGATACACTTAGAAGAAACGGGAACAACATTAGAAGAGAATGCTTTTATCAAAGCATCAGCAATATTTCGGCTGACAGGCAAGCCAGCTCTTGCAGATGATACCGGATTGGAAGTAGCGGAACTGAATAATGCGCCGGGCGTGTATTCGGCGCGTTTTGCAGGCGAGAACGCCAGCGATGCTGATAACAGAAATAAACTGTCGGAATTATTGAAAAATTCAGCAGACCGCTCGGCGCGATTTCGCACTGTTCTTTGCATGACAGACGAGATTCGGACAATATTTGCCGAGGGAATGTGCATCGGCTCTATTGCAGCGCAAGCTACAGGCACAGGCGGCTTTGGCTACGATTCGCTTTTCGTTCCAGAAAATAAAAATATTACATTTGCTGAAATGTCGGCAGAAGAAAAAAATGCGATAAGCCATCGCAGCCGCGCTGCGAAAAACTTGTTAGCAGAATTGGCAAAGTATGAATAAAGAGATGCTGATAGTGGAAGTAAGAATTTTTAGAGCATTTTTTTTGTAATTAATGTCAATGAGCCCACTCCGAAAAGTGTGTTTTATAAAAATTGCAGACTATATATTCGCTGTTTTCAAAAAATATCTTTAAAGAGCGGCGCATTCAACACTGAAGTGCAACACATTTGTAATTATCTGTAAATACTTGAATTGGAGTACCCCATCCAAATATTTTCCTTGGACAGTTGTCTATTCGCCTCATTGTCTCTGTAAGTTCAGACTATTCTACTGATAGAAGCTCTTGCTTTTTAGGAAAATACTGTCTGATTAGTCCCTATGTATTCTCGTTTGTTCCACGCTCCTATGAGCGATACGGCTGACAAAAATATTTTTCGGTTGATAATGATTTTGCGATGGTTTCATGATTGCTAAACTCTTTGCCAATATCAAATTATAGTATCTGCTTCCTAATGACCAAACTCTTTGCGATTCTCAACCGAGTCGGGACGCTCTTCTATGCTCTTACGGTTCGGTATATGACCGCGCAAGTCCTTGCCAATGCATCGCTTCCTGTATTTCTTGTGCGCATGGCGAAGATGCTGGTACAATGTGACTAATGCTTTCTTGTCCGACCAAATATGTTGATAAATACGCTCTTGACTGACGCGTATGCCAATGCGCAAAAGATCGTATGAAATATGTTCGGGACTCAAGTCGAAATATATCTAATTCTCTACAATAGAGAACATCTCGCTTTTGAATTTGAGAGCTTTGCCTTGGCGGCGATTACGCTCTTGATATTTCGATTGCGCTTGCTTATGCCTATAATCCTCTTTCGCCTTTATTGCGGCGCAACTCACGGCTGAGCGACGATGGAGAAACGCCAAGATTTGCTGCAATGCTTCGCAATGAAACTTTATTCCTACGCATGATTTCTATTTCGTATCTTTGCTCTTTGGCTAGGTGTTTATAGCTACTGTACATATTGCTCCGATTGTGATAGCCTCGTCGCTGGGTTGTTGCACTATGATGACACTTAACCCAATTTTTTATTAATTTTATCCGTTGCACTTCACTATTGAATCTGCGGCTTATAAAATTAGAGACATTAACATATTATAAGAAATTGAATCATTACGCACTTCGCTCAATAATATTTGTTGGGGCATTATCTCAAGCCTTATGCGAGTTGCTGAAGCTGAAATCAGGCGCGGTGCAGATTCTTAATGCGTAAGGTGAGTTAATATAAAAAGCGTTTTTTTGTACCACATAATGAATACGATTTGTTAGCCGTCTCGTCTTTTCTAATTTGTGTAATGGCAAAATCTTTGGTAATGCAAAACGCATTTCTTTAGAAATCTACATATGCTGTCATGTGTTTTTGTTGTAATTTTACTTGTCTTAAGTTTATTACTCATATTTATTCAAAAATCATGTTTAATTGTTCCCGCTTTTCTCTGCTTCTAATGCTAAGCATTTCAATATTTGAATTATTTCCTTCCACAGATGCTTTAGCGCAGCTATGGTCCAGAACTTCAGGACCCGCAGAAAGCGCAGTTTACTCGTTAACAACACGACACGACGCGCTTATAGCCGGAACTGCAACAGGTATTTACGCCAGCAGCGACAGCGGAGCAACTTGGAATTATCTGGCATTCAACACTCAAACTATTTCCGCATTTGGCGAAGATTTTAGCGGCAATTTCTATGCTTGTCCCAGAAGCGCAGGTGTGCATCGCACAACAGACAATGGCGTTACTTGGACGCCAATGAACAATGGCATTCCCTTTGGCGCCACCGTTTATGCTCTTACCCAACGAAATTTATATTTGCTCGCAGGCGCAGATACCGGCGGCGTTTACCGCACATCAGACGGCGGTCTGAATTGGAAGCACACAACTCTTGACAGCGGATGGGTTTATTCTATAGTCAATATGAATAACTCTCCTGATCTTTATGCCGGCACGTTCGGCGGCCGCGTTTATTATTCTAAAAATAATGGTGATGATTGGACAAGAATTGACAGTGGGCTTATAGCCCAGACAGAAGGTCGTCCCGTTCGCGCTCTGCTTTCCTTTGGCAATTACATATATGCAGGAGTTTCTGGCGCAGGAGTGTTTCGGACAAATGATACCGGCAAGGTTTGGCAATCTATCAATAACGGCATTGGAGTTACAGATATTCGAGCGCTTGCAGCTTTTAAAGATAAATTGTACGCCGGGTCTCAATATGGCGGGGTTTATATGTCGAGCGACAGCGGAGCAGTATGGAAACAATCCATTGCAGGATTGGATGTGCTGAAAATTCGAGCTTTTGCCTTTATTGGCAATCGTCCTTTTGCAGCAACTGACGGCGGCGGCGTGTATATCTGCGATCTTTCAGTATCAATGGGCGTTGAGGAGCTTAATAATGCTAGAATCGCTCTTTATCCAAATCCTGCGCCCGAAAAAATTTATCTTGACATGCAGATTGACGCTCCTATGCTTTGTCGTGTTTCCCTATACTCAATGCTTGGCGAACGCCTATATACTGCAACGCAATACGCCGACGGTTACTTTACTTCATCAATAGATCTGCAATCGTTTTCGGCAGGCACATATTATGTCGAAATTTCTGACGGACTTAGGCGCACAGTTCGAAGTTTTGTCAAACAATAGCAGAAATATTGGCTCATAAAGGCACGCAAAATTCCTTAGCAGATCATGATGCCTTCGGAATTTCAAGGTAGAAGGTGGCTCCCTTGCCAAATTCGCTTTCGCATCCGACAACGCCGTTCATCGCTTCTGCCATTTTTTTGACTATAGACAATCCTAAGCCTGAAGAATGTTCGCCGCCGGTTGGCTTTGCAGATAATTTTGCAAACTTCCCGAACAATTTAGTTTTGTCTTCATCGTTAAGTCCCGGACCCCGATCGGTTACAGACACTCGAATTTTATCGCCTTTTGCTATATAATTTACCGTTACTTTAGAATTATGCGGCGAAAATTTAATGGCATTTGAGGTTAAATTGTCTAAAACTGCCATCATGCAGTTTTTATCAGCCTTTACCAGCAGATCGTCTGGCGGTATTTGCGCCTCAATTTCAATTTGCTTGCTCGACGCTTTTTCAACATATTCATCTTTAATTAGCATTAAAATTGGTGCAAGTGAAAGATTTTCCAGAGTAATAGAAATTTTTCCGGTTTCTATGGCGTTAATATCCAGCAAATGCAAGATTATATCGCGCATGCGCTGCGCTGCATGCTCTATTCTTCCCATATAATCGGTTATTTTCTGAGGGGGCAGTTTCGTAATAAAAGCTGATACATTTTGAGCCGTAAGAATAATACCTGCCAGCGGATTCTTTAAGTCATGCGCAGCAATGCCTAAGAAGGTTGTCTTTTCTTTGTTCAAACGGACTAGATCAGCATTAAGCTCCTCAACCTCGCGAATCTTTATAGCCAAAGCGTTATTTGCTTCATGCAATGACGAATTTGCCTCAGAGAGATCTTTTGTGCGCTCATCTACGGTCTTTTGTAGTTGAATTTCACGTTTTTTCAATTGCCGCACACGCAGAGAAAATATTCCATAAACACACAGAAGTCCGACAAGCCCCAAAATTATCCTAAACCACCATGTTTGATAAAAATATGGCTCAATAACAAGTCGTATCGAAGCGCCATTAGTATTCCAAACGCCATCGTTATTGCAAGCTGTGACAATAAAATTGTATTCGCCGGGCGGCAAATTTGTAAAAATTGCTTCTCGCCTCGAGCCATTTTCTATCCAATTATCGTTGTATCCTTCCAATTTGTAACGAAATGCTACATTTTCTGGCTTAAATAAACTTAAACCGGCATAGTGAATTGCAATGCTTTTTATTCCTGCTGGCGCGGCAGCTTCATTTTTAGTAAAAATAGTATTTTCGTCTAATGATACGCTTTCGATTATAACCGGCGGCTCAAGAGTATTGACGGGAAATTTCGACGGATCTACGCGAACAACGCCGCGCACCGTTGGAAAATACATCAATCCGTTTTGAGAGCGCCAGCCGGCAGGGAAAAATCCACTATTGCACTCGCCTGATTTCATCCCGTCGCGAACTCCGTATTCTATGCTGTTAAAGCGTTTTGCTCTACCGTCAATAACAGCCGCCATGTCAGATTTTACAGCACGAAAAACTGCCCTCGGACAGCTCATCCAAAAATTGCCGCGGTCATCTTCAAGAATACGATATATTGTATTATCGTATAATCCGTTGAGCCATGTTAATTGCTTACATTCCCCGTTTTTGTAGCGAAAGAGTCCGTTGCCGGCGGTGGAAATCCAAAGAGAACCGTCACTATCTTCATGCAAATCATACAGCTGCTTTGCTTTCAAACCTTGCTTTTCGCCAATTTGCGCATATTGTTCTCTTTGAATTACATTTAACCCAGATCCAAATGAAACTGCATAAACCGAGCCATTTTTGGCAGGTAAAATATTGGTGATAATGCCCGGCAGCAAACCATTTTCGGCTGAAATTCTATTAGTTTTCCCATCGTGCAAGCGGTATATCGCTTTCGAAGTTCCAATCCATAAGTCGCCGACATTATCGCTAATTACACAATAAATCATTTCGTCCGGCTGCTTTCCAGAAAGAGATACTGTCGATATTGTTCCGTTATACATTTTAAGCAATTCAGCACCGCCAAGCCATATTGCTCCGTCTTGCGATTTCCATAATGCATTGATTTGCATGTTATCTTTAATTGGAATTTGCTGTATGTTTATGCCGCTCATACGATTCAGCCCTTTTGCTGTGGCAGCAAGAAGCGAGCCATCGAACGACTCAATAATTGAACGGGCATAATCATCGGCAAGACCTTCGTTCATAGAAATTGTAGTAAAAGCACCGTCGCGCAGGCGGTGCAAGCCATTTGCGAACGTGCCAATCCATAAGCTTCCCTCATGATCTTCCGTAAGCGATAAAATTGCATCATTAGGCATCAATTCTCTTGAGAGAGGTTGTATTGAACCTCGATACAAACGGCTGAGGCCTGATTTTGTGCCAACCCAAATATTCCCGTCCTTATCTTGAAGAAGCGTTGTAACTGCATTGCTTTGCAAACCATTTTGAGTTGTAAAAGTTGAAAAACTTCGATCTGTAAAATGTATCAATCCATTATTTGTGCCAATCCAAAGCGAACCGTCTGCATCAGTGCAAAGAGCAGTGACAGATGTTCGAAATATTGGCATAACTGCTCCAATGTCAAGGAGCGAGCCGTTTTCGAATTTCATGAGGCCTTCTGCCGTGCCGATCCAAAGAGTTTTATGCGCATCTTCAATGAGTGAATATCGAAATCCAATCGGTGTTTCTTTACTATACACCGTCTGAAAAGATTTTCCAGATTTGAGAAAAACGCCTATATTGGAACTGAGCCATAAGTTCCCGCTGCTTGAGTAGAGTATATTATCAATTGTAGGCAATCCGTGCAATTTTCCGGGCAATTCTATATTTTTAACGATATTACTGTCTATTGCATACAATCCGCCCGCTTGAGTCCCATAAAGCATGGCTCCTGTTCTATCTTCACTTATGCTCAGTATTTGATGGCTTCGCATGGCTGGCGCATTGTTTCTATCGAATATAGCGAATCTGACTCCGTCGAAACGAACCAATCCTTGCAATGTCCCGAGCCATAGATAACCAGCTTTCGATTGCATTATTGCCGGTATAGTGTTGCTCGGCAGCCCATTCTCCACCAGCCATGCATCATGCACATATTGCGATAAAAACTTATTGGGATCGAGAGCTGATGAAATGCTTGCATCCAGCATAAGCAATGCTGAAACACATAGGATAAATTGTATTCGCTTTTTTTGCATATTCATTTAATTGGTTGATGTTATAGGTTTGCTTCTTGTTGAGTAAATTTGCTTTCGTGCTCGACTTTTTTCTCTTGCACAAATATCTGTATGGTACGATGCTGTTATTTCAATGTTTAATACAGTTTAATAATCTGTGCGCTTTCTTCTTGCATTATTTGGTCGGAAAATTGGCGATGGAGCCGACTTTTAGCACAAATGTTGAATAGAACTACTACTGTTCAATCTTGTACAAAAGCTCAATAGAAGCACTTCACCGGCTCTATTGCCAATTTTTTTGTTACCGGCTGGTTTATTTTTTAAGTTAATTATCATCGGTATTTTTCGGAGTGTTCAATATTGTCAATATTTTCTTGCCACTAATGAATCCTAAAATTGGTCCTACAAGTAGAAATGCAAATATGTTCATTATCTTTCCTACTGCTGTAAATGCTATATGAAATATGTTATCCATGCAAAAAAAATTAACCGAAATAAATACGACACATGTTGTCCATGCAAGAAAACTATATAATATCCATCCGCTATTATTGGTGTAATTATTTTTCATTAAAAGTTTGTTTTGAAGCAAACCGGTTACATAGCCACCTATTGCAACTGTAATGGTTATAACTATCATAAAGGGTGCTCCATCCATTTTATATTTAAAACCAATTGCTTTTAAAATAACAATAATAACATCGAACAGAAGAAATGAACTCCCCATTCCTGCAATCGCAAGCCACATCCATCTGCTATCAATACTCGTATGCCTTCTTAAAATTATCCATTGCATTAATCCGATACCTGTTACGATTCCAAGCCCAAGTCCGAAAAAACCTAAGTTAATTTTATCAAGAGGTTCAGCAATCATTAATGCTAAAATAAATCCAACAACCCATCCGAGTGTTGTGAATAATATCCACTTTGTAAATGTCAGTCTGACTTTAATCTTTTCGTCCATTGCTTATTTATTTATTAAGTTGTCCATTCGGCTCGCTGCTCGTAAAACTTGCCGATAACGGTTTCGCAATTGTAATAGCCGCCGACCGATTTGTACAAAGTTATCAAAAAGAAATGAGCCCACTCCGAAAAGTCGGATAAAAAAAACATAGATAATCAGCTGTTAAATTGCAATATCGCATTTGTTTT
>JBDHXA010000053.1:0-19115 GCA_039810485.1 Chlorobiota bacterium | reverse complement strand
AAGTATTACCATATTTTTCTGTTAGTTTGAAAACAAATGCGATATTGCAATTTAACAGCTGATTATCTATGTTTTTTTACCCGACTTTTCGGAGTGGGCTCGTAAATTAATATTCATTTTAATCTATGATTCAGGCAAGGCAAGAAGTATTTTGCCGCGATGCCTCTGCTTTAACTATTTGTTTTCCAGCATCACCGCACTTTTTGCATCCGAAATACTTGCTTGATGTTTTTATTTGAATCTTGGTTGATTTCCTAAAAACCGCTGCAATAGTACAAAACTATTTTTCTTAGTTTTTTAGAATTTTCGCGAATTTTGGCTGTTGCAATGTTTTTTAATAATTTGAGATATTCTTCGTGCAAGCATAATGAAATTTGTCGCTTCTTGAGTTTTGTCAGAATATTTTTCTTCATCGCTGCCAACTCTGTATAAAACGCAGCTTAAAAATTGCTTTCGACGCCATACCGCAATGACATACATTTTAGCTGAAAAAAATGCTTTTTTCATAATAGTAGCTTCTATTCTATTCGCATTGCTTTTTAGCTGTGGAGATGATGGCGCAGTTGCACCAACGCCTAAACCATCTATTAAAATTACTTCGCAGCCGTCGGCGGCAGAAGGCGTTCCAAATTTAGAATACGAATTTTCGGCATCTGTCGAAAATGCACCGAAAAATCCAAAATATGTGTGGATGCTTGATGATTCCGTTGTTGCAGCGTTAACTTCGCTACAGCCGGTGCGCCTAAAGTTTACACAGGATGGCTGGTATTATGTTCGCATAAAGCTCTATGACAACATCTCTGGACTGATTTTGGCAGGCGATATATTTCGAGTGAATATTAGATCAGGTTTTCCTATTATTGCCACTATCGCAATTCCCGCCGGTGAGTTTAAAATGGGCTCGCTTAAAAACTACTACGAACAGCCCGTTCATTCTGTGATTATTTCCAGAAATTTAGAAGTAGGCAAATATGAAATTATGCAGTCGGAATGGCGCGCTGTGATGGGATATTCGCCTTCGTGGTTTGTCGGCGATTCTTTGCCGGTAGAAAACCTAACGTGGAACGACGCGATAGATTTTTGCAATCGTTTGTCGGTACGCGCTGGATATAAACCCTGTTATTCAATGCGAGGCGACACTATTGCATGTGATTTTAACGCAAACGGATATCGCTTACCAACCGAGGCGGAATGGGAATATTTTGCTCGAGCAGGAGCCGCAACCGACTGTTATTTTGGCGATTTTTTACCGGCAACGCAAGGTTGTTATCCTCCAGATCCGTCGCTCGATCCTATTGCTTGGTACTGCGCAAATGCTCTTGACGCTACGCATAATGTAGGACGCAAACAACCAAATGCATTCGGGCTCTATGATGCAATGGGAAATGTTGCTGAATTCTGCTGGGATTTATACGATGGTATTTACTATCAAACGTCGCCCGTCATCAATCCAGCAGGTCCTCTTGCAGGAACTCGCCGCGTTGTTCGCGGCGGCAGCTTTCTAAACGAAATTTTCACAATGCGGTTATCATATCGTGACAGTCAATACACTTCGAAACCGAGCATCGGCAATGGATTGCGCGTTGTTCGCACTTTGCCGTAGCAGCATTGCTGCCATTATAATACTCCTTTCTTTTTGGAGCGGCGGCTGCAAAGAAGATTCTGCCAATTCTCCAGGCCCTTCAAAAAAGGATTCTACGGAAATGTATCGCAAGGCATTTGCCAATCCTGAAGAATGTAAAAGCTGCCATCCGCAGCATTTCGATGAATGGAGCAAATCCATGCATGCATATTCCATGAAAGATGTTGCGTTCCTTATTTTAGACAGCATACGCTTGGCTCATGCAGGAGGCAATCTGGGCGAGTATGGACAGCTGTGTATAGAATGTCACAGCCCGACCGCCATTTTGGTCGACAATATTCCCGATATTGCTTCGCTGAATAAAATATCGCCGGTAACAGCTCATGGCATATCCTGCGACGTATGCCATCAACTATCGCCCAATCAACCTCCGAACTCAAATTCAATGCGCTTTACCGGCGACGGAGTTCGACGCGGTTCGATAAAGGATCCGATGGCAACGCCATATCACACATCACTTTACGACAGCTCTTTCAGCACGTCGGAAGCATGTATGAAATGTCATGACATGTATTTGCCCAACGGATATTTGTTAGAGCGAACATATACCGAGTGGACTCACAGCCCGTTTCCGGGAAGAGAAATTTCCTGCCAATCTTGCCACATGAAGTTCTATCGCGGCACCGCAGCCACAGGCGGACCAGAACGCGATCGCGTTCATCACCACTCAATGATTTCTGTAAATATACCGCTTGTTGACTTTCCGGGAAAAGAAGAGCGAATGGCAGAAATACAAGAAGTATTGAATTATTCCGTAAAAATGGATGTGCAGTCGGAAGCGACTGTAAGCGCATCAGCCAAAAACTTGCCTATAAAGATAAATGTGATGAATGTGCTGACCGGTCACAGCATACCTTCCGGACCAACTTTTCAACGTCAAATGTGGATTGCTGTTATAGCCAAAGACGAGCGCGGCGACACTTTGTTCACAACCGGTCTTTTAGATAAAAATGGCGATTTATGCGATGGAAATAGCGACGAGGTTCGCCAGGGTAGAACGCCGTTTGACAGCAATCTTGTGCTTTATACATCGACTGTGTACAAGCATGGCGCCAAAGCGCCTTTTTCTTGGCAAGCAGATTATCTTTTAGACCGTACAATACCGGCTTTTGATTCGCGCATAAGCTATTTTAACATTCCAGTTCCACAGCGCAACGGAGCAACAATCACGCTTGATGTGCGCTTGTATTATCGCGTATTTCCGCCATATATGCTGCGCTCGATCGGCATGGCGAAATACATTGATAAAATACCGTCGTTTGAAATGGAAAAATATTCCGGTACGATTTCAGTTAAGTAGAAGATGCCAAAGAATAATGACAAAGTTAAATTTAGCAAAATAATTTTAATGAATTTGGCAGATACAACAGTGAAGTATAACAGATTTAATAAATAAAAAGTTGGGTTAAGTGTCATAGTGCAACAACTCAGCGACGAGTTTATCACAAACGGAGCGCAATATGCCCAGCGTCTATAAACACCTAACCCAAGAGCAAAGATACGAAATTGAAATCATGCATAAGAATAAAGCTTCATTGCGAAGCATTGCAGCACAAACAATGGGGTTTCTCCATCAACTCTCAGCCGTGAATTGCGCCGCAATAAAGCGAAAGAGGATTTAGGCATAAGCAAGCGCAGTCGAAATATCAAGAGCGCTATCGCCGTCAAGGCAAAGCTCTCAAATTCAAAGGCGAACTGCTCTCTATTGTAGAGGATCTGATATGTTTCGACTTGAGTCCTGAACAGATTTCGCACGATCTTTTGCGCATTGGACTTCGCGTAAAGACATAAGCGTATTTATCAATATATATGGTCAAACAAGAAAGCGTCGGGCACATTGTATCGGCATCTTCGCCATTCGCGCAAGAAAAACCGGAAGCGAGGCATTGGCAAGGACTTGCGCGGTCATATACCGAACCGCAAGAGCATAGAAGAGCGTCCCCGGCTCGGTTGAGAATCGCAAAGAGTTTGGTCATTAGGAGGCAGACACAATTATCGGCAAATCCCATAAGGGAGCATTGGTCAGCTTAGTCGAGCGCAAGAGTCTCATAACGCTTATAGCATCTGTTGCAAGCAAAGCATCTGAGGTCGTTACATCAGCCATTATTGACTTGCTTTTGCCGTACAAGCAGCATGTTCGCACACTGACATTTGATAACGGCAAAGAGTTTAGCAATCATGAAACCATAGCGAAATCATTATCAGCCGAAACATATTTTTGCCATCCATATCACTCTTGGGAGCGCGGAACAAACGAGAATGCCAATGGACTAATCAGACAGTATTTCCCTAAAAAGCGAGAGCTTCTATCAGTAGAAGATGATGAACTTACAGAGGCAATGAGACGCATAGACAACCGTCCAAGAAAAATACTTGGATGGAAAACTCCAATTCAAGTATTTACTGACAATTACAAAAGTGTTGCACTTCAGTGTTGAATCCGCCCAATAATTAACACAAAGCAATTTCACAGATTCCATTATATTCGTCAAATACTATTTTCTTCCAAACTTCAACAATAATATGAGCTTAGAAACAACTATCAACGAAGAGATGAAGACAGCCATGAAAAGCGGCGACAAACTTCGTCTTGAGACTTTGCGCTCTATCCGCGCTGGAATTATTTCTTTCAGCAAGAGCGGCGCAGGTAGAGAAATGAACGCCGAAGACGAGCAGAAAATTCTGCTGAGTGCTGCCAAACAACGACGAGACGCCATCGAAATGGCGCGAAGCGCCAACAGACCTGAGTTTATTGAAAAAGAAGAGCAAGAACTTTCCATCATCATGGAATTTCTGCCAAAACAATTATCCGAAGAAGATATTGCTGAAACTGTAAAAAAAATCATTGCAGGAACTGGAGCCGCTGGTGCGAAAGATTTTGGCAAAGTAATTGGAATTGCCATGAAAGAAATGCGCGGCAAAGCCGATGGAACTGTAGTACAGCAAATAGTAAAGCAACTTCTCGCCTAAAATTTTTCAACTGACATAACTATTAATGAATTCTACGCCTTTTGCCTCCGAACTCGATCTTCTCAAGAAATCGCTCGCCGAATTGGAATACCATACCGTGCTAAAACAAGTGTCGCAACGATGCTTTTCAACGCTTGGCATCGAGATTATTACTAATCTCGCGCCAATGGATAATGCAGACATGCTTCGAGAAGAATTACAGCGCACAGAAGAGGTTCGCACCCTCTTTATGAAAAATGAAACGCTCCCTCTCGACGGATTCGACGATATTCGCCCGCAATTGCATAAGTCCTTTGTGAGCAATGCGTATTTGACTCCTTCAGAATTATTGAAAATTCTTGATGCTATTCGTGTATCTCGCATGGTAGCAGCATATTTTCGTCAAAATGCCGACATCTACCCGTCAATGGCAAAATTTACTTCATTTCTGCATGAAAATCGCTTTCTCGAGCACCATATCTCCGATGCTGTCGACGAGACCGGTCATGTAAGAGATTCGGCAAGCCGCGAACTTGCTGCAATACGACGCGAAATTTTAGAAACTTCAGCACGATTGCGCAATAGAATCAAAAAAATCCTTGCAAAAGTTATCGAAGATGATTTAGCAATGGAAGAGTATGTAACTCAACGTGATGGCAGATATGTCCTTCCCATTAAAAATGAATTTAAACGACAAATTCCCGGAATCATTCACGGCGTCTCACAAACCGGAGGCACGGTTTTTCTTGAACCAACAGAAATCTTTGAAGCAAACAACCAATTGTCTTTGCTGTTTGCTGATGAAGAGAGAGAAATTATTAGAATATTAACGACTTTGACCGGCGAAGTAGGCGGCGAAGCGCGACAATTTCTACATTCAGTAGAAACGCTTGGCTATGTGGAGGTTATATGTGCCAAAGCTCGTTATGCAACAGAGCGCGGAGGAATTAAACCTACAATTAACGATGAAAATTATATCGAAATAAGAAATATTGTTCATCCATTGCTGATTTTGCCGAAAGGTCAAAAGCCCGTTCCGCTTTCTATTGAATTTACCCAAAACGAGCGCGGACATCTGATATCGGGTCCAAACGCCGGAGGCAAAACCGTTGCTCTAAAAAGCATTGGATTAAATATTGCCATGGCGCTTTCCGGCATTTTTCCTCTTGGCGAATTATCCACGAATATCCGAACAATCTTTAGCGCAATCGGCGATCATCAGTCAATCGAAAACAATTTAAGCACTTTCAGCAGTCAAATTGTTCGGTTGCGTGAAATTTTATCTCACTGCTCTTCTCAAACTCTTGTACTTGTTGATGAAATATGCTCTGGAACTGACCCGCACGAAGGAAGCGCTCTTGCAGCTGGCATTCTCGACAGCATGATAGAACGCAATGTATTTTTTGTAGTAACCACTCACCAATCATCACTCAAAAGCTACGCTCTCTCTCGCCCTGAAATTCGCAACGCTTCCATGCAGTTCGACGAATACAATCTTGCGCCTACTTATAAATTTTTATCAGGAATACCCGGAAACAGCTATGCCTTTGCTCTTGCGCACTCGGTTGGCATTCCGCAGCATATTTTAGATAAAGCTCTTGTGTACCTTGGAGATCGTCATTCGGAACTTGAAAAAAGCATTGCCGCACTTCAACGCTATAAAATTGAAGCAGAAGCGTCGGCGCGAGCTGCCGCTGTGGAGCATGAAAAGGCTGAGCGCATTCGCAAAGATTACGAGCAGCGAAACAATGACTTCAAACAAAAAAAAGGAGAAGTTTTACAACAAGCTCGACAACAGGCATCTGATATTGTCAGCAGAGCTAATATATTGGTCGAGCAGACAGTTAGAGAAATACGAGAGCAGCAAAAAGCTGCAACGGAGATAAAACGAGAATTTGATAAAGCAAAAGAAAGTATTCAGCGAGACGCCGAAAAACATCGTCATCGCGAGATAGCTTCCGACTCTAAAGCCAATGAAATTAAGCAAGGCGATGCCGTAATGATGAACGGCTCGAATGAAGTAGGCGTTGCAATTGTGGTTCATGAGGAAAGCAGCTCTGCAATAGTGGAATTTAACGGATTAAAGTTCAAAACAGCTCTTGCAAATCTCTTCCCTGCTCCAAAATCAAAACAAAAAGAAGCAATAAAGCGCAATAGTACCGGAGGATTTATAAAATTTGACGCTAAAGCAACTCTTGATGTGCGTGGTCAGCGGGCTGAAGAATGTATAAAAGAGCTTGAAATCTTTATTTCAGATGCAGTAGTAACAAATCTCGAAACTCTTACTATTATACATGGCAAAGGCACTGGCGCTTTACGCACTGCCATACATGATCATTTACGAAAGCATCCGTCTGTAAAATCCTATCGCAACGGCGCGATAAGCGAAGGCGGCGAAGGAGTTACAATAATCGAAATTCGGTGAGAAACAGCTTGTTCGCAATTTCAATCTTACTTTTGCTTTTCAATGATTATCAAACGCAGCAACAATAAGCGCGTATTGCATTAGCTTTCTGTAACTCTTCGCCAGAAATCAGAGTTGAATTTAGGGTCAATATAAGCGGCAAATTCTTCCCATTGCGGATAAAAACGACGAAAAGAAGCACCACTCATTCGCGCATCCTTTGCGGGATATACCGCTCCGCCAGCTTCTGCCACAATTTCATCGAGCAGAGAAAGGAATGACAGAGTTTTTGCGCCTCGATATGAAAAATCTAGCGCCAAATTTATTCCTTCTCGCGGAAATGACATAATGCCGGAAGATTTAATAGAGCCAAAAATCTTAAGCACTGCCAGAAAGCTTCCTTCTCCAGACCGCGCAATCCTATTGATTATATCGCTTACAACCGTTCTTCCATAAGAAAACGGAACATGAAATTGATACTGTAAAAATCCGCGTTTGCCATAAATTCGATTCCAGTGCAATACTGCATCTAACGGATAGAAAAAATGATCAATATATGACAGTTTATGGCGAATTTTAGCAAAATGCGAATGATAGTAGGCAATATTAAATCCTAAAGAAGCATATCTTTTCATCATCCAAGAAGGCGCGTCAAAAGGAAAAGTTATTTTTCTATCACGAGGAATTTTAGGCAAATCATAAGAAGGGACGGCATGTTCGCCAGCCATCATAATTCCGCGTCCGAAATTACGATACGATGCGCAATCAGTCCAAGAAACTGTATATGGAAACCGCGAATCAATATAATTAGATAATTCAAAGAATTCATCAAGAGATGAAAATTTCTGCGATTCCATAGCAATAAAGGGAGTTTCTATTTTTCGCAGACGAATTTCAGCCCAAGTGATAATGCCGGTAAGCCCCATACCTCCAATCGTAGCCCTATAAAGATCAGCATGAGTATCGGGCGAGCATACATACTCTTCGCCGTCAGAGCGCAGCAGCCCAAATCGCAATGTATGACATCCAAAAGTGCCGGCGCAATGATGATTTTTACCATGAACATCATTAGCAATTGCTCCGCCAACAGTTACATATTTTGTGCCGGGCGTTACCGAAAGGAACCAGCCGCGCGGCACAAATTCAGCAAGTATATCAGCTAATAAAACTCCTGCTTCGCATGTAAGAACGCCTGTAGTTTCATCGAATGCAAGCATTCGGTTAAGCAGGGCGCAATGTATAATAACTCCGCCTGAATTATGGCAAGAGTCGCCATAGCTTCGCCCATTTCCAAAGCCCAGTATATTTTCTTGATAAGCCAACGAAATATCGTTTCTCCATGCAGGAGTTTCAACTCGCAAAGGAGAATGCAAAGGGTAGCGCCCCCATGATTGAACTTCATCTATTATTTCATTATTCTTCATATTTACAATGCAGATAAAACTACTGCAACCGCTAGAATCCCAATAATATAGCTAATTGAATCTCGAAGAGTAAAAGAAATAGGATCGTCATCCATTTCACCGCGATGCGCTAACAGCCAAATGCGTGAAATCCAAAATAAATGCAAAATTCCAACAATAAGCAGCAGATCAGGCCGAGAATACAAAGAAGTAATCTCAGGATTATAGCAATACAACCCGATTACCAATACAGAAAGATAGCCGCTAGCGCTTCCGAATGAAGCTATCATTTCGGCATCATTTGCACGATAACCCCTTCCGTGAATTTCACCGGACTTGGCACTGTTTCGCAATAATTCAGTATAGCGTTTCACAAAAGCCAAGCTAACAAAGACAAACATTGAAAATACCGCAAGCCATTGAGATATTTTAACATCCGTGGCTGCCGAGCCGGCATAAAGACGCATGCTGTACAAAGCGGCCAAAACAAGCGCATCCAAAACGGGAAGCCGCTTGAGATAAAAAGAATAAGCCGTGGTAGTAATTGCATAAAGCATTAATATTGCTCTGAAATCAGGTGTAGTCCAGAGCGAAATATAAGCTGAACAAATAAAAAGGGCGGGAAACAATATCAATCCCATCCATAAAGACAAATCACCCGAGGCAAATGGTCGCTTCCTTTTTGCAGGATGCTTCCTATCTGCTGTCGCATCAAGTAAATCATTGAGTACATAAACGCCGGATGCGCAAAAACTAAATGATAAGAATGCAAAAAGTGACTGTAAAAATATATATTTGTCAGTGCGATGAGCCAATACAGCTGGAAGAAATATCAGTCCGTTTTTAATCCATTGATGCAAACGAATTTCTTTCAAAATGGCGGCAGGTAAGCTTCTACGCTTATCGGCAAGAATTAGCGTTGTAATTTTATTAGAAATTGTTTTGAGAAATATTGTATTAGGGTTTGCAATAATTGCTCTTCCTGCAGCCGTCCATATCGGAATATCTGATGTTGCGTTTCCAATATAATCGAAAGGAGTATTTCCCGCGCGAAGCTGTATTGCATGCGCTTTAGCTTCCGATTTTAAGTTTGTGTCTCCATTTGTAGCCAAAATTTCCGAAAACAATCCTAAGTAGGAAGCAACTTGCTCTGCAATTGAACGATGAGCTGCCGTTGCCAGAATAATTGTAGATCCATTCGCTTTTGCAATTTCTATGTATTTTTTGACGGATTCGCTGATTGGAAGCGTTTCAATGTCAGGAATTGTTCGTCTTGCAATTTCTTCTTTAAACACTGCTTTCCCACGAGCTATCCATAATGGCAACATGCATAACGATATCGGCGATGTTTTGACTAATAAAAACAACGATTCCCATAATGTATCAGTGCGAAGAAGCGTTCCGTCAAGATCAACAAACAAAATCGGTCGAATGTCAATCTGTTCAGATGATATAAACATAAATCATATATCTAATCAATTATAGCCAGTTCGTTATTTTTTACTTTTTTTGGACTTAGCATTAGCTTTTGCAGATAAAATAGCGGAAGATTTTTTATCATTCTTTCCATAACCGCTTTGCTTTACAGATATTGCAACTTTTTTCTTCGGCTCTTTTTTCGTGTTGTCCATGCTTACATTCATTTTAGCTTCGCTTGCGGCAAAAGGATTTGCTGACCACCATTCAATATCTATCTCTGAAAATATTGAATTTCTATTTTCAATTTCTTCTAATATTGTACTGTCGTCCTTTGTCAGTTTACTTCTACTAGCATAACTAATAGCCATATCGCAAAGAAGGTTAAAGTCCGAATGGTGTGATACGAAACGCTGTTCTGCATAATCTTTGGCAGAGAAAGTAGAAATAAGGAATTGCCAGTCGGACGATTGCAAAAGAAGCAACTCGCGCATAGCTTGAGTAAGAATGCGCTTCATTGCCGATTTCATAGTTTTGGGCGGATATTGTATTAACAATTTTCGGAAGCGGTATTCATCCGAGTATATTGCTTTCCATGTCCATTTAGTGTCATCGCTCATCCAAACATCGTGATGATTGCCGCGCCCCCATGTGCTTTCAGGCATTGCAATTACTTCCGCCGGATGCGCAACAGCCAGATGCTGCGAGGCAGTAGCTGTATTTACAAACGGAGAATGATGCAGCCCGCGCAACACTGCCTTCAAAAAGCGCGGCCCTTCAAACCACCAATGACCGAAAAGCTCGGTGTCAAACGGGGTGCAAACTATCCCTAATTTCCCAGAGCCAGCCTTATATGACATCAATGAATTTTCAATAGATTTTATAAAATGAAATGCATGGATATTTACTCTGTCTTCAATCCAATCTGGTGCATAGAGCAATTTATACATCATATCCGCCTTATTGTCTGTTACTCTCCAATATCGGAGTGCAGATGTGTAATGTTTCTTATGAAAATCAAGATAGGCAGGATCACCCGGATAGCCGGAATCACCGCTCCACACTTGCATTGCAATTTTTTGATGCCTTGCAAATGCTACGGATGACTTTAATGTAGTGTTTTGCTCAGATTGCACATTAAAAAGGCGCAATGGCGTTTTGTCGGTATTGCCGTAATAGGGCTTCAACAACGTTGAGCCATCGTGTGAATACTCCAAGAAGCCAATTGTTTTAGAGCCGGTTATGCTTGGCTGATCAACAACGAAAAAATTCAAACTAGCATTGTAGAGCGCCTCTTCAATGCCGGCTCGTTGATGCAAGCTGCTATAATATTCCACAGGCAGATATGTTCGCCATGGATAGGTGGGACGATATGCACATTCTGGTATCCAAGCGCCTTTTGGGTGACAGCCAAAGTGCTTCTGATAATTTTCAACAGCAGTTTTTAAATGCAATCCAACGCTGCAATCATCGCCGAGCAAAGGAAGATAACCGTGAGTTGCTGCACAAGTTATGATCTCTATCAATCCATTGTCTTGCAGATGACGCAATGATTTTACAATCGAGCCGCCGTATTTATTATGAAATTCATATTTGCGTTTTGCATACCACTCTTGCCAAAAATTCGCTAAATATACCTGGTGAGGATCCGCTCTATGTTTGCGAAAATATTTTTCATCCTCAGAGGCAAGCCGAATTTTTGTAGAGCAATATTCGTCAAACAAGCTGCCAAAATCTGCATGCTCTAATTGCTCGCAAAGAACCGGCGACATATTAATTGTGATATTCGGAACTATTCCTTCATCTGAAAGCTCGTGAAATACATTTAGAAGCGGAATATAACATTCAGCGACTGCTTCACACAGCCAATCGGAGCCATGAGGCCAATTTCCATGATGCAATACATAAGGCAAATGAGTATGTAGGATAAGAACATAATTTCCCGATATCATAATCATACCTTTTATAAAGATAAAAACATGCCTAAATATTTACTGCGAAGATATAAAAAAAGCCGTGTATTTCGCATAGAAACACACGGCTTATTAATTTTTGTCGGAATTAGTTGATTGTTTCCGTTATTTCTGCTTGCGGCACAGATTGATTATCAAGCGGAATTTCTCCGAATTGCTCTTCGTATTGACGAATATTATTACCTAATGCAAACATGAGCATTTTGGCATGCTGCGGTGTCATGATTATGCGCGCATGCACGCGGGCTTTGGGAATATTCGGAAGGATGCGTGTAAAATCCACAACAAATTCAGCCGGTGAATGACTGATAATTGCCAGATTTGAATAAATACCTTCTGCTTCGCGCTCTCCTAACTCGATGCTGATTTGTTGGGGTTGCTGTTGTGTTTCCGACATGGAAAAATGCTCCGTAAATAAAGATTAAATAAAATAATAAATAATCGCCAAAATTATTTTTTTAACAATTCAGTTTCTTTGTCAAAGTATTTTTTTGATTTGTCTATCTGATTTTGCTTAAGGTAAAGTGAGCCCATAAGGTTGTAATATGCCGCATTATTCTCATTGGCAAATTCAACTGACTCAAGTTCTGCAATTATTTCTTTTAGCTTAGGTTTGTCTCTTACAACTTCATACACATTTGCAAGCTGCTGCAGTACAGCAAATTCTGTGCGATGTGCTGGCATATTTTTGTATCGCTGGAAATATTCTGCTGATTTCCGCAAAGATGGAAAATACAATTCCTCATTTTCTTTATATTTAGGCGTTGCGTCCGCTTTTTGCTTTTCAGATTTTTGTACTTCGCTTGCTTTATTTTTATATGCTGCTGCGATGTTAAATAAAGCGTTCTCATTATTGGGATCTAACGCCAGCACCTTTTCCAACTGCTCAATTGCTTTGTCAAAGTTGCCAGCACGATTGAGCATAGCTCCATAATTGGAGAGAACGACAGTATTATTGGGATCGGTCTTTAATATTTCTTCATAAGATTTCAATACTTCAGCCGTTTTTCCTTGCGCTTCATAAATAGCAACTCGCAACTCGTTTGTTTGGTCGTCAGCTGGGTCAATGGCAGCTGCAAGATCAATATATTTCAATGCAGGATCAAACTCTTTGCGATTATAATGAATAGCAGCAAGTTGAATATATGGACGAATGTCGAATGGAGTGTATCGTTCTTTCTCAGCATCGGTGCGAGCAGATGGCAAGTTATAGTTCCAGCCATCAACTATGAAACTGCCTTCTTTGCGCAACACGGAATAGACATAAGTTTCTTTGCCGTCAACAGTGAATTTATCAATCAAAACAGAATCTTTACCATATTTCTGACCTTTGGTCATCAATGGATTTCCAAACTCTGTTATAATATTTGCACGTTTTGTTTTATTAGAGAATTTGTGAGAAACAGCAAAATCATAATTGTTTTTTGTTTCTTCCACATATTTGGCAAGGTAAGATAATGCGCGTGAAGTGTCTTTTTTGTCGAGGTAGACCGCAGCGTTTAATGTGTATACGTCTGCATTTTCCGGGCGTAAAATCGAAGCCATGTCCAGAAGCGCGCTTACATGCTGAGGATTGCCATTTTCTGAAGATTTAAAAAAATCATTATATTCATTGATGCCGGCGTTATACAAATCCACCCAAAGGTAATAAGATTCACGCGCCAAATCGGCTTTGGTGTGGACAGAAGCCGCATTTTTTTCTGCTTCAGTCAATGCGTCTGCCGCACCCTTGAAATCCGGCGGAACTAATGCTTTGCGAGTTCTTGCAAGCAATAGCCACGCCTCGGCATTTCCGGGATTTTTTTGCACTTCTTTCGTTAAATAATCATTTGCACCTGCAAAATCGCGATTGTTAAACTTGCTTTTTCCAGTAGTGAAATCAGGAGAACTGCATTGATAGCTTTGCAAGGCAAGCGAGCCGGCTAATATAAAAAGAATTATGCGAAGCGTAACGAGATTCATACTAATTAACTAATGTAAAGAAACGAAAATACAAAGAAAATTCGATGCAAGATACAAAGGAAAGATTATATTTCCACATGAATTTTAGAATATATTGCTTGCTTAGAATATATTGCTTCGATTGATTGCCTGATGATTTGCAAGCGACATAGGCACAAGAAATACAGCATATCGTCCTTCAGCTGATGGCAGGTTTGCAGGAGAAATTATCGCTTCGTGGTCTGGGAACCGAGATGTCAATTCTTTTTGAATTGAAATGGCGTCGCTAAATGTTTCTGTATATGACCATAGCGCATCATCTTCAACTATCAAGGACTTAAGCTGCATGTCAGCTCCGAATCCGACAATTGTATCCGGTTCGTCTTTATTCTCTGCATCGAAGGAAGCAAGCGCTTTGCCAGGCAGGTATGCTTCTAATTTTAAATTTTTTAAAGTGCCGCCAAGTGATTGCGCAGCTTTTTTGGAAAGATCTATAATCTTAGTTCGAATAAAAGGTCCGCGGTCGTTTATGCAAACTAAAACTGTTTTCTCTGTGGTCAAATCAGTAATTCGAACTATGGTGCCAAAAGGCAAAGATCGGTGTGCTGCTGTAAATCCATACATATCGAAGCGTTCTCCGCTAGCAGTTTTACGCTTGTGAAATTCGCCTCCATACCATGAACCTTTTCCAATTTGCTCTATATCTGGTTGGATGTCAGAATCAATTATCGGGCTAAATGTCGAGAGTTCAGAGCGATATTGAATTAGTTTTGATTTGATGACCGGAGCAGCCAAATCTCCAAGTGTATTTGAATTTACCGAAGCACTAAGCAAACTAGCTGTTATTATTGTAGTTAACGCCTCGCCGAAGGCTACGAAAAGAGTCCTTTTATTAACGTTTGGCATAAGGGGGTGCCTCCTTTGCATCGTTTCAAAACAACATCTCTGCTCGCAGTTGCGAACAGTAAAACCTGAGTCCCCCAACACAGGAATTTGTCAACTTACAAAAAGTTATTAAATTAAACAATGAAACTTTGGTCATAATTGCATAAAATTACTTATATTTCTATGATTCTATCGTCATATTGCCAGAGCAATATATTTTCGAGGTGATATGCAATATATTATTACATATCATCTTAATATGCAAGTAACTTATTCAACAGTCAATATGCATATTCCATATGTCTCACACCTTTTCTTTTATCTTAATTTCATGTCAATTTGACAATTCCTTAGTTTCTTGGCAAAGAAAGACATTTCGGCATTGATTTTCCGAAACGGCCTGCTCAATATTTTGATAAAATTATTTGACTATTTGCCAAAAAGTGCTGCATGTAAATAATCTTTATTTAGCTGTGCAATATGACGCACGCTGATTTCTTTGGGGCAAGCCGCCTCACAGTCATAAGTATTTGTGCAGCTGCCGAATCCTTCATCATCAGCTTGTTCCATCATTTTAAGCGCTCGGTCATACCGCTCGGGCTGGCCTTGAGGCAAATGGGCTAGATGCGATGCTTTTGCAGCAACAAAAAGCATTGCTGAAGAATTTTTGCATACAGCAACACATGCTCCGCAACCAATGCAAGCGGCTGCATCCATTGCAATATCAGCATCTTTTTTTGAAATGGGAATAGCGTTGGCATCTGGTGCATTGCCAGTATTAGCCGATATATATCCTCCTTTTTGCATTACTCTGTCGAAAGCGCTGCGATCTACGACTAAATCTTTGAGAACGGGAAAAGCTGAAGCACGCCATGGCTCTACAGTAATATGCTGACCGTCATGAAATTTGCGCATATGCAATTGACATGTTGTGGTAGCTCGTTCTGGACCATGCGGCATACCGTTGATCATCAGAGAGCACATTCCGCAAATGCCCTCTCGACAATCATGGTCGAAGGCAATGGAATCCTCGCCTTTTTGCAATAAACGCTCGTTTAACACATCGAGCATTTCGAGAAATGACATATCTGGAGTAATATCATCTACGTCATAAGAGACCATTTTTCCGCCATTTTCAGAAGATTTCTGCCGCCATACTTCAAGGGTAACTTTCATTTATAACTCCGTACCGAAAGATGAACATTTTCAAACTGTAGTGGCTCTTTATTGAGCAATGGCTTGTTTCCTTTGCCATTAAATTCCCATACGGCAACATAAGAATAATTTTCGTCGTCGCGCTTGGCTTCGCCTTCGGATGTTTGATACTCTTCTCGAAAATGTCCGCCGCATGATTCGTTCCTATGCAATGCGTCGTTGCAAAGCACTTCGGCAAATTCAAGGAAATCAGCTACACGTCCGGCAAGTTCCAAAGATTGATTTAGCTCCGAACCGCTGCCTGGAACAAAAAGGTTATTCCAAAATTCCTCGCGAATGCTTGGAATTTCATTTAACGCTTCCTGCAATCCTTTCTCGTTGCGAGCCATTCCGCATTTATCCCACATTAATTTGCCCAATTGATGGTGAAAAGACGTTGGAGTGCGTTTACCGTGTATATTCAACAATGCGGCTATTTTCTCCGCAGCTTGCTGCTCAGCTTGTTTAAATTCTGGAGCGTCGGCAGTTATTTTGCCTTGACCGGAAGAAGCGAAATAATGACCTATTGTGTAAGGAATAACAAAATATCCATCAGCTAATCCCTGCATGAGGGCGCTTGCGCCTAATCTGTTGGCTCCATGATCGGAGAAATTAGCTTCGCCGAGAACATGCAATCCCGGTATTGTGCTCATAAGATTGTAATCCACCCAAATCCCGCCCATTGTATAGTGTGGAGCCGGATAAATGCGCATTGGAACGTTATATGGATTTTCTCCTGTTATGCGCTCATACATTTCGAAAAGGTTGCCATAGCGTTCTTCGATTACCTGTTTTCCAAGTCGCGCTATCGAATCGGCAAAGTCGAGATAAACTCCTCGCGCGCCCGGCCCGATACCGCGTCCGGCATCACATGCTTCTTTCGCACTCCGCGAAGCAATGTCGCGCGGCGAAAGATTGCCGAAACTTGGATATTTTCGTTCAAGATAGTAATCGCGCTCGTTTTCTGGAATTTGACTTGGAGAACGCTGATCTCCTCCTTTTTTCGGCACCCAAATACGGCCGTCATTTCTTAGCGACTCAGACATCAAAGTGAGCTTTGATTGATGGTCGCCGCTAACCGGAATACAAGTCGGATGAATTTGAGTATAACAAGGATTGGCAAATCCAGCCCCGCGCTTATAAGCTCTATAAGCAGCGGTAACATTGCATGCCTTTGCATTCGTGGAAAGGTAAAAAACATTGCTGTAACCTCCCGTGCAAAGCAAAACTGCATCACCGGCAAACGACTCAATTTTTCCGGTTATTAAATCGCGGGTTATTATGCCTCGAGCATGGCCGTTTACGATCACTAAGTCTAGCATTTCTTTGCGATAGAACATTGTAACGCCACCTTTGTCAATTTCTTTGTTCAATTGAGCATAAGCGCCAAGCAATAGTTGCTGTCCTGTTTGACCGCGGGCATAAAAAGTGCGAGAAACTTGCGCTCCTCCAAAAGATCGGTTTGAAAGATAGCCGCCATATTCACGTGCGAAAGGCACTCCTTGCGAGACGCATTGGTCAATAATATTCGCGCTTACTTCTGACAAGCGATGAACGTTTGCCTCTCGCGAACGAAAATCTCCGCCTTTTACAGTGTCATAGAATAGGCGATGCACGCTGTCGCCGTCATTTGGATAATTCTTGGCAGCATTGATGCCGCCTTGCGCTGCAATGCTGTGAGCGCGGCGCGGACTGTCGTGATATGTAAATGCCAGCACTTTATAACCGAGTTCTGCAAGCGTCGCCGCAGCCGAAGCGCCGGCAAGTCCTGTTCCAACAACAATTACAGTATATTTTCTTTTATTTGCCGGATTAACAAGCTTCATGTCGAATTTATGTTTTGTCCATTTTTCAGCAATAGGTCCAGAGGGTATTTTTGAGTCCAAATTCATCTTTTAATCTCCTTGTAAGTTATGTCATTGCTTATATTCGCTGTATTCTTCGATTGATTCCTATGCTCTATAATGCCCAAAGCAACTGAAATTGGAATTGATAAATATGCAATAACTATAATAGTTGCAAAGATTGGTCCCACAAGTTTTAAAAATTTTGCATACTTGATATTGTTTAATCCAAAAGTTTGAAACACGCTTGTTACCGCATGGCTTAAATGGAAGCCCAAAAGCGTCATGCAAAAAATATAAGTTACCGTATAAATTGGGTTTTGGAATCCATAAACAACCATAGAATACACATCATGAACAATGCGTCCGCCATGCAGCGTGTATTCGCCATTAAAATATTCAGGTTGCACTTTGCCGAAAGTATAGTGCATAAGATGAAAAACTGCAAAGAGAAAAATTGTAAGCCCTGAAAGCATCATTGTTCGGGAGAATATTGTTGATTTCAACGGCTTTTTCATCTTATAGCCAATTGGACGCGCCATTCTATTGCGCTTTCCCAGCATGATTGCGCTCCAAACATGCGCTATTAAACATGCTAATACGCCTATTCGAGCCACCCATAGCAATGGACCCAAATCACGCAGTCCCTGCGCATAAGCATTTATTTTCTCCGGTCCGCTGAACATCAGCAAATTTCCTGATACATGAGCAATGAGAAATCCAATTATTCCTAATCCGCTAACAGCCATCAAGACCTTTAGCAAAATGGAAGAATGAGATAAACGTTCTAAAAATGTTGCCATCAGCATCCTTAAAATAACTATGACATATACTATCCAATCATCTGTGCAAAAATACAAAGTTTTCAGTTTTATCAGTAAATTTGATTATTGATTCTATGTTCTTAGCAGCGCAATTATTATGCATTTTTTAAAATCTATGCAGCTGTTTCACAATTGAATCTGTGGTTTAAAAATGCAACAGAATTAAAGAGGGTTCTATAATTTAACACATTGTTATTCATATAATTACATGTATATTTGGGTGTAAATTAGCACGAGAACAATATGATGTCACAAGAGAATAAAACCAATGGCAAAAAAGGATTGTTTGACGAGCAATATACTATTGAGCGTTTGTCTGCAATTGGCAATCCTTTAGAAAGAATAAGTAATGCTATTGATATTGAGATGTTTCGCAACACGTTAGAATCCAAGTTGTTAAATACAGAAAAGAAAAACAAAGTAGTGGCGAAACCTTTTGAAGTTGTGATGATGTTTAAAATTATGATTTTACAACGCTATTATGGTCTTGGAGACAAGCAAGTGGAGTTTCAGATAATTGACAGGCTAAGTTTAAAAAGTTCTTAGGGTTGGAATCTGGCGATAAAGTACCCGATGAGAAAATTGTTTGGTCGTTTAGAGAGAACCTAACAAAAAGTGATGTTGTAGAATTATTATTCGG